>NZ_JBIARC010000002.1:0-350877 GCF_042889625.1 Streptomyces sp. NPDC002573 | reverse complement strand
TTTTTTCCCCCCCGGGGCTTCACAAGCGCCACTGCCCCCCGCGCCCTGCCCGGCCCCCGCACCCGGGCGCTAAAACGCCGGGGGCCGGCTCTCCCCACGTGGGGAGAGCCGGCCGACGGCCTACACACGGCCCAGGGGAGCGGAAGCCCGCTCTGACCCGGGGCGATATCACACGTCGAAGTACAGCTCGAACTCGTGCGGGTGCGGACGGAGCTGGAGCGGGGCGATCTCGTTCGTGCGCTTGAAGTCGATCCACGTCTCGATCAGGTCCGGCGTGAACACGTCGCCCTGGAGGAGGAACTCGTGGTCGGCCTCCAGCGAGTCGAGGACGGCCGGGAGCGAGGTCGGGACCTGGGCCACGTTGGCGTGCTCCTCGGGAGCCAGCTCGTAGAGGTCCTTGTCGATCGGCTCGGCCGGCTCGATCTTGTTCTTGATGCCGTCCAGGCCCGCGAGGAGCAGGGCCGAGAAGGCCAGGTACGGGTTGCCGGAGGAGTCCGGGGCACGGAACTCGACGCGCTTGGCCTTCGGGTTCGAGCCGGTGATCGGGATACGCATCGCGGCGGAGCGGTTGCGCTGCGAGTACACCAGGTTGATCGGCGCCTCGAAGCCCGGCACCAGACGGTGGTACGAGTTCACCGTCGGGTTGGTGAAGGCCAGCAGCGACGGGGCGTGCTTGAGGATGCCGCCGATGTAGTAGCGGGCGGTGTCCGACAGGCCCGCGTAACCGGCCTCGTCGTAGAACAACGGGTCGCCGTTGCTCCACAGGGACTGGTGGACGTGCATGCCCGAGCCGTTGTCGCCGAAGATCGGCTTCGGCATGAAGGTCGCGGTCTTGCCGTTGCGCCAGGCGACGTTCTTCACGATGTACTTGAAGAGCTGGAGGTCGTCGGCGGCGGCGAGCAGCGTGTTGAACTTGTAGTTGATCTCCGCCTGGCCGGCGGTGCCGACCTCGTGGTGCTGGCGCTCGACCTTCAGGCCGTTCTTCTCCAGCTCCAGGGAGATCTCGGCGCGCAGGTCGGCGAAGTGGTCGACCGGCGGGACCGGGAAGTAGCCGCCCTTGTAGCGGACCTTGTAGCCGCGGTTGTCCTCCAGCGCACCGGTGTTCCAGGCGCCCGCCTCGGAGTCGATGTGGTAGAAGGACTCGTTCGCGCTGGTCGCGAAGCGGACGGAGTCGAAGACGTAGAACTCGGCCTCGGGACCGAAGTACGCGGTGTCCGCGATACCGGTGGAGGCGAGGTAGGCCTCGGCCTTCTTCGCCACGTTGCGCGGGTCACGGGAGTACTGCTCACCCGTGATCGGGTCGTGGATGAAGAAGTTGATGTTGAGCGTCTTGTCGCGGCGGAAGGGGTCGACCCGGGCGGTCGACAGGTCCGCGCGCAGCGCCATGTCGGACTCGTGAATGGCCTGGAAGCCACGGATCGACGATCCGTCGAAGGCCAGCTCCTCGTCCGGGTCGAACGCATCGACGGGCACCGTGAAGTGCTGCATGACGCCCGGCAGGTCGCAGAAGCGGACGTCGATGAACTTGACGTCCTCGTCCGCGATGAACTTCTTGACCTCGTCGGCGTTCTGGAACATCCAGCTCCTCCTACTCCCGACCGTCCGTGCCGGGGTGGTAGTTCGTTCGTGCGGCCAGTGCGGTGGCACACGCTGCAGCCGACCATAAGGACGGGGGATTTCTCGGGCGTGACCCATTTGTTTCTCCCAGGTTAACCAGCCGGAGGCCCGACCGACCCACCCTTCTGTGTCCGAAATGGGGGGCAGTACCGTGGACGGGTGGACAACAGGCAAGCAATCGGATCGTGGCTCTCCGGTCCCCGCGCGGCCATGGAGGACGCCGGGGCGGACTTCGGATACCGGGGAGAGCAGCTCGGTCTGCCCGAGCAGGGGCCGGGCTCGATCGCCCGCCCGGGCCGGCGCGTCGGCGCCCTGGCCGTCGACTGGGGGCTGTGCGTCCTGATCGCATACGGTCTGATCACCGGCGGCTACACCCGTGCGACGCCGAACTGGGCGCTGCTAGTCTTCTTCGTGCTGAGCGTCCTGACGGTGGGCACGGTCGGCGTCACTCCGGGCAAGCGCCTCTTCGGCATCCGGGTGGTGTCGGTGGACACGGGCCGGGTGGCCCCCCTGCGCGCCCTGACCCGCACGATCCTGCTGTGCCTGGCGATCCCGGCCCTGATCTGGGACCGCGACGGCCGAGGCCTCCACGACCGCGTCGCCAAAACGGTAGAAACCAGAATCTGACCCCACCGCTCCCCTCCACCCCAAGGGAAGCCACCGAGGTCTTCCAGGGCACGGGGAACTGTTTCCAGGGGCGCGGCGAACTGCGCAAAATCCTCCACGGACCCGCGCCCGAGATCGGGCGGGCGGGAGGCTCTCAGGGGCGCGGGGAACTGCGCGAAAACCCCCACGAGCCCGCGCCCGAGATCGGGCGGGCGGGAGGCTCTCAGGGGCGCGGGGAACTGCGCGAAACCCCCCACGAGCCCGCACCCGAGATCGTGCGGGCGGGAGGCTCTTCAGGGGCGCGCGGAACTGCGCGAAAACCCCCACGAGCCCGCACCCGAGAACGCGCGAGCAGTACCACCCTCAGGGGCGCGGGGAACTGCGCAAGACCGCCACCACCCCGCACGCACCCAAAATCCCGCACCACCCCACCCCCCAAAAAAAGCAACAGGACCCTCGAAGAACCGCACAGGTTCTCCAAGGGCCCTGAAACCGGCCAAGCCCAGCGGCAGCGTCACCGCTGGCGACCACCACCCCGCGGCATCCGCATCCCCTTCGGCAGCGGCCCCTTCGGCAGCGGCATGTTGCTCATCAGGTCACCCAGTGCCCGCAGCCGGTCGTTGGTCGCGGTCACCTGGGGACCGGTCAGCACCCGCGGGAACTTCAGCATCGTCGTACGGAGCTTCTTCAGCTCGACCTGACCCTCACCCTTGCCGACGAGCACGTCGTGCACCGGGACGTCCGCCACGATGCGGGCCATCTTCTTCTTCTCGGCGGCCAGCAGGCTCTTGACCCGGTTCGGGTTGCCCTCGGCGACCAGCACGATGCCGGCCTTGCCGACCGCGCGGTGCACCACGTCCTGGCTGCGGTTCATCGCGACCGCCGGCGTGGTGGTCCAGCCACGGCCGATGTTGTCCAGGACCGCCGCGGCGGCGCCCGGCTGGCCCTCCATCTGGCCGAAGGCGGCACGCTCGGCCCGGCGACCGAAGATGATCGTCATCGCGAGGAAGGCGAGCAGCAGGCCGGGGATGCCCAGATACAGGGGGTGACCGATCAAGAAGCCGACCGCGAGGAAGACACCGAAGGTGACGATTCCAATAGCCGCGAGCACAAGACCGATCTTGGGGTCGGCCTTGCGGGTCATCTTGTAGGTCAGGGCGATCTGCTTCAGTCGCCCCGCGTTCGCAGCGTCCGCTGCAGGTTCCTTCCTCGCCATGGCACGAAGTCTACGTGGCCCGGGAAGTGCCCACGACGGCAGTGCCGGGTCGACGCGAGGAGCGGGGGAGCGAAGGGGCGGGAGCGGTGGGGACGCTCCCGGCGGGGGGAGAGGAGGAGCGTCGCTACGAGCGGGACGCCGCGGACTCGAACACGCGCTGCGCCTCGACACGGGCCTTGGCGCGGCGGCGGTCCTCGAGGACGGAGGTCCAGGCGTTCTGGCGGGCGGTGCGCTGGCCGCCGCTCATGAGAAGCGATTCGATGGCACGGAGTGCATCGGTGAATGACGGGATGGCGGTGGCGCGTACGGGCGCGGCCTGCATGGTGGAGGTCCCCCTCGGGTCGGCGGCTTGGGCAGGAGTTGTACGTGGCGTGAGTCCAGCGTCACGCTTTGGTGTTACCAGGGCGTGACTCACTGGTCAAACGCCAATGAAACCTTGATACAGACGCCCAAAAGCCTGACGCGGCCCTGACGGCCCCCCAAACTGCGGGGACGGTCGGGACCGCGTCAATCGGCCATTACCAGGAGGTAGTCACTTGTGTGCGGATTCACACGCGGGAAGTGGCACGGGGTGCCACCAGCCTAGGCGAACCGGGGTCAGACGGCCTGCGAGGCGACGTAGGCGCCACGCTTCTCGACGGCCATCTGGTAGAGCCGCCCGGCGCGGTACGAGGAGCGGACCAGCGGCCCGGACATCACGCCGGAGAAGCCGATCTCCTCGGCCTCCTCCTTCAGCTCCACGAACTCCTGCGGCTTGACCCAGCGCTCCACGGGGTGGTGGCGGACACTCGGGCGCAGGTACTGCGTGATGGTGATCAGCTCACAGCCGGCGTCGTGCAGCTGGTGCAGCGCCTCGCTGATCTCCTCGCGCGTCTCGCCCATGCCGAGGATCAGGTTCGACTTGGTCACCAGGCCGTAGTCGCGGGCCGCGGTGATGACCTTCAGCGAGCGCTCGTAGCGGAAGCCGGGGCGGATGCGCTTGAAGATCCGCGGGACCGTCTCGACGTTGTGCGCGAAGACCTCGGGGCGGGCGGAGAAGACCTCCGCGAGCTGCTCGGGAACCGCGTTGAAGTCGGGGGCGAGGAGCTCCACCTTCGTACGGCCGCTCTCGCGCTCCGCCGTCTGCCGGTGGATCTGCCGGACCGTCTCGGCGTACAGCCAGGCGCCGCCGTCCTCGAGGTCGTCGCGGGCGACACCAGTGATCGTGGCGTAGTTCAGATCCATGGTGACGACGGACTCGCCCACGCGGCGGGGCTCGTCACGGTCCAGCGCCTCGGGCTTGCCGGTGTCGATCTGGCAGAAGTCGCACCGCCGGGTGCACTGGTCACCGCCGATGAGGAAGGTGGCCTCGCGGTCCTCCCAGCACTCGTAGATGTTGGGACAGCCGGCTTCCTGGCAGACCGTGTGCAGGCCCTCGTTCTTCACGAGGTTCTGCATCTTCGTGTACTCGGGACCCATTTTCGCCCGGGTCTTGATCCACTCGGGCTTGCGCTCGATGGGGGTCTGGCTGTTGCGGACCTCCAGGCGCAGCATCTTGCGTCCGTCGGGTGCGACTGCGGACACGTCGGCTCCCTGCCTGTCTGCGTTGACTTTGGATTCTTCGGCGTACACAGCGTACGCCCGTGATGTGTTCGGCTCCGTGTGTGGGCCAACCTCGGGCAGCGGGGGTGCATTCCCCCTTTTGCCGTCAGGCCGACGTCCGCTCGATTTCCCGCGGCTTGAGCTCGGCGTTCTCCAGGATGTCCGTCAGATGCCGCTCCACCACCGGCAGCACCTCGGCGATGGTCACGTCCCGTCCCAGCTCGTGGGCCAGCGAGGTGACGCCCGCGTCGCGGATCCCGCACGGGATGATGCGGTCGAACCAGGTGGTATCCGGGTTCACGTTGAACGAGAAGCCGTGCATGGTGACGCCCTTGGCGACCCGGATGCCGATCTGGGCGAGCTTGCGGTCCTCCCGGCGCTGGCCGGCATTGGAGGGCGCGTACTCCGGGCCGTTCAGCCGCGGGTCGAACTCCTCGTCGGTCAGGCGCGGGTCGAAGTCGAGGGAGAGGCCGCCGAGGGCGGGGCGCTGGTCCACCGGGTCGCCGAGCACCCAGACGCCGCTGCGGCCCTCCACGCGGGTGGTCTCCACGCCGAACTCCGCGCAGGTGCGGATCAGGGCCTCTTCGAGACGGCGCACATGGGCGACGACGTCGACCGGGCGCGGGAGCTTCTGGATGGGGTAGCCCACCAGCTGGCCCGGGCCGTGCCAGGTGATCTTGCCGCCGCGGTCGACGTCGACGACCGGGGTGCCGTCCAGGGGGCGCTCGTCGGGGGCCGTGCGCCGTCCCGCGGTGTAGACCGGCGGGTGCTCCAGGAGCAGGCAGGTGTCGGGGACCTCGTCGGCGAAGCGTGCCGCGTGCACCCGACGCTGCTCGTCCCAGGCCTCCTGGTAGTCGACGGCCTCGGCACCGAACCCCATACGGACGAACCGCAACTCACTCACGGCAAGCGCCTCCCTAGAAGCTTCGTAAGGCGCGAAAGGCGCCCACGTCACTGTACGTCCAGCCCTGAGGTCGACAGGGCCCGGTGACCCGTCAGCCGGACGGGGCAATCCTCACACGATCGGATGAATGCATGCCGAACGCTGCGATCGGCCGCTCACTCTCAGCTACATTCACGCCGTTCACGAGGCCATAAGGGCTGCTCACCAAGGCGATACGGGTACCGCGGCGACCCGGGATGCAGGCATGCCATCCCGGGAGCTCCTGCGTCGGTGCCCGGGAGGCAGGAGACCGCACCGCAGATGACGGAACGACCCGCGCAGCGCACCCCCAACCGACAGCTCGCCGCGCTCATCGCAGAAGCGGGGTTCTCCAACGCCGGTCTCGCCCGTCGCGTCGACCAGCTGGGTCTCGAACACGGGCTCGATCTCAGATACGACAAGACATCCGTGACCCGCTGGTTGCGCGGGCAGCAGCCGCGCGGCACGACTCCCGCGCTCATCGCTGAGGTGTTCACCCGGCGGCTCGGCCGCCGGCTCACCGCGCAGGACCTCGGCCTCGACGCCTGCGCACCGGTGTACGCGGGCCTGGAGTTCGCCGCCACCCCGGAGGAGGCTGTGGACATCGTCAGCGGTCTGTGGCGCAAGGACTCCGGCAGCCATGCCGAGCTGCGCAAGATCGCGTTCACCCCGGCCGGTCTCGTGGTGCCGAGCCGGGACTGGCTGATCGGCCGGGCCGACGACCGGGTCGGCCGCGGCGAGACCCTCGCCCGGGTGCCCGCCCAGGGCCGCCCCGCGTCCCCCAAGTTCTCGACCGCGCCCGAACCGGGAGGGTCCGCGTCCCGGCAGCGCAGCCAGTCCGAGCGGGGCCCCGGCCAGAAGGTCACCGGCGGGGACATCGCCGCCCTCCGCTCGGTCGGCGAGCTGTTCCGGGCGCTCGACCACGCCTACGGCGGGGGTCACGCCCGCCAGGCCCTCGTGCGCTATCTGGAGCACGAGGCCGAGCCGATGCTCCGCGGCAGCTACGGCGAGCAGACCGGCCGCCGGCTGTTCGCCGCAGCCGCCGATCTGACCCGGCTCGCGGGCTGGACGTCGTACGACATCGGCGCGCACGGTCTGGCCCAGCGCTACTTCGTCCAGGCGCTGCGGCTCGCCCAGGCGGCCGGGGACCGGATCTACGGGGCCTACGTGCTGATCACCATGAGCCGGCAGGCCGTCTACCTCGGCCACGGCCGCGAGGCGGTGCAACTCGCGCGCGTGGCCCAGCAGGGCGTGGGCACGTCCGCGCCCCCCGTCATCCAGGCGCTGCTGCACTCCGTGGAGGCGCGCGGCCACGGCGTGCTCGGCGAGGTACGCGCGTGCACCGCCTCGCTGGTGCGGGCCGAGCGGGCGCTGGAATCCGCCCGGCCGGGCGACGAAGTCCCGTACTGGGCCCGGTTCTTCGACGAGGCACAGCTCGCCGACGAGTTCGGGCACTGCCACCGGGATCTGCAGCAGTACCGGGCCGCGGTGCAGCACGCCGAGCGCTCGCTCCAGCTGCGGGCCCCCGGCTACGCCCGCAGCCGGCTGTTCTGCCGGGTCGTGCTCGCCTCGGCGCGACTCGGCCTCGGCGAGCTGGACCTCGCCTGCCAGCTGGCGGCCGAGGCCGCCGGACAGGCGTCGGAGATGCGGTCGGTGCGGGCGGTGGAGTACGTACGGGACTTCGAGCGCCGGCTGGAGCCGTACCGGGACGCGGCACCGGTGCGCGGGTACCGCGACAAGGTGGCCGCGCTGAGCTAGGGCTGCGACCGGAAAGGGGCACCGGCTGGAGCTGCGAACGAAATGGGAGTCCGCGAGCCGGGCGCCCGTTTCGTTCGGAGCTCCCGGCCTCAGGCCGCCGTGGGCAATGGGTCCGCCAGCCGGGTCGGACCCGTGCCCAGGTCCGCGAGGAGGGCGGACGCGGCCCGGCGGCCCGAGTGCAGCGCGCCCTGGACCGTACTCGTGTCCCGGTGGTCGCCGCACACGTACAGCCCGGCCAGCAGCCGTACCGGCCGGCGCAGATCGTGCGGCGGCCGCATCGCCGGCACGGCCCGCGCGGTGTGGTGCACGGCCAGCGTCTCCCAGCGTGTGGTCGAGGTGCCGTACAGCCGTGCCAGATGGGCCCGTACGGCACCGTCCACGTCGTCGGGGGGTGTGTCGAGGACCGTGGAGGAGACCAGGGCGCGGCCCACGGGCGCCCGGGACGGGTCCACGAGGCTGACCACCGACGTGTGGGCCACCGGACCGTCGCGGTCCGCGTCCAGCAGCAGCGAGGTACCGGTCGACGGCGGCTCCTCCATGGTGTGGTGGACGACGGTGACGGGATGGAAGTCCGGCACGCGCAGCCCCGGCAGCAGCTCGGCGGCGGCGGACGCGTCGGTGGCCAGCAGCACGGCCTGGCACCGCAGTTCACCGTGTTCCGCGGTGGTCACCCTGGTCGTGGAGACGGAGGTGGCGCGCACCCCGGTGTGCACGGTGCCCGGCGGCAGTGCCCGGGCCAGCAGCTCCGGCAGGACGTCCGCGCCGCCCTCCGGCATGCACAGCCGGCCGGTCACGAAGGAGCGCAGCGCCAGATCGGCGCAGCGGCTCGACGTGGTCAGCTCCGGATCGCACAACAGGGCGGCGAGCAGGGGGCGGAGGAAACCGTCGACGGCACGGGCGGGGATCCCGCGCGCCGCGAGCGCGTGCCGGGCGGCGGACTCGGGCCGGGCCAGCAGCCGTTCCATGGGGGACGTGGCGATCCGGGCCAGCTCGGCGCGGAGCCGGAGGGGCGCGACGATGGCGGAGGTCCGTGATCCGCTCGCCAGCGAACGGGCCGTGCGGCCCAGGCCGGTTGCGCTCACCGGCCGGGGCGCGGACGCCGTACGGGGAACGGCCGCGAGGGCGCGCACGGCGCTCAGCGCCTTGCGTGCGCCCCCTGCGCCCCCGCCCCCCATGGGGGCACCCGCACGATGGTGGCGCCCCTCGCTGTGCACCAGGACACCTGGTGCGAAGGAGCGAAGGACGAGGGACTCGAGCCCCGGCGTCAGACGCAGTTCGGGGTACGCGGTGGACAGCAGCTGTCCGATCCGGTCGAGCCGGAAGCCGTCGACCTTCTCGGTCGACATGCGCCCGCCGACGTAAGGGGCGGCCTCCAGGACCGCGGTGGTGACTCCTGCGCTGGTCAGCCGATGGGCCGCCGCGAGGCCGGCGACCCCGGCGCCGACTATGACGACGTCCGCCTGATACACGGGCTGTAGCACGTGCCCCTCCTCGAGGTTGTGCGGCCGGTGGAGACGTCATGCCCCCGACTGGCTGGTGAAATACCCGAGTTCGGATCGAGCGTAGGTCCGTGAACGGTCAGGTGTAGTCGCGCATCAACAGAGCACGGTCGCACGGCGGTCGCATGCGGTCGAAATCGACGTTCTCCTGTCTCTCCCCGCCTCCCGCACCCCGCCGAACCGCCGCGGCCGCACCGTCCGCTACTGCTGCAGCGCGGCCCGCAGCGCCTCCTCGATCCCCGGGAACGCGAAGGAGAACCCCGACTCCAGCAGCCGCTCGGGCACCACCCGCGCACTGCCGAGCACATCCCCGGACATCTCACCGAGCGCCAGCCGCAGCGCGGGGGCGGGCACCTGGAAGAGGGTCGGCCGGTGGAGCACGCGCCCCATGGCGTCGGTGATCTGACGGTTCGTCAATGGTTCGGGGGCGGTCAGGTTGAACGGCCCGGACAGGTCCTCACGGTCGATGAGATGGCGGAGCGCCGCCACCTCGTCGTGCAACGCGATGTACGACCAGTACTGCCGTCCGTCCCCCATGCGCCCGCCGAGCCCCGCCTGGAACAGTGGGAACAACCGCCCCCAGGCCCCGCCCTCGCGGGCCACCACCAGCCCCGTCCGCGCGAACACCGTCCGCACGCCCGCCTCCTGAGCCGGGGCCGCGGCCTCCTCCCACTCCACGCACAGCGAGGGCAGAAAGCCGTCCCCGGGCGGTGCCGTCTCGTCGACCGCGCGGTCCCCGGTCTCGCCGTAGTAGCCGATGGCGCTGCCGCTCACGAACACCCGCGGCGGCTCGGGCAGTGAGGCGACCGCCTCCGCGAGCGCCGCCGTGCCCAGCACCCGGCTGTCGCGGAGCGTCTTCTTGTACGCGTCCGTCCAGCGATGGTCGCCGATGCCGGCCCCGGCCAGGTTCACCACGGCGTCGCACCCGATGAGTCCCGCCGCGTCGACGTACTGCTCCTCGGGGTCCCAGCACACCTCCTCCTCGCCCCGGGCCGAGCGCCGTACCAGACGCACCACCTCGTGTCCGTCCGCGGTCAGCGATCGCACCAGGGCACTGCCGATCAGACCGGACGCACCGGCCACGGCGATTCGGGAACGTTGCATGCGCCCATCCTGCCCCGTGCGTCACTCCCGACCCGTCCGGCACCCGGAAAAGCACAGGACGGATTGTCGTGGCCCGGCCGTACAGTGACCGCATGTCCGATCTCCGCATACGCCTCGCCACGTCCGACGACGAGGACGTACTCGGCCGTCTCGACCGTGCCATCTGGTCCCCGCTGCACTCCGTACAGCCGCGCCCCGAGCCGCCGTACGACCCCTTCTTCACCGAGCGGGTCCCGCCGAGCGGCCACCTCGTGGCCGAACTCGGCGGCGCCGTCGTCGGCTATCTCCGGCTCGGCTTTTCGACCCCGCTGGCGTGCAACACGCACGTCCTGCAGATCCGGGGGCTCGCCGTCGCCGACGAGGCCCGTGGCACCGGGGCCGGCCGGGCGCTGCTGCGAGCCGCTCAGGAGGAGGCGCGGCGGCGCGGAGCCCGGCGTCTCACCCTGCGGGTCCTCGGACACAACACCCCGGCCCGGCGGCTGTACAAGTCGGAGGGGTTCACGGTGGAGGGGATCCTGCCCGAGGAGTTCCTGCTCGACGGGAAGTACGTCGACGACGTGTTCATGGGCATGTTCCTGTGACCGCGCGCCCCGGCGGACGTGCCCGCCGGCCGGGGCCCTGAGATCCCGGGCTCCTACGGCGTGACGAGATCGCCCGTGTCCACCGGTGCGGTGGCATGCGCCGCGCGTCCGGCGTCGCCCGCGACCTCGTCCGCCGTCAGCACGTAGCCCGTCTCCGCGTTCGAGGTGGAGCGGGCGAAGACGACGCCGTAGACCCGGCCGTCCTTGGTGAGCAGCGGGCCGCCGGAGTTGCCGGGCAGCACGGTGGAGCGGATGGAGTAGATGTCCCGGGTGACGGTGTTCGAGCTGTAGATGTTCTGGCCCGTGGCCCGGATGCGGCTCGCGACAGTGGCGGCCCGCAGCGTCAGATCGCCGTCCTCCGGATAGCCCGCGACCACGGCCGAGTCACCGCGCTTGGCCTCGCCGTCGAAGCGCAGCACGGGCGCGCGCAGATCCGACACGTACAGCACGGCCACGTCCCGGTCCGGATCGAAGAGCACCACCCGGGCCCTGTACGACGGGCCGACACCGCCGACGCGGACCGTCGGGTGACCGATGCCCGCCACCACATGGGCGTTGGTCATGACATGCCCGGTCGCGTACACGAAGCCGCTGCCCTCACGGCCCTGGGTGCCGGCGGCACCCTCGATCTTCACCGTGCTGAACTTGGCGGCGTTCGTCGCGCTCGGGGTGACGTCGTCCCCCGACGGCTTGGGCACCCCGGCCGTCGGTTCGTTCTCGAACGGGTTGAAGACCTGGGGGAAGCCCGCCTGGGCGAGGGCGGTCGTGGCGCGCGAGAACCAGGCCGGGGTGGTGTCCGGCATCACGCTCTGTACGGAGCCCAGCAGCCGGGAGTCCCGGATCGAGTCCGTGACCAGCGGGGAGGAGGAGGCGCCCAGCACGCTCGCGGCCACCCACGCCACGATCAGCACGGCCAGCGTGTTGGCCGCCGCGCCGCCGATCCCGTCGGCCACCCGCAGGGGCCCGTGGTCCAGCTCGCGCCGCAGCTTCAGCGCGAGACGCCCCGCCAGCTCGTGGACCATCACGGCCGGGACCAGCACCGTGAACACCGCGGTGACCGTCGCCGCCGTCGTCCCCCGCGTCACCAGGTCCATGACCCACGGCAGGATCCACACACCGATGACGGCTCCGCCCACGAAGCCGGCCAGGGAGACGCAGCCGGCCACCAGCCCGCGCCGGTAGCCGGACGCCGCATAGGCCAGGATGACCAGCATCAGCAGGATGTCGAGCAGGTCCACGAAGCCGCCTTTCTCTAGGACCCCTTCAGTACGCGTAAGTACGCGCCACACGGGCCCAGTGATCAGCCGCGCGCGGGGGGCGCCCGAAAAGCAGCCACGCGCGTCGACCTGTTAAAACGTCCCGGACCGGGACAATGGTTCCGCCAGGTGGCACAGCGCACATCGCGCGGGCGGTGGGAGCGGCCGAGAGTGGGGCCATGCGTGTCTTGCCAAGAGCCGGTCTGGTGCGACCAGGGCGTGTACGGGTTCCGGGGACCACCCTGCTGCTGCTCGCCTGTGTGCCCGGGTTCGCCGCCTCCCTGACCCTGATGACGTGCGCGTCCCGGGTCGAGCAGACGGTGGCGCTTCAGCGCTCGTATCCGGTCGAGGCCCGGTCCGCCGCACTGCACCAGGCGCCCAGGCCGCGGATCGTGCCGCGGTCGGCCTGGACGGGCGGGGGCCTGCCGGGCCAGCCGTCGCCGCGCTACGACGACAAGGTCATCGCGGTGTTCGTGCACCACACCGACTCGCCCAACCGCTACGCCTGCGCCGACGTGCCCCGCATCATCAGGGCGCTGGACGCGGGCCAGATCGGCAACCGGCGGTGGGACGACATCGGCTACAACTTCCTCGTCGACCGCTGCGGCATTATCTACGAGGGCCGCGCGGGCGGCGTGGAACGTCCCGTCACCGGCGCGCACACCCTGGGCTTCAACCACCGCACGGCCGGCATCGCCGCGATCGGAACCTTCACGGCGGGCGTGCCCGTGCCCCGGGCCATGACCGACGCGATCGCCGCCCTGGCCGCCTGGAAGCTGGGCCTCGCGGACATCGACCCGCGCACCAAGGTCCGGCTCGTCTCCAGCAGCGGCAAGAGCCTCTACAAGGAGGGCGCCGCGGTGATGCTGCCCGCCCTCGCGGCCCACCGGGACGGCTATGCGACCAGTTGCCCGGGCGCGGCCCTCAGCGCCCTCCTCCCGGCGATCCGGGAACGGGCGGCGCATCTGCAGGGCAGACGGTGACCGCCCGGGCCAGGCGGCCCGGGGACCCACCTTGAGGGCGCCGCACGGCCCAAGGGTGTGCCCCGTGCCACCGGGAGGCCTATAGGCCCCTCACAGGCCAGGCGGAGAGTGCTCCGATCTTTGCGCCCTACGGTCGTGCGCGGAAGCCGGCCGGAGGTGGGGATCATGAGCAGCGTCAGCCGTACGGAGACGAAGAGGACACGCACCTGGGCCGGGGCCGTGCCCAACCCCTGGACGGCGGTCTGCGCGGTGGCGACGGTCGTCCTGGGTCCGGCCGCGGCCACGGCCTCCGCCCTAGGCCCTGTCGTCAAACTCCCGCCTGCCCTGCGGGCGGACGACGGGAGTTTGACGACAGGACCTGGACCAGGCCAACCGGGCGCCGCTGCACCACGCGGCCGAGACCGGCCGGGAGCCGGTTCAGTCCTTGAAGCGGTCCCACAGTCTCGGGTAGCGCTCGGCGAGCGCGGACTCGTTCTCCAGGTCGAACGGTGTCCCCTCCGGCTCGGAGGCCGTCGGCGGGATGCCCAGATCGGGCGCCACGGTCCCGGTGAGCTGCTCGTACGCCTCGTCCGCCGCGTAGCCGAGCTCCTCGCCGTCCCCGTCGACCTCCTCGTCGAAGTCCCCGAGCAGACCGGCCAGCGCGTCGGGGTCGTGCAGGGCTCCCTCGTAGACCTCCCGGCCCTGGCCGATCAGCCAGCAGCGGAAGAAGTCGAACGCGTCGTCGCTCGCCCCGTCCAGCAGCACCCAGGCGGCGCCCCACAGGTCCCAGCGGTAGGCGCGGTTGTAGCGGCCCTCGAAGTGACGGGCGAAGTCCAGCACGGTCTCCGGGTCCAGCTGGAGCAGCCGTTCGACGAGCTGGTCGGCCTGCTCCTCGGGGTCGCCCCCGGCAGCCTCCCGGCTCGCGTCCACCAGCTCCCAGAACTCCGTCTCGTCCATCACGGGAACCAGCATCGGCCCTCGGCGGGTGCGGCGCACGCGGAGTGCGCCGGTATCTCAGGGGGCGTAGAGCCGGGCGATCCGCTGTGCGTCCCGGGCGAACAGGGCGCGCAGCCCCGGGGGCGAGAGCACCTCGACCTCCGGGCCCAGCGCCGTGAGTTGTGCGTGCGCGACCTCCTCGGACTCCACCGGCAGGGTCACCGCCACCCACCCCTGCCCGTCCGGGGCGTCCGCGGCCGCAAGCGCCGCACGGGCCGACACGGGATCCACGGCGTACGGCAGTCTGCGCACGCCCTCCCCGGACAGCCGCACCACCACCTCGGCCAGCAGGAGGGACCGTGCGAACCGCTCGGCCTGCTCCGCCCAGAAGGCCGGCAGATCGAACTCCTCGTCCCGTTCGAACCGCTCCTCGTGGAGGTCCACGGCCGTGCAGCGGTCGACGCGGTACACCCGGAAGACCCCGGCCCGCGTCGCCCGCGCGCACAGGTACCACACACCCGCCTTGAGCACGAGCCCGTAGGGTTCCAGCTCCCGCTCCACCTCCTGCCCGCCGCGCCGGTACCGCGCGGTGATCCGCCGGTCGTCCCAGACCGCCTCCGCGACCTCGGGCAGCAGCGGCGGGGTCTCCGGGTCCGTGAACCAGGCGGGGGCGTCCAGATGGAACCGCTGCGCCGCCGTACGGGAGGCGTCGCGCAGGGAGGGCAGCAGGGCCGCGGACACCTTCAGCCGGGCCGCGAAGGCCGCGTCCGCCAGACCCATCTCGCGCAGCGCGCCCGGCACCCCGCTGAGGAACAGCGCCTCGGCCTCGCCGCGCGCGAGCCCGGTCAGCCGGGTGCGGTAGCCGCCCAGGAGCCGGTAGCCCCCGGCCCGCCCGCGGTCCGCGTACACCGGGACCCCCGCCTCGGCGAGGGCCTGCGCGTCCCGGGTGACGGTCCGCTCGGACACCTCCAGCTCCCGGGCCAGCTCGGCCGCCGTCATCGAGGTCCGGGACTGGAGCAGCAGCACCATGGTGATCAGACGAGCGGCACGCATACGGCCATCATGCCGTCGCCCACCGACAGCGAGGGGTACGACGAAGGGGTACGGCAGCCGCCGTACCCCTTCGTCTCACCGCATCACGAGCCCTTACAGGCCGTACTTGTCCCGGGCCTCCTTGACGGCCGTCGCCTTGACCTCGCCGCGCCGGGCGAGCTGGGCGAGGGCCGCGACCACGATCGACGGGGCGTCGACACCGAAGTGGCGGCGGGCCGCCTCACGGGTGTCCGAGAGGCCGAAGCCGTCGGCGCCCAGCGAGGAGTAGTCCTGCTCCACCCACTGCGCGATCTGGTCGGGGACCTGGCGCATGTAGTCGGACACCGCGAGGACCGGGCCCTCGGCGCCCTGGAGCGCCTGCCGGATGTACGGCACCCGCTCCTCGCCGCGCAGCAGCGCGGCGTCCGCCTCCAGGGCGTCCCGGCGCAGCTCGCCCCAGGACGTCGCCGACCACACGTCCGCCGCGACGCCCCACTCCTCGGCGAGGAGCTTCTGCGCGTCGAGCGCCCAGTGGATCGCGGTGCCGGAGCCCAGCAGCTGGATGCGCGGGGCGTTGGCCGCGGGGGACAGGCCCGCCGACTCCGCCGTGTTGTATCGGTACAGGCCCTTGACGATGGCCTCGTCGATACCGAGGCCGGACGGCTTCGCCGGCTGCGGCAGCGGCTCGTTGTAGACCGTGAGGTAGTAGAAGACGTTCGGGTCCTCACCCGGCGCCGTCTCGCCGTACATACGGCGCAGACCGTCCTTGACGATCACGGCGATCTCGTACGCGAAGGCCGGGTCGTAGGTCAGCGCGGCCGGGTTGGTGGCCGCGATCACCGGGGAGTGGCCGTCGGCGTGCTGCAGGCCCTCGCCCGTCAGCGTCGTACGGCCGGCCGTGGCGCCGACGAGGAAGCCGCGGCCCAGCTGGTCGCCGAGCTGCCACATCTGGTCGGCGGTGCGCTGCCAGCCGAACATCGAGTAGAAGATGTAGAACGGGATCATCGCCTCGCCGTGCGTCGCGTACGACGACGATGCGGCGATGAAGTCGGCCATCGAACCGGCCTCGGTGATCCCCTCGTTGAGGATCTGGCCGTTCTTGGCCTCCTTGTAGTACATCAGCTGGTCACGGTCGACCGGCTCGTACGTCTGGCCCTTCGGCGAGTAGATGCCGAGGGACGGGAAGAGCGACTCCATACCGAAGGTGCGCGCCTCGTCCGGGACGATCGGCACCCAGCGCTTGCCCGTCTCCTTGTCGCGGACCAGGTCCTTGACCAGGCGGACGAAGGCCATGGTGGTCGCCATGTTCTGCGAGCCGGAGCCCTTGTCGAAGGCGGCGAAGGCCTTGTCGGCGGGCGCGGGCAGCGGCGCGAGCGGGTGGACACGGCGGGCCGGGGCCGGACCGCCGAGGGCCGCGCGGCGCTCCTGGAGGTAGCGGACCTCGGGGGAGTCGGCGCCCGGGTGGCCGTAGGGCACCACGCCGTCGGCGAACTGAGCGTCGGAGATCGGCAGCTCCAGGCGGTCGCGCATCGCCTTGAACTCGTCCACCGTCAGCTTCTTCATCTGGTGGTTGGCGTTCTTCGAGGCGAAGCCCGTGCCGAGGGTGTGGCCCTTGACCGTCTGCGCCAGGATCACCGTCGGGGCGCCCTTGTGGGCCAGGGCAGCCTTGTACGCGGCGTACACCTTGCGCGACTCGTGACCGCCGCGGGAGAAGTGGAAGCAGTCGAGGATCTTGTCGTCGCTCAGCAGCTTCGCCATCTCGACGAGCGCCGGGTCCTTGCCGAAGAAGTCCTGGCGGATGTAGGCGGCGTCGCGGGTCTGGTAGGTCTGGACCTGCGCGTCCGGTACCTCGCGCAGCCGGCGTACCAGCGCGCCCGTGGTGTCAAGGGCGAACAGCTCGTCCCAGGCGCTGCCCCACAGCGTCTTGACGACGTTCCAGCCGGCACCGCGGAACTGGGCCTCCAGCTCCTGCACGATCTTGAAGTTGGCGCGGACCGGGCCGTCGAGGCGCTGCAGGTTGCAGTTGATGACGAAGGTCAGGTTGTCCAGCTGCTCACGGGCGGCCAGCGCGAGTGCGGCCGTCGACTCCGGCTCGTCCATCTCGCCGTCGCCGAGGAAGGCCCAGACGTGGGACGCCGAGACGTCCTTGATGCCGCGGTTGGTGAGGTAGCGGTTGAAGCGCGCCTGGTAGATCGCCGACAGCGGGCCGAGACCCATGGAGACGGTGGGGAACTCCCACAGCCAGGGCAGCCGGCGCGGGTGCGGGTAGGAGGGCAGGCCGTTGCCGCCGGCCTCCTGGCGGAAGTTGTCGAGGTGGTGCTCGCTCAGCCGGCCGTCGAGGAAGGCGCGGGCGTAGATGCCGGGGGAGGCGTGGCCCTGGATGTACAGCTGGTCGCCCGAACCATCGCCCTCCTTGCCGTGGAAGAAGTGGTTGAAGCCCGTCTCGTAGAGCCAGGCCGCGGAGGCGAAGGTGGCGATGTGACCGCCGACGCCGTGCTTGCTGCCACGGGTCACCATCGCGGCCGCGTTCCAGCGGTTCCACGCGGTGATCCGGGCCTCCATGGCCTCGTCACCGGGAACGGCCGGCTCGGCGGCGGTCGGGATGGTGTTGACGTAGTCCGTCTCGAGGAGCTTCGGCAGCGCGACGCCGGTGCCCTCGGCTCGTTCCAGTGTGCGGCGCATCAGGTACGCGGCACGGTGCGGCCCGGCCGCCTTGGTGACGGCGTCCAGGGAGGCCTGCCATTCGGCGGTCTCCTCGGGGTCGCGGTCCGGGAGCTGGTCGAGCTCGCTCGGCTGGATGGCCTTGGGGTCGGTCATGTCGCCGCCTTCCTCAGTCGAAGGGGGTTCCCTCATCGGTAAGGGTCAGGGGGTGCCCTTGTGTCTTTGGCAGGACAGGGCGATGGACTTCGGTGGAAGTCCATCGGCGACTGTAACTCCCTGATCGATGATCGATCAAAGGATCGACGGCCAAAACCTCTCGATTTCGAGAAAGTCGGCACGCGGTGCCTTCGAACGAGACACCGAGTGTCGCGTTTTCCTGCGGTTTTCGCAGGTCCGCGTGCGTCTGAGCGGGGGAATGCTCGGGTGACGCGGGCCCGCTTTCGCGGGAGCGAACGGGCCTGGCCTCCGGGTCCGGGGGGCCCGGCTTCCCGGGGCCGTGAGGTCCGGCTTCCCGGGGCCGTGAGGTCCGGCTTCCCGGGTCCGCGGGGTCCGGTCTTCCGGGTCCGCGGGAACCGCTTCCTAGGCGCGTGGGGCGCATCCCAGGACGTGTGCCTTCACGATCTCCGCGATCCGGGGGTCGCGCCGCTGGAACGCGGCCACCAGCTCCTCGTGCTCCTCCGCGTACGACTGCTGCACCGTGCCCAGCCAGCGGATCGACAGGGCCGTGAACACCTCGATGCCCAGGCCCTCCCAGGTGTGCAGCAGCACCGAGTTCCCGGCCGCCCGCACCAGTTCCCGGTGGAAGGCCACCGTGTGCCGCACCTGCGCCGTGCCGTCCGCCCTGCGGTCCGCCTCGTAGAGGGCCGTGACGTGCGGTTCCAGGGCCGAACAGTCCTCCGCCAGTCGGCCGGCCGCCAGCTCCGCCGCGATGGCCTCCAGGCCGGCTCGGACGGGGTAGCTCTCCTCCAGGTCGGCGGCCGTCAGATTCCGCACCCGTACGCCCTTGTTGGGCGCCGACTCGATGAGCCGCAGCGACTCCAGCTCCCGCAGCGCCTCCCGGACCGGGGTCTGGCTGACCTCCAGCTCGGTGGCGATCCGCCGCTCCACGATCCGCTCGCCCGGCTTCCAGCGCCCGCTGACGATCCCCTCCACGATGTGCTCGCGGATCTGCTCGCGCAGCGAGTGGACGACGGGCGCGGTCATGGGGGCTCCTCAGTCGGGGCGTTCGACGCTTAGACAATACGGCCGAGAGCCCAGGAGGGAAGGGCGCATGCGGGGGCTTTCCCGCAGGTGAGACGAGGCTTACACGTCGCTGTAAAGGGCAAACACGACGCCCCCGCCCGGAACGTCCGGACGGGGGCGCCGTGGATCAGGCCGGCTGTCGGTGGCCCGGAGAGGATCAGAGGCCGAGCTCGACCTCGAACTCGCCGGCCTCCAGGATCGCCTTGACCGCGGTCAGGTAGCGGGCGGCGTCGGCGCCGTCCACCAGACGGTGGTCGTAGGAGAGGGTCAGGTAGGTCATGTCGCGGACGCCGATGACCGTGCCCTCCTCGGTCTCGATGACCGCCGGGCGCTTGACCGTGGCACCGATGCCGAGGATCGCGACCTGGCCCGGCGGCACGATGATCGTGTCGAACAGGGCGCCGCGCGAACCGGTGTTGCTGATGGTGAAGGTCGCGCCGGACAGCTCGTCCGGGGTGATCTTGCTGGCCCGGACCTTGCCCGCCAGCTCGGCCGTGGCCTTGGCGATGCCCGCGATGTTGAGGTCGCCGGCGTGCTTGATGACCGGGGTCATCAGGCCCTTCTCGGAGTCCACCGCGATACCGACGTTCTCGGTGTCGAAGTAGGTGATGGTGCCCTCGGCCTCGTTGATCTTGGCGTTGATGACGGGGTGGGCCTTCAGCGCCTGGGCCGCCGCCTTCACGAAGAACGGCATCGGGGAGAGCTTGACGCCCTCGCGGGCCGCGAACGTGTCCTTGGCCTGGGCGCGCAGACGCATCAGGCGGGTCACGTCGACCTCGACCACCGAGGACAGCTGGGCCTGCTCGTGCAGGGCCTTGACCATGTTGTCGCCGATGACCTTGCGGATCCGCGGCATCTTCACGGTCTGGCCGCGCAGCGGGGAGACCTCCAGGACCGGAGCCTTCTTCGCGGCCGGGGCGGCGGCGGGAGCGGCGGCCGGAGCCGGAACCGCGGCCTTCGCGGCCTCGGCGGCGGCGATGACGTCCTGCTTGCGGATGCGGCCGCCGACGCCGGTGCCCTTGACGGTGGACAGGTCGACGCCGTTCTCGGCGGCGAGCTTGCGCACCAGCGGGGTCACGTACGCGCCCTCGTCGGTCGCCTGGGCGGCGGCCGGGACCGGGGTGACCGGGGCGGGCGCCGGGGCGGCCGGAGCCGGAGCGGCAGCGACGGGAGCCGCCGGAGCCGGAGCCGGAGCGGGGGCCGGGGCCGGAGGCGCGACCGGAGCCGCGGGGGCGGCGGGAGCCGGGGCGGCAGCGGCGGGAGCCGGAGCCGGGGCGGCCGGGGCCGGAGCGGCGGCGGGGGCGGCACCCGGCTGGCCGATGACGGCGAGCTTGGCGCCGACCTCGGCGGTCTCGTCCTCGCCGACCACGATCTCCAGGAGCACGCCGGAGGCGGGCGCCGGGATCTCGGTGTCGACCTTGTCCGTGGAGACCTCGAGCAGCGGCTCGTCGGCGTCGACGGAGTCGCCGACCGCCTTCAGCCAGCGGGTGACGGTGCCCTCGGTGACCGACTCACCGAGCGCGGGCAGGACCACGTCCGTGCCCTGGGCGGCACCGGCCGGAGCGGCGGGGGCGGCGGCAGGGGCCGGGGCGGGAGCGGCCGGGGCCTCGGCGACCGGCGCCGGGGCGGGCTCGGCGGCCGGGGCCTCGGCGGCGGCCGGGGCCGCGGCGGGGGCGCCCGTGCCGTCGTCGATGACGGCCAGCTCGGCGCCGACCTCGACGGTCTCGTCCTCGGCGACCTTGATCGAGGTCAGCACGCCGGAGGCGGGGGCGGGGATCTCGGTGTCGACCTTGTCGGTGGAGACCTCGAGCAGCGGCTCGTCGGCCTCGACGCGTTCGCCCTCGGCCTTCAGCCAGCGGGTGACGGTGCCCTCGGTGACGCTCTCACCGAGCGCCGGAAGGGTTACGGAAACCGGCATGGTTTCGGTTGCTCCTTACGAAGTGCGGAAGTCTGTGTCGTCGCGTTCGTCGACCGAGGGTCAGTCGTGCATGTGGAGAGGCTTGCCGGCCAGGGCCAGGTGGGCCTCGCCGAGCGCCTCGTTCTGCGTCGGGTGGGCGTGGATCAGCTGGGCCACCTCGGACGGCAGGGCCTCCCAGTTGTAGATCAGCTGGGCCTCGCCCACCTGCTCGCCCATGCGGTCGCCGACCATGTGGACGCCGACCACGGCACCGTCCTTGACCTGGACGAGCTTGATCTCGCCCGCGGTCTTCAGGATCCGGCTCTTGCCGTTGCCACCGAGGGGGAACTTGATGGAGACGACCTTGTCCGCGCCGTAGATCTCCTTGGCCTTGGCCTCGGTGATGCCGACGGAGGCGACCTCGGGGTGGCAGTACGTCACCCGCGGCACGCCGTCGTAGTCGATCGGGACGGTCTTCAGGCCGGCCAGGCGCTCCGCCACCAGGATGCCCTCGGCGAAGCCGACGTGCGCGAGCTGGAGCGTGGGGACCAGGTCGCCGACGGCGGAGATGGTCGGCACGTTGGTGCGCATGTACTCGTCGACGAGGACGTAGCCGCGGTCCATGGCGACGCCGGCCTCCTCGTAGCCCAGGTTCTGGGAGACCGGGCCGCGGCCGACCGCGACGAGGAGGAGCTCGGCCTCGAACTCCTTGCCGTCGGCGAGGGTGACCTTGACACCGTCCTGGGTGTACTCGGCCTTCTGGAAGAAGGTGCCCAGGTTGAACTTGATGCCGCGCTTGCGGAAGGCGCGCTCGAGAAGCTTGGAGGAGTTCTCGTCCTCGACCGGGACGAGGTGCTTCAGACCCTCGATGACGGTGACGTCGGCACCGAAGGACTTCCAGGCGGAGGCGAACTCGACGCCGATGACGCCGCCGCCGAGGATGATCGCGGACTTCGGCACACGGTCCAGGACGAGGGCGTGGTCCGAGGAGATGACGCGGTTGCCGTCGATCTGCAGGCCGGGCAGCGACTTCGGCACGGAACCGGTCGCCAGGAGGATGTGGCGGCCCTGGATCCGCTGACCGTTGACGTCGACGGAGGTGGGGGAGGACAGCCGGCCCTCACCCTCGATGTAGGTCACCTTGCGGGAGGCGATCAGGCCCTGCAGACCCTTGTACAGGCCCGAGATGACCTCGTCCTTGTACTTGTGGACTGCCGGGACGTCGATGCCCTCGAAGCTGGTCTTGACACCGAACTGCTCGCTCTCGCGGGCCTGGTCGGCGATCTCGCCCGCGTGGAGCAGAGCCTTGGTGGGGATGCAACCCTTGTGCAGGCAGGTGCCGCCGACCTTGTCCTTCTCGATCAGGGCGACGTCCAGACCCAGCTGCGCCCCGCGCAGGGCCGCGGCGTAACCACCGCTACCACCGCCGAGGATCACTAGGTCGAAAACGGTGCTGGCGTCGTTCGCCACGTCACGTCCTCCATGCATGTGCGCCGTGCGCCGGTCTCCGATGACCGGCAGGCGGCTGGTGTCCGGCCGCTTGATGCTTCGGCCCTTCGGTGGGGGCCCTGTCCTGCCGAGACCCCATCTTTGCACTTGTCGGCAGCCGAGGAGACGCCGGGCCGCTGTCTGGGACGTCTGATCCATCACGTCGGGAGGTCGTGGCCGCCCGGCCCGTACGGATTTCGTCGAGGGCGTAACGACCCTGCGGCCGGAGCGCGGTCCGGGGCGTTCCCGGTGTGCGCCGACGAGGGCGGCCCCGGATGCCGTGGCATCCGGGGCCGCCCTCGTGTGGTGCGTCGTCTACGCGCAGACGTCAGCCGAGGTCGCCCGCGGCGGTCAGCTCCGCGAGCCGCACCAGGGTGCGGACCGCCGAACCGGTGCCGCCCTTCGGGGTGTAGCCGAAGGGGGCCTGCTCGTTGAAGGCCGGGCCGGCGATGTCGAGGTGGGCCCAGGTGATGCCCTCGCCCACGAACTCCTTCAGGAACAGACCGGCGACCAGGCCGCCGCCCATCCGCTCGCCCATGTTGGCGATGTCGGCCGTCGGCGAGTCCATGCCCTTGCGCAGGTGCTCGGGCAGCGGCATCGGCCAGGCCTCCTCGCCGACCTCCTCGGCGGCCTCGTGGATCGCGCCGCGGAACGCGTCGTCGTTGGCCATGATCCCGAAGGTGCGGCTGCCGAGCGCCAGCATCATCGCGCCGGTCAGGGTCGCGACGTCCACGATCGCGTCCGGGTTCTCCTCCGAGGCCGCCCACAGCGCGTCGGCGAGCACCAGACGGCCCTCGGCGTCCGTGTTGAGGACCTCCACGGTCTTGCCGCTGTACATGCGCAGCACGTCGCCCGGACGGGTGGCCGAACCGGACGGCATGTTCTCGGCCAGGGCGAGCCAGGCGGTCACGTTGACCTCGAGGCCCAGCCGGGCGGCGGCCACGACCGCGGCGAAGACCGCCGCCGCGCCGCTCATGTCGCACTTCATGGTCTCGTTGTGGCCGGCCGGCTTGAGCGAGATGCCGCCCGAGTCGTAGGTGATGCCCTTGCCGACCAGCGCCAGGTGCTTGCTCGCCTCGGGGTGCGTGTACGACACCTTCACCAGGCGGGGACCGGAGGCCGAGCCCGCGCCGACGCCGAGGATGCCGCCGTAGCCGCCCTTGGTCAGCGCCTTCTCGTCGAGCACCTGGACCTTGAGGCCGTGCTCCTTGCCCGCGGTCTGCGCGATGGACGCGAAGGCCGCCGGGTTCAGGTCGTTGGGCGGCATGTTGATCAGGTCGCGGGCGCGGTTGAGCTCCTCGGTGACCGCGACGGCGCGCTCGACGGCCGCCTTGTAGGCCTTGTCGCGGGGCTTGCCGCCGAGCAGGACGATCTCGGCGAGGGGAGCCTTGCCGTTCTTGGCGTTCTTGGAGTTCCTGCCGTTCTCCTTGTACGCGTCGAAGGAGTACGCGCCGAGCAGCGCGCCCTCCGCGACGACACCGGCGTCCGCGGCGTCCGCGACCGGCAGCGCGAAGACGGCCTTCTTGGAACCGGCGAGCGCGCGGGCGGCGGCGCCGGCGGCCCGGCGCAGCGACTCGGCGGCGTAGGTCTCGTCCTTCTCCGGGGCGGCACCGAGCCCCACGGCCACGACGACGGGAGCCTTGAAGCCGGAGGGTGCGGGCAGCTTCGTCACCTCGCCCTCGGCACCCGAAGCGCCCAGGGTCTCCAGAACGACGGCGAGCCTGCCGTCGTACGCCTGGTCCACGGCCTCGGCGCCCGGCGCGACGACCGGGCCCTCGGCGCCCTTCGCGACACCGACCACGATCGCGTCGGCGCGCAGGCCGGCCGCCGCAGCGGTGCTGAGAGTGAGAGCAGTCACGGTGGTGAAATCTCGCTTCCGATTGAGTTTCGGTGGCCGAACAGGATGGGGTCGACCGCCCCGGGACCCGACCCTAGATTGCTCCGATCGTTCGGTCTTCACCTGGGCAGGGAAACACCCGGCACGAGCCTACGCTCGGTGGCCGACCCACCGAGTCCTGTGGGTGTTCACCTCTTCGTGGTGCCTCGGCCTTCTGCCGCCCCCTGTCCCGGTGGTCCGGGGGCGGTCAGCCCAGGGTCAGCACGACGAGCGCGGTCGTCGCGGCCGTTTCGGCGAGGCAGCCGAAGACATCACCCGTCACCCCGCCGAACCGCCGGACGCAGTGGCGCAGCAGCAGTTCCGCGGCGGCCACCGCGAGCACCACCGAGGCCGCCGTGCGGACGGCGCCGTAGGGGCCGAACAGCGCGCCCCCGCCCGCCGCCGCCGCGGTCACGGCCAGCCCCACGGCGAGGGCGGCGCCCACCGGGACCACCCCCGCGACCGCGGCCCCCAGTCCCTCGGGCCGTGCGGCCGGCACCCCCGCCCGCGAGGCCAGGGTGAGGGCGAGCCGCGCGGCCGCCGCCGAGACGACGGCGGCGAGCAGGCCCCGGGTCCAGGAGGCGTCGTAGGCCCGCGCGAGGGCCGCGACCTGGGCCAGCAGCACCAGGACCAGAGTGATCACGCCGAAGGGGCCGATGTCCGACTGCTTCATGATCCGCAGCGCGTCCTCGGCGGGCTTCCCGCTGCCGAGTCCGTCGGCGGTGTCGGCGAGCCCGTCCAGATGCAGGCCCCGGGTCAGCACGGCCGGTACGGCGGCAGCGGCGACGGCGGCGGTCAGCGGGCCCGCGCCCAGCAGGAGCAGGGCCGCGCCGAGCAGCCCTGCGAGGACCCCGACCACCACTCCGGCCAGCGGCGCGCACGCCATGCCGCCGCGTGCGGCCTCCCGGTCCCAGCGGGTCACCCTGACCGGCAGGACGGTGAGGGTGCCGAAGGCGAAGCGGAGGCCGTGCAGCTGCGGGGTCCTGGACACGGGCGAAGGGTACGTGAGCGGTGCGGCCGTCCTTCCGAGGGGGCGGCCGTGAGCAGGCAGTACGGGGCCGTCACGGGCACACTTTTGCCCATGGGCCAATGGCTGGAGCGCAACATCGTCGAGCCGGGCAAGCTGCCGCTGCTGCTCGCGCTGGCCTCGTTCGTGCTGACGTTCGTGGTCACCCGGGTCGTCACCCGTCTCATCCGCGCGGGCAGAGGCCCGTTCGGCAATGTGAGCGCCGGGGGTGTGCACATCCACCATGTCGTCCCCGGTGTCGTCCTCGTCGTGGTGGGCGGCTTCGGCGCGCTCGCCAGCCGCCACGGTCCGGGCTCGGGCGTGTGCGCGGTCCTCTTCGGCGTCGGGGCGGGTCTGGTCCTGGACGAGTTCGCCCTGATCCTGCACCTCGCCGACGTCTACTGGACGGAGGACGGCCGCAAGAGCGTCGAGGTCGTGGTGGTCACGGCGGCCCTGGTCGGCCTGGTACTCGCGGGCTTCGCGCCGTTCGGCGTCAACGACGTCTCCACGGACGAACTGCACGACCGCGCCGCCGTCGCCGTGAGCGTCGCCGCGAACTTCCTCTTCTCGCTGCTCGCCCTGAGCAAGGGCAAGGCGCGCACCGCGCTCTTCGGGGTGATCGTCCCGCTGGTCGCCGTGATCGGCGCCGTGCGGCTGGCCCGCCCCGGCTCCCCGTGGGCCAGACGGTTCTACCGCCGCCGGCCGCGCGCCCGGGCCAGGGCGGGCCTGCGCGTCTACCGCCACGACCGCCGCTGGGCGGTCCCCAGCCGCAGACTTCAGGACTGGATCGGCGGCAGGCCCGACTCGCAGGACACCCGGGTGCCCCAGCGCCAGTAGCGGCCGAGCGCGGACATCCCGCACAGCACCAGCACCGCGGCGATCGCGGCGAGGTGCTCCTTGCCCGCGAGGTTCTGCTTGACCAGGAGTTCGCCGACCATCGCCGCGACCACCACGCCACCGGTGACATAGGCCTGATAGCGCCAGCACAGGTACAGGGCCAGCCCGATCACCGCCGCCGACGGACCGGTGTCGACGACCTGCGCGTCCGTTGCGGGCAGCCCCAGCGGATGGTGCGCCCCCAGCTGGATGCCCACGCGCGCGTAGAGCGTGCCGGCCAGGGTGGCGGCGTACGCGATGCCGAGCGTGCGCCACCAGCCGAGACAGATCTCGGCGATCCCGAACACGAACAGGATCTGCAGCAGCGCTCCCCACACCGGCAGATCGAGCGCCGGTACGAACAGGGAGAGCGGGGTGCGCAGCAGGGCCAGGGAGAGCGGCTCCTCCGCCCGTACGGATCCGATGTGCTGCACGAACCCGAAGCCCCACGACTGGTTCTGCACGAACTGCAGGACCGAGGTCAGGCACACGGCCGTCAGCGTCATCGGGACCGCCCGCCGGTTCCGTCGCGCGAGGTCCTGACGCACGGTGACGTACAGCAGTTCCCATTCGGCGCGGGCCAGGCGGGCGAGCGCGTTCATCCAGCGTTCCTCATCGTCCACCGTTCCTCATCGGTGCGATTCCAGGTGCTTGCGGTGCAGCCACTTCGGCAGTCCCGGAGCCTCCAGGAACCCCTCGGCGCGCGCCGAGGCGACGCCGATGCGCAGCAGGTCCGCGCTCTTCTCGAAGAGCAGGAACCGGGGCTCCCAGATGGGCCGGTACTTCGCGTTGGCCCGGTACAGCGACTCGATCTGCCACCAGCGCGAGAAGAAGCTGAGCAGCGAACGCCACAGCCTGAGCACCGGTCCGGCACCGAGGCGCGCACCACGTTCGAAGACGGAACGGAACATGGCGAAGTTGAGCGAAACCTGGGTGATCTCGATCTCCCGGGCGCGGCGCAGGAGTTCGATGACCATGAACTCCATCAGCCCGTTGTCCGAGTCGCGGTCACGCCGCATCAGATCGAGCGAGAGTCCGTGCGGTCCCCACGGCACGAAGGACAGCAGCGCCCTCAGCCGGCCGTCGGAGTCCAGGCACTCCAGCATCATGCACCGGCCGTCCCGCGGGTCGCCGAGCCGCCCCAGCGCCATGCTGAACCCGCGCTCGGTGGCCCCGTCCCGCCAGTCGTCGGCCTTCTCCAGCAGCTGTGCCATCTCGCCCACGGGGATGTCCTCGTGGCGCCGGATGCGCACCGTGTACCCGG
This sequence comes from Streptomyces sp. NPDC002573, assembly GCF_042889625.1. Taxonomy (NCBI): domain Bacteria; kingdom Bacillati; phylum Actinomycetota; class Actinomycetes; order Kitasatosporales; family Streptomycetaceae; genus Streptomyces; species Streptomyces sp. NPDC002573. The sequence goes on along the minus strand of NZ_JBIARC010000002.1, from coordinate 323,497 downwards.
CGCGCCGCACCCGGTTGTGGGCCTGGCGGACGGTGCGCATGGCCCGCCCCTCGAGGGTGAACTCGCCGATCTCCACGATGGCTTCGTCACCGAGTTCGAGCGCGTCCATCCCGTGCCGCGCGTACACGGTGCCGGCCTCCTCGCTCGCGCCCATGACGGCCGGGATCCAGCCGTGCGCACGGGCCTCGGCGAGCCAGGGCTCGATGGCGCCGGGCCAGGCCTCGGGGTCGCCGATCGGGTCGCCGGAGGCGAGCGAGACCCCGCCGACGACCCGGTAGGCGACCGCGGCCTTGCCGGTGGGCGACCAGATCACGCTCTTCTCCCGGCGCAGCGCGAAGTACCCGAGCGAGTCCCGCTCGCCGTGCCGGGCGAGCAGCGTCCGCAGCCGCTTCTCGTCGTCCTCGGTGAGCGGGTCGACCGCGCGCCGGGAGCGGAAGGCCGCGTACAGCACGGCGAGCACCAGCAGCGTGCTGAACACGTTGATGGCGACGTTGACCCAGTTCGGCGTGGAGATGCCGGGGTAGTGCGACTCGTCGGCGGCGACCGAGACCAGCCGCAGGGTGCCGTAGCGCCAACGGTCCAGGAAGGTCGAGCGATGCGGGTCGTGCGCGGTGTTGGTGACGGTCACCAGGAGCGCCGCGAGCAGCGAGGAGGCGAGCAGGCCGCCGACCGCGACCACGGCGGCGAGCCGCGGGTTGGAGCGGTCGCCCTTGGCGTAGAACTCACGCCGCCCGACGAGGAGGGCACCGGCGAAGCCCGCGGTGAGCACCAGGGAGACCCAGTTCTGCGCGTACTGCCGGATCTCCGGGAAGCTCATGGCGAAGGCGAACAGCAGCAGGAACGGCCCGCTGAGCGCCAGGTTGAGGATCCACGCGGCCCGCTTGCGCCGCCGCATGGTGACGGCGAGGAACATCGTGAAGACGCCCGAGGCGAAGCCCGCCGTCAGCAGGTACGGGGTGAAGAGGTTCTCCTGGTTGTGCCTCCGTACGTCCTGCCCCAGCGAGACCCACGCGGCGGAGAGGAAGTTGATGAAGGTGACGGCGCGCAGGTACCAGACGGCGCTCGCGGCGGCCCGCCGGGAGGCCCGACCGGACGACCGCGCCTGGCCTCCCGGCCGAACCGTGCGCTCCTGTTCCATGGTGAAACGGGCATCTCCCATGAAGGGCGATGATATGGGGCGTCCGGGTGCGCGCGGGGGAGCGGTGCGAGGCGGAATCGAGTGGAATCGATCACGCGTCACATACGGCCGCCCTCAAGCTACCTGACTGGACGTCAACTCCGCGTGCCCGGACGTGTGTCGCCCGGGCCCTTCCCGCCCTCGGCTACTCGTCGCCCTCGGCCTTCGCGGGCGTCTCCGGAAGTTCCGCCGCCAGTGCGGCCGCGGCCTGGACCAGCGGCAGCGCCAGCAGGGCACCGGCCCCCTCGCCGACGGTCACACCGTGGTCGAGGAGCGGCTCCAGCGCCATCCGGTCCAGCGCCTTGGCCTGCGCGGGCTCCCCGCTGTTCTGCCCGGCCAGCCACCAGTCCGGCGCGCGGAAGGCGATCCGCTGCGCGACCAGCGCGCACGCCGCCGACACGACCCCGTCCAGGATCACCGGGGTCTTGCGCACCGCGCACTGCAGGAGGAAGCCCGTCATCGCGGCCAGATCGGCCCCGCCGACCGTGGCGAGCAGCTGCAACTGGTCGCCCAGCACCGGCCGGGCCCGCCGCAGCGCGTCCCGTACGGCCGCGCACTTGCGCATCCATGCGAGGTCGTCGATGGCGAGACCCCCGCGCCCGGTCACCACGGACGCGTCCGTGCCGCACAGCGCGGCGATCAGCACGGCCGCCGGCGTGGTCCCGCCGACGCTCACGTCACCGAGGACCACCAGGTCGGTCCCGGCGTCCGCCTCCTCGTCCGCGACCGCGACCCCCGCCAGGAACGCAGCCTCCGTCTCCTGGGCCGTCAGCGCGTCCTCGACGTCGATGCGTCCGCTGCCGCGCCGCACCCGGTGCCGTACGACGTCCCCGGGCAGTTCGTCCGGGTCGCAGTCGAGGGCCATGTCGACCACGCGCACGGGCACGTCGAGCTGCCGCGCCAGGATCGACGCCGGGCTCGCGCCCTCCAGCACCGCCCGCACCAGCCGGTCCGCGCTGCCCGCCGGCCGCGCGGACACCTCCAGCGAGGCGATGCCGTGGTCGCCCGCGAACAGCACCACGCGCGGTCGCTCGATCGGCCGCACCGGCACGGCGGACTGCGCTGCCGCCAGCCACTCACCCAGGTCGTCCAGCCTGCCCAGTGCCCCGGGCGGCACGATCTGACGCTCCCTGCGCGCCTCGGCGTCGCGGCGCACCCCGCCGTCGGGGCGCTCGATCAGATCGGTGAAGTCGTCGAGATTAAGCGAGCTCATTCGCCGAACAGTACCGGCCCTGAACGAACGCCGAGGCGCCACGTCGACGGCACGTCATTGCACCTCCGAGCGGTGTCCCGTACGTACCTTTTGGGCATGTATGGTCACGCGCCCCGTGCGTACGGCCGTACTCCCTGTCGCCGCGGTCGTCCGTCGTCCCGCCCACCCCAGCCGCCACCCCCGTCGCCACAGGAGCCGCCCATGCGCCGTACCCCACGGACGGCCGCCGCGCGCCGCGCCGAGCGCCGCGGTCACGCCGTCCCGGACCCCGCCCGGTCGCAGGAGCCGCGCCGCGAGGACTGCCCGTGGTGCGGCTCCGCGCGGCTGCGCACCCGGGTCCAGGCCCGGAGAAGCGCCCCGGAGGCGGTCCGGCCGGGCGCCTTCGGCGTCGACGAGTGCCGGGACTGCGCCCATGTCTTCCGCAACCCCTGCCCCGCCGCCGAGGAGAGCGCCCGTCGCGGCCACCACGACGCCCCCGACGGCCGCCCCGCGTACGACCGGTTCACCGAACGCCTCCTCGGCGCCCGCGAGAGCGCCCGGCGCCACCGGGCCGCGGCCCGCGCGCTCGGGCCCCACCAGGAGCCGGAGAGCTGGCTCGACGTCGGCACCGGGCACGGCCACTTCCCCGAAGCGGCCAAGGAGATCCACCCGTACACCTCCTTCGACGGACTGGACCCCACCCGGCGTGTCCACCAGGCACGGGCCGCGGGCCGCGTCGAGGAGGCCCACCGCGGCCACCTCACCGACCCGGCGGTCCTCGCGCGGCTGCGCTCCCGTTACGACGTCCTCAGCATGGTCCACCACCTGGAGCGCACCCCCGACCCGCGCGCGGAACTGCGCGCCGCCCTGGCCGTGCTGCGCCCCGGCGGCCATCTGCTCATCGAGGCCGCCGACCCCGGCTGCGCGTTCGGCCGGCTGCTCGGCAGGCGATGGGTCCCCCACGGGAGCCCGCACCACCTCCACCTCGTGCCGCCGGCCAACCTGCTGACCGAACTCGAGGCGCTGGGCTGCGCGATCGTCGCCACGGACCACCGCGAGCCGCATCTGCCGTACGACCTGGCGGGCGCCCTCGCCCTGACCCTGGCCCGTGCCCTGCCGACGCCGGACACCCGGGGGCGCACCGCACCCCTGCGCACGGCCCTGGCGAGGGCCGCCGTCCCGCTCGCGGCCACGGCCACGGCGGCGGACCACGTACTGGCACCGCTGCTGCGGCGCACCCGCTTCGCCAACGCCTACCGGGTCATCGCGCGCACGCCGCCGTCATCCGCGTAGCGTCAGCGCCTGCCCGGCCACCACCAGCAGCACATGCTCGCACTCCGCCGCGAACGCCGCGTTCAGACGGCCGAGTTCGTCGCGGTAGCGGCGCCCCGACGCTGTCGCCGGGACGATCCCGGAGCCGACCTCGTTCGAGACGGCGACGACCGTCCGGCGGGTCTCCCGCACCGCCGCCGCCAGCTCCTGCACCCGTGCCCGCAGGGCCCGTTCGCCGCCGCTCGCCCACTCCGCGTCGTCCCACGCGTCCACCGCGTCCATCGCGTCGGTCAGCCACAGCGACAGACAGTCGATCAGCAGCGGGGGCCCCTCCTCCTTCAGCAGCGGTACGAGGTCACAGGTCTCGGTGGTCTGCCAGGACCCGGGCCGTCGCTCCCGGTGCGCGGCCACCCGCGCCGCCCACTCCGTGTCCCCGCCCCGCGTTCCGCCCGTCGCGACGTACAGCACGTCCGGGAACGCCTCCAGCCGCCGTTCGGCCTCCACCGACTTGCCCGAGCGCGCCCCGCCCAGCACCAGCGTGCGCCGGGGTACATCCGGCACCTCGTCGTACGCGCCCACGGCCAGCGTCGTCCCGTCCGGCACGGCTCGCGCCCCCGCGGCCGCGAGCCGGCGCCGCAGCTCGGCGCCCGGTGCCACCTCGTGGTCGAGGTGCACGGCGACCACATCGGTGGCCGGCCCGAGCGCCCCCACCGCCCGCAGCCGCGCGACCGCGTCCGGCCGCCCCATCACATCGGCGACCACCATGTCGTACGGCTCCACCGGCCCCGCGAGGCCCGCGGGCGCCCCGCCCGGCGGCAGATACAGCAGCCGCATCCCGTCCGGGCCCGTCACCGCGTAGCCCGTGCCCGGCGCGTCCATCGCCAGGGCCCGTACCCGGTGCCCGGTCAGCAGCGCCAGCTCCCGCCCGTCCGGCACCCGAGCGGGCTGCGGCAGACCCGCGGGGACCTCCACCGGGGGCCCCTCGTGCGGGTGGGTGAGGAGCACCTGGCGCACCCCGGCCAGCGAGTGCCCGGCGCGCGCCGCCGCGAACGCCGCACCCGGCGTCAGATCCAGCAGCAGCGTGCCGTCCACCAGCAACGAGGTCGCCGCGCGCGCCTCGGGCCCGAGCGCACGCGCGCAGACCGCACAGGGACAGTCGAGGCGGGGAAGTCCCGCGGGGGCACCGGTGCCGAGCAGAGTCAGTTCCACGGACCCGATTTTCCCGGGTCGCCGCAGGTCTTGCGCGTCCGGTTAGGCTCGGAACAATGGCTGGACCAAGATCCGGCCGGTGCTCTGCATGTGCTCACATTGGGAGGCGTACATGGCGGCATGGACGTGGCGGTTCGAGAAGGCCGACGGGGCGGAGGTCCAGCCCGCGGTCGTGCCCGAGGAGTTCACCACGCAGGGGGACGCCGAGTCCTGGATCGGGGAGCACTGGAGGGACCTGCTCGACGGCGGCGCCGACCAGGTGCGGCTGTACGAGGACTCGACGGAGATCTACGGGCCCATGAGCCTGCGCGCCGACGAGTCGTAGCCGAAAGAGGCACCCGCGTACGCGCGCGGGCGGGGCGGGCGAGGGCCGTACGGTCGTCACCCGCCCCTCGTCCGGCTCACCCGCGCTACTGCTCGCCCAGGGTGACGTCGACCGTCCGCCGGCTGCCGTTGCGGGTGTAGGTCACGGTCGTGCGCTGTCCCGGCTTGTCGCCGGCGAGCGCCTCGGCGAGCGAGGTGATCGTGGTGATGTCCTGGCCGCCCAGCTCGGTGATGACGTCCCCGGCCTTCAGGCCCGCGCGGTCGGCCGCGCCGCCCCGTACGACCTCGACCACCGCGACCCCGGCCGGCTGATAGGCGCCGTTCACCACCGTGCGGCCGGTGATGCCGAGCGCGGCCCGCCCCGAGTCGGTGACCCGGCCGGTCTTGATGATCTGGTCGGCGATCGTCTTCACGAGGGACGCCGGGATGGCGAACCCGATGCCGGGCGCCGCGCCGTTGCCGAGCTCCGGGTCGACGGCGGCGAGCGTGGGGATGCCGATGACCTGGCCGTTCAGATCGACCAGCGCGCCCCCGCTGTTGCCGGGGTTGATGTCCGCCGAGGTCTGCACCATGTTCGCGATGGTGGCGCCCGTGCCGCCCTCGCTGTTCCCCTCGCTGACGGTCCGCCCGGTCGCCGAGACGATCCCCTCGGTCACGCTCGACGACAGCCCGAGCGGTGAGCCCATGGCGAGGACGATCTGCCCCACCTCGACCTTGGCCGAGTCGCCGAAGACGGCCGGCCGCAGACCCCGCGGCGTCCGGTCCAGGCGGATGACGGCGAGGTCCTGCTGCGGGTACGAGAAGACGAGGCCGGCGGTGAGCACATCCTGGCTGTTGGCGGTGGTCACCTTGAACCTTTTGCCGCTGCCCACCACGTGGGCGTTGGTGACGATGTGCCCCTTGTCGTCGTAGACCACCCCGGACCCGAGGGCCTCACCGGCCTGGATCTGCACCACCGACGGCAGCACGTTCTTGATGACCCGCTGGTAGTCGCTCTGCAGATCGTTGGCCGTCGTGGGGGAGGGGGCCCGGGCGCTGGTCGGGCTCTTGGCCCGGGCCGGCTGCCCGGAGCCGGTGCATCCGGGCAGGACCAGACACCACAGGAGAAACGGAACGCACCGCCGAACGGTACGGGCACGGGTAGCGTCCATGCCCCGAGTCTCTCCTCGGGAGGGACTCCCGGCGCTTCCTGCGCGTCCGAACGAGGGGCAGGCCCCGATTCAGCCGCGCACTCCGCACAGATGCAGCAACGCGGCCACACCCCGGTACGGATCCGTCCGCCCCGCCCGTTCCTCCGCGGCCAGCAGCCGCTCCACGTCCTCGGGGACCGGAGCGTCGTCGGGCGCCGTGTCCGTGAAGACCCGCACCCCGTACCAGGTGTGCAGCGGCGCCCCGATCCCGGCGAGCGTCGCGGTCAGCGTCGCCAGCCGGTCGGCGCGCACGGCCAGGCCCAGACGGTTGGTGTAGGCGGTGGTGTCGAAGGAGGCGAGCGCCGTGTCCCAGTCCCCGGACAGCCCCGGCCGCAGCGCCAGCGCGTCCCCGTTCCGTACGAGCAGCGACAGCAGTCCCCCGGGCGCGAGCATCCGCGCCAGCCCCGCCAGCAGCGGATCGGGCTCGTCCACGTACATGAGCACCCCGTGGCACAGCACCACGTCGAAGCTGCCCGGCAGGAAGTGCACCCCCGTGTCGCGCCCGTCCCCCTCGATGATCCGCATCCGCTCCCGGATGCCCTCGGGTTCCCCCGACAGGGCCCTGCGGGCCACCTCGATCATCGTCGGGTTCTGTTCGAGCCCGGTGACCCGGTGCCCGGCCCGGGCCAGGCGCAGCGCCTGGGTGCCCTGGCCCATCCCCACGTCCAGCACCCGCAGCCGCTGCCCGACCGGGAACCGCCCGGCTATCTGCTCGTCGAGCTGCCGGGCCACCAGCTCCTGCCGTACGACGTCACGCAGGCGGCCCAGCCGGTCCAGCCACGCTCCGGCCGCATCCCTGGAGAAGGAATCCGCGCTCAGGGCCGCTCTCCGCGCTTGACCTGCGCCTTAGGCAGCCGGAATCGGCGCATCTGCAGGGAGCGCATGAGCGCGTAGGCGACCGCGCCCTTCTTGTTCTGGTCGGGGAAGCGCTCGTTCAGCCGCTTGCGCAGGCGGAACCCGGAGAGGATCGAGTCGAGCACGATCATCACGATGACCACGAGCCACAGCAGCAGCGCGATGTTCTGCAGCGAGGTCGTCTTCACCAGGCTCAGCGCCAGGATGATCACGGCCATCGGCAGGAAGAACTCCGCCACGTTGAAGCGCGCGTCGACGTGGTCGCGGGCGAACTTGCGGACCGGGCCCTTGTCCCGCGCCGGCAGGTACCGCTCGTCACCGCCGGCCAGCGCCTGGCGCTGGCGCTCCATCTGGACGCGGCGCTCGTCGCGCTGGCGCTTGGAGGCGTCCTTGCGCGTCATGGGCGTGTTGGCGACGCTGCGGCGCTGGGACTGGGCCTCACTGCGCTTGGGCGTGGGCCGGCCCTTCTTGGCCTGCGGGTCACGGGTCTGCTTGGAGTCGGTCACCGGCGCCTTGTCGGCGGGGGCCTTCTCTTCCTTGGCACGGCTACGGAACACAAAACCCAAGGGTACGGGGTTCCCCCGCATGGACCCCAGCCGAGTGGGGAACGATCCGGCAACACCGGTCGTCTGTAGTGGGACAGAGGGCCTCAAAAGGAGGACCACCGGCGTTCTTCCGCAGGCCGGCTGAGGGAATCCCGGAGTCACCCCGTACGTAACCTCGGGGGACACCTACTCCCTACGCCGGAGCGGGACCGTACGCAGTCGTCCTTGGGGATGACCGCATCCGTCCCCGAACAGTGCGGTAATGGATGCAGGGCCCGTACTGTGGGTCCTGTCGCAGACCTGTGAGCTGGAGTCCGTCAGAAGGGGGCGCGCGAAGCCCATGAGCGGTGTCATGAAGCGTATGGGGATGATCTTCCGCGCGAAGGCGAACAAGGCCCTTGACAGGGCCGAGGACCCGCGCGAGACCCTCGATTACTCGTACCAGAAGCAGCTGGAGCTGCTACAGAAGGTGCGTCGCGGAGTCGCGGACGTGGCGACCAGCCGCAAGCGCCTGGAGCTCCAGCTCAACCAGCTGCAGCAGCAGTCCACCAAACTGGAGGACCAGGGCCGCAAGGCGCTGGCGCTCGGTCGGGAGGACCTGGCCCGCGAGGCGCTGTCCCGGCGCGCCGCGCTCCAGCAGCAGGTGACGGACCTGGAGTCCCAGCACCAGACCCTGCAGGGCGAGGAGGAGAAGCTGACCCTGGCGGCCCAGCGCCTCCAGGCCAAGGTGGACGCCTTCCGCACCAAGAAGGAGACCATCAAGGCGACGTACACGGCGGCCCAGGCGCAGACCCGGATCGGCGAGGCGTTCTCCGGCATCTCCGAGGAGATGGGCGACGTCGGCCTGGCGATCCAGCGCGCCGAGGACAAGACGGCCCAGCTCCAGGCCCGCGCGGGCGCGATCGACGAGCTGCTGGCCTCCGGCGCCCTGGACGACCCCTCCGGCATGGCCAAGGACGACATCCAGGCGGAGCTGGACCGGCTCTCCGGCGGCACGGACGTCGAGCTGGAGCTGCAGCGCATGAAGGCGGAGCTGGCGGGAGGCACCTCCGACCAGCGGCAGGCACTGGAGGGCGGCACGGGCCAGGGGCAGTCCCAGTCCCAGCCGCAGGACACCCCGCGCTTCGACAAGCAGTGACGCTCGGCAGGCCGTAACCTCACGTAACGCTGTCATCCACCGGGTCCCACGTACAGGAGGGCCACATGATCGTGCGGATCATGGGGGAGGGGCAGGTGAAGCTGGACGACGCCCACTTCACCGAACTCAACAAGCTGGACGACGAGCTGCTCCAGGAGATGCAGAGGGACGACGAGGAGGGCTTCCGGCGCACGCTGAACGCCCTCCTGGACGCGGTGCGCCGGCTGGGCACCCCGCTGCCGGACGAGTCCCTGGAGCCGTCGGAGCTGATCCTGCCGTCGCCGGACGCGAGCCTCGCGGAGGTCCGCGAGATGCTGAACGACGACGGCCTGATCCCTGGCTGACGGCGGCCCGCTCCCGGGCCGGAGGGGGCCGGCACCTCAGGTGCCGGCCCCTCTCGTACATCGCGGGGCCCTCCTTCGGCGGGCCCCGCGTCTTCCGGGTGCCCCCATCAGGGCCCCGCGTCTCCGGGGTACCCCCACCACCCTGGTTCCGCCTGCCGCGGGCCCCCCGTACCGTGAATCCGTGAGCACCCTTGAACGCACCTGGTGCCGGATCAGCGCCCATCCCCTCGCGCTGGACGCCGCCATCGCCTTCGGCGTCCTGGTCTCCATGGTGGCCAGTTCCTTCGTGGACCCCCATGGCGAGCACGGCGCCCACTGGGGCGCGCGCAGTCCGGGTGTGCTCAGCCTCGCCCTGATGGTGCTCGGGGCGGCGGCGCTCGTCCTGCGCCGCCGGCGTCCGCTGGCCGTCCTCGCGGCCACGGTCGCCCTCTCCCTCGTGGAACTCGTCGTCGCCGACCCGCGTGCCCCCGTCTCGATGTCCGCGGTCGTCGCCCTCTACACCGTCGCCTCCACCACCGACCGCCCCACCACCTGGCGGGTCGGCCTGCTCACCATGACGGTGCTCACCGGCGCGGCCATGCTCACCGGTCCCCTGCCGTGGTACGACCAGGAGAACCTCGGCCTCTTCGCCTGGACGGGCATGGCCGCCGCCGCGGGCGACGCCGTCCGCAGCCGTCGTGCCTTCGTGCACGCCATCAGGGAGCGCGCCGAACGCGCGGAGCGCACCCGCGAGGAGGAGGCCCGCCGCCGGGTCGCCGAGGAGCGCCTGCGCATCGCCAGGGATCTGCACGATGTGGTCGCCCACCACATCGCCCTGGTCAATGTGCAGGCCGGGGTGGCCGCGCACATCATGGACAAGCGTCCCGACCAGGCGAAGGAAGCCCTCGCCCATGTCCGCGAGGCCAGCCGCAGCGCGCTCAACGAACTGCGCGCCACCGTCGGTCTGCTGCGGCAGTCCGGGGACCCCGAGGCACCCACCGAGCCCGCCCCCGGTCTCGCCCGTCTCGACGAACTCGCCGACACCTTCCGCAACGCCGGGCTCCCCGTGGAGGTCGCCCGCGCCGACCACGGCACGGCCCTGCCCGCGGCCGTCGACCTGGCCGCGTACCGGGTGATCCAGGAAGCCCTCACCAATGTGCAGAAGCACGCGGGCCGGACGGCGAAGGCCGAGGTCAGCGTGGTCCGGGTGGGGCCCCATGTGGAGATCACGGTCCTCGACGACGGCAGCGGCGAGGACACCGGGCCCGGGCACGACGACGGACGCGACGGACCTGACGGGCGCGGCGAACACGACGGGCACGGCGGGCACGGACTGCTGGGCATGCGGGAGCGGGTCACCGCCCTCAGCGGGGCCCTCACCACCGGTCCCCGGTACGGCGGCGGGTTCCGGGTCCATGCGATCCTGCCGGTCGAGACGCGCACGACGACCGCGGCCGGGGAGAACGTGTGACCGCCGCCCAGAAAGGGCCCGTATGACCATCCGTGTCCTGCTCGCCGACGACCAGGCACTGCTGCGCAGCGCCTTCCGGGTGCTTGTCGACTCGGAGCCGGACATGGAGGTGGTGGGCGAGGCGTCCGACGGCGCGGAGGCGGTCCGGCTGGCCGGGGAGCGGCGCGCCGACCTGGTCCTCATGGACATCCGGATGCCCGGCACGGACGGCCTCGCCGCGACCCGGCTGATCAGCGCCGACCCCGCTCTCGCGAACGTCCGTGTGGTCATACTGACGACCTTCGAGGTCGACGACTACGTCGTGCAGTCGCTGCGCGCCGGGGCGTCCGGGTTCCTCGGCAAGGGGTCCGAGCCGGAGGAGCTGCTGAACGCCATCCGGGTCGCCGCGGGCGGCGAGGCGCTGCTGTCACCCGCCGCCACCAAGGGACTGATCGCCCGCTTCCTCGCCCAGGGCGACGACGACGGACGCGACCCGGCCCGCTCCGACCGGCTCGACACCCTGACCGGCCGGGAACGCGAGGTGCTCGTCCAGGTCGCCGGCGGCCACTCCAACGACGAGATCGCCGAACGCCTCCAGGTCAGCCCGCTGACGGTCAAGACGCATGTCAACCGGGCCATGGCCAAGCTGGGCGCACGCGACCGGGCGCAACTCGTCGTCATCGCCTATGAGTCGGGGCTGGTGCGGCCGAGGGTGGAGTGAGCCAGTGGGGGCACCGCCCGCGCGAGCGAAGCCGAGCGTGGGGGAGCGTGCCGGGCGTCGCGCCGGGGCGAACGTTGCCTGCCGGGGCGCTGGGTCGAGGCCGCTACGTCCAAGGGTGGAGCGGGCTCCATCGGGCCGTACTGCGCCCGCAGTAGGCGTACTCACAAGGAACAGGACCTCGGGGCGACGGAACCACTTCCTCGCATGCCTCAGTGTGTAGTGGGGCGCTTCTGTGCGTCCCGAACCTTCCGCTCAGCCACAGAGAGAGACGCCGACCCATGTCCTGGCTGTCACGATTCAGCCTCGCGCAACGGGCCCTGATAGCGCTGATGTCCATCGTCGCGCTCGTCTTCGGGGCGATCGCGATCCCACAGCTCAAGCAGCAGCTCCTGCCCACCATCAACCTGCCCGTCGTGTCCGTCCTGGCCCCGTACCAGGGGGCGTCCCCCGACGTGGTCGAGAAGCAGGTCGTCGAGCCCCTCGAGGACACCCTGCAGGCAGTGTCCGGCATCAAGGGCGTCACCTCCACGGCGAGCGAGGGCAACGCCGTCATCATGGCGTCCTTCGACTACGGCAACGACACCAAGCAGCTCGTCGCCGACGTCCAGCAGGCCGTCAACCGGGCCCGCATCAAGCTCCCGGACTCGGTCGACCCGCAGGTCATCGCCGGTTCGACGGACGACATCCCGACCGTCGTCCTCGCCGTCACCTCGGACAAGGACCAGCAGGCCCTGTCCGACCAGCTCGACAAGACCGTCGTGCCCACGCTGAAGGACATCTCCGGCGTCGGCCAGGTCACCGTCAACGGCGTGCGGGACCTCCAGGTCACGGTCACGCCCGACAACGCCAAGCTCGCGCAGGCGGGGCTGACCCCGGCCGCGTTGGGCCAGGCCCTGCAGACGGGCGGCGTGACCGTCCCCGCGGGCTCCTTCGACGAGGACGGCAGCAACCGCACGGTCCAGGTCGGCGGCGGGTTCACCTCGCTGCAGCAGATCGAGGACCTGATGGTCACCGGCGCGCCCGGCAAGAAGCCCGTACGCCTCGGTGACATCGCCACGGTCCGGCAGCAGGAGGCCAAGGCCGACTCGATCACCCGTACCGACGGCAAGCCGAGCCTCGCCGTGGCCGTCACCATGGACCACGACGGCAGCGCGGTCGCCATCTCCAAGGCCGTCAAGGACAAGCTGCCGGACCTGCGCAAGGACCTCGGCTCCGGCTCCACCGTCACCGTGGTCAGCGATCAGGGCCCGGCGGTCTCCAAGTCCATCGACGGTCTGACGACCGAGGGCGCGCTGGGTCTGCTCTTCGCGGTCCTGGTGATCCTGGTCTTCCTGGCGTCGGTGCGCTCGACCCTCGTCACGGCGGTCTCCATCCCGCTGTCGGTGGTCCTGGCCCTGATCGTGCTGTGGACGCGCGACGTGTCGCTGAACGTGCTCACGCTCGGCGCGCTGACCATCGCCATCGGCCGGGTCGTCGACGACTCGATCGTGGTTCTGGAGAACATCAAGCGGCACCTCGGCTACGGCGAGGAGCGGCAGTCGGCGATCCTCACCGCGGTCCGCGAGGTGGCCGGCGCGGTGACCTCGTCCACCCTGACGACGGTGGCGGTCTTCCTGCCGATCGGTCTGGTCGGCGGCATGGTGGGCGAGCTGTTCGGCTCGTTCTCCCTCACCGTGACGGCGGCCCTGCTGGCCTCGCTGGTGGTGTCGCTGACGGTCGTGCCGGTCCTGTCGTACTGGTTCCTGCGCGCCCCGAAGACCATGCCGGAGGACGCGGCCGAGGCCCGCCGGGTCGCCGAGGAGAAGGAGGCGAAGAGCCGGCTCCAGCGTTTCTACGTGCCGGTGCTGCGCTTCGCGACCCGTCGCCGTCTCACCAGTGTGGCCATCGCGGTGGTCGTGCTGATCGGCACCTTCGGCATGGCGCCCCTGCTGAAGACGAACTTCTTCGACCAGGGCGAGCAGCAGGTGCTCACCGTCAAGCAGAAGCTGAAGCCGGGCACGAGCCTGGCGGCGACGGACGCCCAGGCCCAGAAGATCGAGAAGATGCTCTCCGGTGTGAAGGGCGTCAAGGACTACCAGGTCACCGTCGGTTCGTCCGGCTTCATGGCCGCCTTCGGCGGTGGCACCGGCAGCAACCAGGCCTCGTACACGGTCATGCTGGACGACTCCGCCAAGTACAAGGACGTCCAGACCCGCGTCGAGGACGGCCTGGCCAAGCTCTCCGGGATCGGTACGACCACGGTGTCGGCCGGTGACGGGTTCGGCAGCCAGGACCTGAGCGTGGTCGTGAAGGCGGCCGACGCGAACGTGCTGCGCACGGCGTCGGAGCAGGTGCGTGCCGAGGTGGCCAAGCTCAAGGACGTCACGGACGTGTCGAGCGACCTGTCGCAGAGCGTGCCGCGTATCTCGGTCACGGCCGACTCCCGTGCCGCGGCGGCCGGTTTCAACGACCAGACGCTCGGCGCCGCGGTCGCCCAGGCCGTCGAGGGCACCAGGACGGGCAAGGCGATCCTGGACGACACCGAGCGCGACATCGTCATCAAGGCGGAGAAGCCGGCGCAGACGCTGGACCAGCTGAAGCAGCTGCGGCTCGGCCCGGTGAAGCTCGGTGACATCGCGACGGTCAAGCTGGTGGACGGCCCGGTGTCGATGACCCGGATCGACGGCCAGCGCGCGGCCACGATCACGGCGCGCCCGACCGGTGACAACACGGGTGCGGTGAGCGCGGACCTCCAGGCGAAGATCAAGGCGCTGAAGCTCCCGGCGGGCGCGAAGGCCGAGATCGGCGGTGTCTCGCAGGACCAGAGCGACGCGTTCAAGAACCTGGGCCTGGCGATGCTGGCCGCGGTGGCGATCGTGTTCATGCTGCTGGTGGCGACGTTCCGCAGCCTGGCCCAGCCGCTGATCCTGCTGGTGTCCATCCCGTTCGCGGCGACCGGCGCGATCGGCCTGCTGATCGCCACGGGCACCCCGATGGGCGTCCCGGCGATGATCGGCATGCTGATGCTGATCGGCATCGTGGTGACGAACGCGATCGTGCTGATCGACCTGATCAACCAGTACCGCAAGCAGGGTTACGGCGTGGTGGAGGCCGTGGTCGAGGGTGGCCGCCACCGTCTGCGCCCGATCCTGATGACGGCCCTGGCCACCATCTTCGCGCTGCTGCCGATGGCGCTGGGTGTCACGGGCGAGGGCGGTTTCATCGCCCAGCCGCTCGCGGTCGTGGTGATCGGCGGTCTCGTCACGTCGACCCTGCTGACCCTGCTGCTGGTCCCGACTCTCTACGCGATGCTGGAGCTCCGCAAGGAGCGCCGCGCCAAGAAGAGGGCGGCGAAGCGGGCGAAGAAGGGGGGGACGCCGGTCGAGCCGGCGGAGTCCGGCGAGCCGGAGCCCGCGGGCGTGTAGTCCTCCGGGTATGACCAAAGGCCCGGTCCGCACGAAGGTGCGGGCCGGGCCTCGTCGTGCACGGGCCGGACGGGTGCCGGCCGGGCGTGCGGCTACGGCAGGGCGAGCATCCGCTCCAGCGCCAGCTTCGCGAACGCCTCGGTCTCCTTGTCCACCTCGATGCGGTTGACCAGGTTGCCCTCGGCCAGCGACTCCAGCGCCCACACCAGGTGGGGCAGGTCGATGCGGTTCATCGTCGAGCAGAAGCAGACCGTCTTGTCGAGGAAGACGATCTCCTTGCCCTCCGGAGCGAAACGGTTCGCCAGGCGCCGGACGAGGTTCAGCTCCGTGCCTATGGCCCACTTGGAGCCCGCCGGGGCGGCCTCCAGCGCCTTGATGATGTACTCCGTCGAGCCGACGTAGTCCGCGGCGGCCACGACCTCGTGGCGGCACTCCGGGTGCACCAGCACGTTCACCCCGGGGATCCGCTCCCGGACGTCGTTCACCGAGTCCAGGCTGAAGCGGCCGTGCACCGAGCAGTGACCGCGCCACAGGATCATCTTCGCGGCGCGCAGCTCCTCGACGGTCAGCCCGCCGTTCGGCTTGTGCGGGTTGTAGACCACGCAGTCGTCCAGCGACATGCCCATGTCCCGCACCGCCGTGTTGCGGCCCAGGTGCTGGTCCGGCAGGAAGAGGACCTTCTCCCCCTGCTGGAACGCCCACTCCAGGGCCCGCTGCGCGTTGGACGACGTGCAGATGGTGCCGCCGTGCTTGCCCGTGAACGCCTTGATGTCCGCGGACGAGTTCATGTACGAGACGGGGACGACCTGCTCCGCGACGCCCGCCTCGGTCAGCACGTCCCAGCACTCGGCGACCTGCTCGGCGGTGGCCATGTCGGCCATGGAGCAGCCGGCCGCCAGGTCGGGCAGGACGACCTTCTGGTCGTCGGACGTCAGGATGTCCGCCGACTCCGCCATGAAGTGCACACCGCAGAACACGATGTACTCGGCCTCCGGGCGGGCCGCCGCGTCCCGGGCCAGCTTGAAGGAGTCGCCGGTGACGTCGGCGAACTGGATGACCTCGTCGCGCTGGTAGTGGTGGCCCAGCACGAAGACCTTGTCGCCGAGCTTCTCCTTGGCGGCGCGGGCCCGCGCGACCAGGTCCGGGTCGGACGGGGAGGGCAGGTCGCCGGGACACTCGACGCCCCGCTCGCTCTTCGGGTCGGCCTCACGGCCGAGCAGCAGGAGGGCGAGGGGCGTCGGCTGTACGTCGAGCTCCTGGGTCTGGGCGGTGGTCACCTCACGCACCCTTTCTGTTCTGCGGCTCGCCGGCCCGAAAGGGGTCGGCGGGACATGCGGGACAAGCCTTTTCGTCGAAATGACGCTATCTATCATAACCGCTTCACGTCAGTTTGACGATGGCCATAGTGTCGATGTGACGTGAATCCCGGAGCGGTCCGGCCCGTCGCACAGCGGCCGTCCGGGCGTCGTACGGCGGCGGTCCGCAGGTCGTACGGCACATGGCGCGGCGGTGTCACCCGGGTCGTCCACAGGCCGGTGTCCGTGTTCCGGCGTATGTGCGAGCATGAAGAGGGAGCGAAAAGAAACGCGCTCGGCCCGGAATGAATCCGCGGCCACGCCGGTTGCACTCGTCGGCAAGCAGTCTCCGTACACACCGGGAGAGATGTAGATGTCCGTACAGGACGAGACCACCACCGTCACCGACGGCATCATCCTGACCGACGCCGCCGCGGCCAAGGTCAAGGCCCTGCTCGACCAGGAAGGCCGTGACGACCTGGCGCTCCGCGTCGCCGTCCAGCCCGGCGGCTGCTCTGGCCTGCGCTACCAGCTCTTCTTCGACGAGCGCGCGCTCGACGGCGACGTGAAGAAGGACTTCGGCGGGGTCGCGGTCGTCACCGACCGCATGAGCGCCCCGTACCTGGGTGGCGCCACCATCGACTTCGTCGACACGATCGAGAAGCAGGGCTTCACCATCGACAACCCGAACGCAACGGGCTCCTGCGCCTGCGGCGACTCCTTCAGCTGAGCCGGCACCTCGCCGGTGACCACGAAGGCGGCGTCCCCCTCCACGGGGGACGCCGCCTTCGTGCTGTCACGGACCGCCGTCAGCGGGACGAGTCCGTCCCGCCCGAGGACGCCCTCGGCAGCGTGTCCGTCGTGTCCTTGGGGATCGGCTTTCCGTCCGAGCCCACCACCTGGCGGTCGCCCAGCGGCGCCTTCAGCCGCAGCGTGGCGTGGTAGACCTTGGCGATCATGGCGCAGACCCTGCCCTGCCAGGGCGTCTCGGTCACGGTCACCGTCACCCGCTCGGAGTCCTCGCGCACGGATGCCGCGTAGTCGGCGCACACCCCGCCCTCGTAGGCGACGGTCAGGTTCCGGCCGTCGGCGGTGTAGCCCAGCACCTTCACTTCGTGGCGCGCGGGCGAGGGCCGGGTGCCCGGTCCGCTCGCCGACGGGCTCGGCCGCGGGGCCGGCGTCCCGCTCGGCTCGCCCGGCGGCCTGGGCGCGACCAGATACCGCGGCTCGACCGCGGGATACGTCACCGTGAAGGTGTCGCCGCCCGAGGCCCCCGTCCCCCGCACCTCGAACAGCCACGACGGCACCAGCACCGCCTTCCCGTCCACCGCGTGCACGGCCAGTCCGAACACCGCGCCCTCCACGGACGCCGACGTCCGCTGCGGCGAGGCCGGGCCCGCCGTGCACGGCTTCTCGTCCCGGTCCTTCACCGGTACGGGTCCGGGGCAGCCGCCGATGCCCTTGCGGCCGTACGACGACGGCGCGCCGTTCATCAGGTCCAGCGTCTTCCGCGCGCCGAGCACGGGATAGACGGCGCCCTTCACCGGCGCCGCGAGGTTGCCGCTGCCGCCGATGACCTTGCCCTCGGGGCTGATCCGCAGCCCGGTCGTCCAGCCGTGCGTGGGCAGCCCGCCCACCACCGGTTCGGCGTTCACCACCCGCACCCGGTCCATGAGCTGGGACGCGTCCAGCTTCGCGTCGTCCTGGCCGACCGCCTTGAGCGCTGGAGCGGCCGCCTGCCGTGCCGCCTGCTCGCTCACCGGGCCCGGCCCGGCCCCCGCCGGCCCGGACCCGCCGGGCCGGCACGCCTTGCCCCGCGCGCAGTTGTCGGTGCCGGGCACATAGGAGCTGAACGTCCAGGTGCCCGGCGCGTCCCGGTTGACCCGCAGATTCGGCTCGGCGCTGTCCTTCACCGCCCCCACCTGCCAGGCGTCGCCGACGAGCCTCGGTGTGCCGCTCAGATCCAGGGCCTTGGCGAGCCGGGCCACCTCGTCCTGGGTAACCCGCCCCTTCGCCCAGTACACCGGCGCCGACCTCGGCCCGTCGGGTAGGGAGCCCCGGACGGTGTACGTGGTGCCGTAGGGGTTGGGCTCACCTACCGCGATACCCGGGGCGCCCTCGCCGGCGCCGTCGAGGGCGAGCGCCGGGGGAGTGCTGTCGCCGCGCGACGCGGGGGAGCCGCCCGATCCGCCGGACGCGCTCGCGGCGAGAAAGGCCCCGCCGCCACCGACGAGCAGAACCGCGGCCGCGACCGAGGCGACCACCACGGGGGAGCGCCGCCGCGGCGTGGCACCGTCCGTGTCCTCGGTGACGTCGGGGGCGCCGTTCGTGTCGTCGGGTCGCTCGGTGCTCACCGCATCGCTCCTTCGGCTCCACTGCTGTCCCGGAAGACCCCGCCGTACCCGAAAGGAGCACCCAGGGGTCGTATCCCGCCTCCTCATCAAGGAGGACGGCGATGGGACGCACAGGGGGAGCGCACGGTTCCCTCGTGACGCGCCCGGGGTTCCGGGCCCGGAACCCCGTGAGGACCGGTCAGTCCCCGTAGTCGGACATCGCGTCCAGCAGCCGTGCCGACGCGGGCGGCACGCTCACGCCGTGGATCCGGGAGGGGGAGACCGGCCGGGAGGCGCTCTTCTCGGGCGGGGCCCAGTGCGGGACCATCCGGGCGCAGTCGCCGCGCAGCGCCGCGAGGCCTCCGTCGGGGTCGAGCGGGCCGGTGCCGTGGAACTCGGGCTTCGTCATAGCGGAACCGTAGGCACGCTGAAGTCGAAGGCGAAAGATCTACTATTGGGTAGTTTCGCCTGCTTCAGTGGGACGGGCCGACCGGGTAGCGTGAACTGTCAATCCCCCACCTCCACAGGAGCGTGTCCTCGCCGTGCGTATCGCTGTCACCGGCTCCATCGCCACCGACCACCTCATGACCTTCCCCGGTCGTTTCGCCGATCAGTTCGTCGCGGACCAGCTGCACACGGTCTCGCTGTCCTTCCTGGTCGACCGTCTCGACGTACGCCGGGGCGGGGTGGGCGCGAACATCGCCTTCGGAATGGGTCAGCTCGGCACCCGGCCGGTCCTGGTCGGCGCGGCGGGCTCGGACTTCGACGAGTACCGCGCCTGGCTGGACCGGCACGGGGTGGACACGGCCTCCGTGCGGATCTCCGACACCCAGCACACGGCCCGCTTCGTCTGCACCACCGACGCCGACCACAACCAGATCGGCTCCTTCTACACCGGTGCGATGAGCGAGGCCCGGCTCATCGAGCTCAAGACGGTCGCCGACCGGGTGGGCGGCCTGGACCTGGTCCTGATCGGCGCGGACGACCCGGAGGCGATGCTGCGCCACACGGAGGAGTGCCGCTCCCGGGCCATCCCCTTCGCCGCGGACTTCTCGCAGCAGATCGCCCGGATGAACGGCGACGAGATCCGGATACTGCTGGACGGGGCGACCTTCCTCTTCTCCAACGAGTACGAGAAGGGGCTCATCGAGAGCAAGACCGGCTGGAGCGACGCCGAGATCCTGGGCCGGGTCGGCCACCGGGTGACCACGCTCGGCTCGCGGGGCGTGCGCATCGAGCGGTCCGGCGACGACCCGATCGAGGTCGGCGTGCCCGAGGAGACCGCCAAGGTCGACCCGACCGGCGTCGGCGACGCCTTCCGCGCGGGCTTCCTGTCGGGCCTCGCCTGGGGCGTCTCCATGGAGCGCGCGGCCCAGGTCGGCTGCATGCTCGCGACCCTGGTCATCGAGACGCTGGGCACCCAGGAGTACCAGCTGCGCCGGGCCCACTTCATGGACCGCTTCACCAAGGCCTACGGCGACGAGGCCGCGATGGAGGTCCAGGACCACATGGTCTGACCGCGCACCCGCGGACGTACGTCAGGAGAGCCGGCGGACCAGGTAGGCGGAGCCCCGCTCCGCCGGCTCCTCGCCCATGTACTGCTGCCCCCGCATCTCGCACCACGCGGGGATGTCCAGCCGGGCCGCCTCGTCGTCCGCGAGGACGCGCACGGTGCCGCCCACCGGGACGTCCCCGATGACCTTCGCCAGCTCGATCACCGGGATCGGGCAGACCTTGCCGAGAGCGTCCACGACGAGCGCGTCCTCGTGCACGGCCGTCCGCGGCGCCGGCGCGCCGAGCTTCTCGCGCACCGTCGCCACCACGTCCGGCAGCACCGAAAGGAATCGGTCGATCTCGTCGGCCTCGACTCCCGGTGGCAGCGACACCCGGACGTTGCCCTCGCTCAGCACCCCCATCGCCTTCAGCACATGGCTCGGGGTCAGCGTGCTGCTCGTACAGGACGAGCCCGACGAGACGGAGAAGCCCGCACGGTCCAGCTCGTGCAGCACCGTCTCCCCGTCGACATAGAGACAGGAGAAGGTGACGATCCCCGGCAGCCGCCGGACCGGATCGCCCACCACCTCCACATCGGGGACCAGTTCCGGCACCCGCGTCCGGATCCGCTCCGTCAGCTCCCGCAGCCGGCCCGCCTCCTGGGCCGCCTCGGCCCGCACCGCGCGCAGCGACGCCGCGGCCGCCACGATCGCCGGGATGTTCTGGAACCCGGCCGCCCGCCCCGACTCCCGCTCGTCCAGGGGCCCTTGTGGCGCGAACCGCACCCCCTTGCGGACGACGAGCAGCCCGACACCCGAGGGTCCGCCCCATTTGTGGGCACTCGCCGTCAGCAGCGACCAGTCGCCCTCCACCGGGCCCCAGCCCAGCGACTGCGCCGCGTCCACCAACAACGGCACCCCGGCCGCCCGGCACGCCTCGGCCACCTCGGCCACCGGCTGCACCGTGCCCACCTCGTGGTTGGCCGACTGCAGACAGGCCAGCGCGGTGTCCGGGCGCAGCGCCGCCGCGTACGCCTCGGTCTCGGCCCTGCCCGCCCGGGTGACCGGCACCCGCGTCACCGTTCCTCCCGCGGCCTCGAACGCCTCCGCCGAATGGAGGACAGAGGAGTGCTCGACGGCAGACACGATCAGGTGACGTCCGACCCGGCGGCGGCCGGCCAGCGCCCCCTCGATCCCGGAGTGCACCGCCCGGGTGCCGGAGGCGGTGAACACCAGCTCGTCCGGGCGGCAGCCCACGGCCTCGGCGGCCGCCTCGCGCGCCGCGTCCAGCAGCCTGCGGGCCCGCCGTCCCTCGCGGTACAGCCGGGCGGGGTCGGCCCACCCCTCGTCCACGGAGGCCAGCAGGGCCTGACGTGCGACGGGGTGCAGGGGAGCGGCGGAGGCGGCGTCGAAGTAGGACACACCGCAACGCTAACTCCTGCGAACCGCGAGGCCTCTCGCGGCGGCCGAAGGGCCCGTCAGGAGGGGCCCACAACCGGGCATTCCCTCCCTTCGGGGTGTCCGGCGGCGCGTTGGGCACCCTCCCCGCGCGGCCCCAAATGGCGTCCAGTAGGGTTTGGTCCGCATAAACATCCAAACCCCTGCCCGACGCAGGGCGGCGACCGACCAGCGAGAAGGCGGCAGCCGACCGCGCGGGCGAGACTCTCGGGAAGGCGCTACGTGAGTCCCAACGGCTCCGACCGCTCGCCGCGGCGCCCGATGCGGCGGAAGCTGCTGCAGGCACTGACCGCGGGCCTGGTCCTGGCGACCGCCACCGGTTGCACATACAAGGACTTCCCCCGCCTTGGTATGCCCACCCCGGCCACGGAAGAGGCTCCGCGGATCCTCTCCCTGTGGCAGGGCTCCTGGGCTGCCGCGCTCGCCACCGGCGTGCTGGTCTGGGGCCTGATCCTGTGGAGCGCCATGTTCCACCGGCGCAGCCGCACCAAGATCGAAGTTCCTGCGCAGACCCGGTACAACATGCCCATCGAGGCGCTGTACACCGTGGTCCCGCTGATCATCGTCTCGGTGCTCTTCTACTTCACGGCTCGCGACGAGTCGAAGCTCCTCAGCCTCGACAAGAAGCCCGACGTCACCATCAACGTCGTCGGCTACCAGTGGAGCTGGGGCTTCAACTACGTCACCCCTGTCAGCGGGGTGACCGGTGACGCCAAGACCGATCCGAACCTGAGCGCGATCCCGGACCGGTTCAAGAAGGACTTCCCGGCGAACGCCGGCGGTGTCTACGACTTCGGTACGCCGGCCACGCGGAACCCGCAGACCAACAACCCCGGTCCGACCCTCTGGCTCCCCAAGGGCAAGACGGTCCGCTTCGTCCTGACCTCGCGCGACGTCATCCACTCCTTCTGGGTGCTGCCGTTCCTGATGAAGCAGGACGTCATTCCGGGCCACACCAATGCCTTCCAGGTGACCCCCAACATGGAGGGCACCTACCGCGGCAAGTGCGCCGAGCTCTGCGGCGTCGACCACTCCCGGATGCTGTTCAACGTGAAGATCGTCTCGCCCGAGCGTTACGAGCAGCACCTGAAGGACCTGGCGAAGAAGGGGCAGACCGGTTACATCCCCGCGGGCATCGCGCAGACGAGCCACGAGAAGAACCGGGAGACGAACAACCTGTGAGCATCCTCAACGAACCCCAGGGTGCCGCCGCAGTTACGGGCTCATACGAGAACGAGCTGCCGGTCAGGCGCAAGAATCCCGGCAATGTCGTCGTCAAGTGGCTGACCACCACTGACCACAAGACGATCGGCACGCTGTATCTGGTCACGTCGTTCGCGTTCTTCTGCATCGGCGGCGTCATGGCGCTCCTCATGCGCGCCGAACTCGCCCGGCCTGGTCTGCAGATCATGTCGAACGAGCAGTTCAACCAGGCGTTCACGATGCACGGCACGATCATGCTGCTGATGTTCGCGACGCCGCTGTTCGCCGGCTTCACGAACTGGATCATGCCGCTGCAGATCGGCGCGCCCGATGTGGCGTTCCCGCGGCTGAACATGTTCGCCTACTGGCTCTACCTGTTCGGCTCGCTCATCGCGGTCGGTGGCTTCCTCACCCCGCAGGGCGCCGCCGACTTCGGCTGGTTCGCCTACAGCCCGTTGTCGGACGCGGTCCGCTCGCCGGGTATCGGCTCCGACATGTGGATCATGGGTCTGGCCTTCTCCGGCTTCGGCACGATCCTCGGTGCGGTCAACTTCATCACCACCATCATCTGCATGCGCGCACCCGG
The DNA here is from genome assembly GCF_042889625.1 of Streptomyces sp. NPDC002573. Lineage (NCBI taxonomy): Bacteria > Bacillati > Actinomycetota > Actinomycetes > Kitasatosporales > Streptomycetaceae > Streptomyces > Streptomyces sp. NPDC002573. The sequence goes on along the minus strand of NZ_JBIARC010000002.1, from coordinate 300,329 downwards.
TATGACCATGTTCCGCATGCCGATCTTCGTGTGGAACGTGCTGCTGACCGCCGTTCTGGTCCTGCTGGCCTTCCCGGTCCTCGCGGCCGCGCTGTTCGCCCTGGAGGCGGACCGCAAGTTCGGTGCGCATGTGTTCGATGCGACAAATGGCGGCGCTCTACTCTGGCAACACCTCTTCTGGTTCTTCGGCCATCCAGAGGTGTACATCATCGCGCTACCGTTCTTCGGCATCATCTCCGAGATCATCCCGGTGTTCTCCCGTAAGCCGATGTTCGGTTACATGGGCCTGGTCGGCGCGACCATCGCGATCGCCGGTCTGTCCGTGACGGTGTGGGCGCACCACATGTACGTCACCGGTGGCGTACTGCTCCCGTTCTTCTCCTTCATGACGTTCCTCATCGCCGTCCCGACCGGTGTGAAGTTCTTCAACTGGATCGGCACGATGTGGAAGGGCTCGCTGTCCTTCGAGACACCGATGCTCTGGGCGACCGGCTTCCTGATCACCTTCGTGTTCGGTGGTCTGACCGGTGTCATCCTGGCCTCGCCGCCGCTGGACTTCCACGTCTCCGACTCGTACTTCGTGGTGGCCCACTTCCACTACGTGGTCTTCGGTACGGTCGTGTTCGCCATGTTCGCCGGCTTCCACTTCTGGTGGCCGAAGTTCACGGGCAAGATGCTCGACGAGCGCCTCGGCAAGATCACGTTCTGGACGCTGTTCGTCGGCTTCCACGGCACGTTCCTGGTGCAGCACTGGCTGGGCGCCGAGGGTATGCCGCGACGCTACGCGGACTACCTCGCGGCCGACGGCTTCACCGCCCTGAACACGATCTCGACGATCTGCTCGTTCCTGCTCGGTCTGTCGATACTGCCGTTCTTCTACAACGTGTGGAAGACGGCGAAGTACGGCAAGCCGGTCGGCGTGGACGACCCGTGGGGCTACGGCCGTTCGCTGGAGTGGGCGACCTCCTGCCCGCCGCCGCGGCACAACTTCCTCACGCTGCCGCGGATCCGTTCCGAATCCCCCGCCTTCGACCTGCACCACCCGGAGATCGCCGCGCTCGAGCAGCTCGAGCACGCGGGTGCCGGTAGCAAGGCCGTCTCCGGTGGCAAGGAGGCCGGCAAGTGAAGATCCAGGGCAAGATGTTCCTCTGGCTGGCCGTCTTCCTCCTGATCATGGCCATCGTGTATGGCCTGTGGTCGAAGGAACCGGCCGGTACCACCGCGCTCTTCCTGGCCTTCGGCCTGAGCGTGATGATCGGCTACTACCTGGCCTTCACGGCCCGGCGGGTCGACGCGGGCGCCCAGGACAACCTGGAGGCCGACGTCGCGGACGACGCCGGTGAGGTCGGCTTCTTCAGCCCGCACAGCTGGCAGCCGCTCGCCCTCGGTGTCGGTGGCGCGCTGGCCTTCCTGTCGATCGCGATCGGCTGGTGGCTGATGTACTTCTCCGCCCCGCTGATCCTGGTGGGCCTGTGGGGCTGGGTCTTCGAGTACTACCGCGGTGAGAACCGCACCCAGTAACACGCGTTCAACGCACGGGAGCCCGGACACTCTCCGAAGTGTCCGGGCTCCCTCTTTTGGCGCGCTTCACGTCCCCCGCACGGCTCTCCCGGCGCGCCGCGGCCCAGCGGGGTTCATAGCGTGAGCTCATGAGCCACTCAGTCTTCTTCCGGGGGCCACGACACCGCACGGTCGTCGGCTGCACCCTGCTGCTGATATCCCTTGCCGTGGGCCCTGTCGCCTGCGGCGTCGACGGCGACCCGCTCGCCGCGCATCCGTTCGACGCGGCGGACCAGATCGCCTACAACGCGCCTGCCGACAACGACAAGAAGGCCGATCCCGACAAGCCTCTGGAGATCACCGCGGACTCGGACGGACGCATCACCGACGTCACGGCCGTGGACGCCCGAGGGCGCTATCTGGCCGGTGAACTCAACGCCGACGGCAGCCGTTGGCACAGCACCTCACCGCTGGCCGCCGGCACCCACTACACGGTGCAGGTGAGCACGGAGGACGAGGACGGCGCACCCGGCCGCAAGGTCCTTGAGTTCGACACGGCCGTCCCGAAGACCAAGAAGATGCTGAACGTCGCCCTCGGCCCCGACGCCGGGACCTACGGCGTCGGCCAGCCCGTCACGGCCGCACTCAGCGAGCCCGTCAAGGACAAGGCGTCCCGCGCGATCGTCGAACGCGCCCTCAAGGTGGACACGGTGCCCGCGGTCGACGGCTCCTGGTACTGGGTGGACGACAAGACGCTGCACTACCGCCCCAAGGACTACTGGCCCGCGCACGCCACCGTCACGGTGCACAGCAACCTTGCGGGCGTGAAGGTCTCGGACCGCCTGTGGGGCGCCGACAGCAAACCCGTGCAACTGACCACGGGTGACCGCCTCATCGCCGTCACGGACGCCGCCGCGCACCGGATGACGGTCTACAAGAACGACCAGGTGCTCCGACAGATCGCCGTCACCACCGGCAGGCCCGGCTACGACACCCGCAACGGCATCAAGGTCATCATCGCCAAGCAGTCCGCCGTACGGATGCGCGGGACGACCATCGGCATCTCCACGAACTCCAGCGACTCCTTCGATCTGATGGTCTATTGGGCCGCCCAGGTGACCTGGAGCGGCGAATACGTCCACGCCGCGCCCTGGTCCGTCGACTACCAGGGGTACGCCAACGTCAGCCACGGCTGCACCGGCATGACCACCGGCAACGCCCACTGGTTCTTCGACACCGTGCGGCTGGGCGACATCGTCCAGGTCGTCAACTCCCGGGGCAAGCAGATGGACCCCTTCGGCAACGGCTTCGGCGACTGGAACCTCGACTGGGCCAAGTGGGCCAAGGGCAGCGCCCTGACCCCGGACGAGCCCGGCCCGAGCCCGACGGACATCGCGAGACTGCGACCGCAGGCGGTGTGAGAGAGGCGCCCGGCCCCGGCGAGACGCGCGGGGCCGGGTGAGGCCGTACGAGACGCCTGCGCGGCCCTGGAAGGCCGCCAGGGCGCCCCCTGGCGCCGCGTCAGGCCGTGGTCACGGCCGACGGCTCCGGGGCGCCCACGGCGCCGTCACGCACTCGCGAGGGCCCGCCGCCGCAACAGCGAGGCCAGCGCGGAGGCCAGTTCCACCGGCTCCACCGGCAGCGCCACGGCGGCGTCGGCCCGGCTCCACGTGGCCAGCCACGCGTCCTGCGGGCGTGCGATGAGCACCAGGACCGGAGGGCAGTGGAAGATCTCGTCCTTGATCTGCCGGCATACGCCCATGCCGCCCATCGGCACGGCCTCGCCGTCCAGGACGCACACGTCGATGCCGCCCTTGTCCAGTTCGCTGACGACCGCGGCGGGCGTCGCGCACTCCACGAACCGGACCTCGGGGACGTCCGGCGCCGGCTTGCGCCCGGCTGCGAGCCGCACCTGCTCGCGTGTGCGTGAGTCGTCGCTGTAGACCAGCACCGTGGCGGTCGGCTGCATGCTTCCTCCGGGACGTCAGCGTCGTACGGAACGGACCGTTGGGGCGGATGCTACTCCCTCGGACACCCGGTCAACAGCGGTCCGCACACGGCTTCGATGGGCCATACGGGCACTCCAGACGGTGCGGACACTCCGAACGGCACCCCCCGGAGTGAGGGCGGGATAAGCGCCCGACATAATGTCGGTCGTGGCGACAGCAACGACAGTAGAAACCGGGCACGCGCACCCGTCGGTCAACCGGCCGAACCTCACCAGCGTCGGAACCATCATCTGGTTGAGTTCCGAGCTGATGTTCTTCGCGGCCCTCTTCGCGATGTACTTCACCCTGCGATCGGTGACGGGTCCGACGCACTGGAAGGAGATGGCCAGCCATCTCAACCTTCCGTTCTCGGCGACCAACACCACGATCCTGGTGCTTTCCTCGCTGACCTGCCAGCTCGGCGTGTTCGCGGCCGAGCGCGGTGACGTGAAGAAGCTCCGCGGCTGGTTCATCCTGACCTTCATCATGGGTGCGATCTTCGTCGGCGGTCAGATCTTCGAGTACACCGAGCTGGTCAAGAAGGACGGCCTCTCGCTGTCCTCCGACCCGTACGGCTCGGTGTTCTACCTGACCACCGGCTTCCACGGTCTGCACGTGACGGGTGGTCTCATCGCCTTCCTGCTGGTCCTCGGCCGCACCTACGCGGCCAAGAGGTTCACTCACGAGCAGGCGACCGCCGCCATCGTCGTGTCCTACTACTGGCACTTCGTCGATGTCGTCTGGATCGGCCTCTTCGCCACGATCTACCTGATCAGGTAATCAGCGATCGGCCGCGGCGGACGTTCACCCCATCGGGGTGAAGACCTCGCCCGCGACGATCCGATCCATTTCCAGAAGCATCGACGCAGAAGATCCTGACACCGGGGTAATCCGTGAAAAAGCTCTCCGCACGACGACGCCATCCGCTGGCGGCTGTCGTCGTCCTACTCCTCGCGCTGGCGGCCACCGGGGGGCTGTACGCCGCGTTCGCGCCCGCGAGCAAGGCGCAGGCCGATGAAACCTCCCAGTCCCTCGCCATCGAGGAGGGCAAGAAGCTCTACCAGGTGGGCTGCGCCAGCTGCCACGGCACCGGCGGTCAGGGCGGCTCAGACGGTCCGAGCCTGATCGGCGTCGGCGCCGCGGCCGTGGACTTCCAGGTGGGCACCGGCCGTATGCCGGCCGCCACCTCCCAGGGCCCCCAGGTGACGAAGAAGAAGAACATCTACTCGCAGGCCCAGATCGACCAGCTCGCGGCGTACATCTCCTCGCTCGGCGCCGGCCCGGCCGTGCCGACGACGAACGACTACAGCCCCGAGGGTGCCGACATCGCCAAGGGCGGCGAGATCTTCCGCACCAACTGCGCGCAGTGCCACAACATCACGGGCGAGGGCGGTGCCCTGACGCACGGCAAGTTCGCGCCGGGCCTCGAGGGCGTCGACCCGAAGCACATCTACGAGGCCATGCAGACCGGCCCGCAGAACATGCCGTCCTTCCCCGACACCACGCTGTCGCAGCAGAACAAGAAGGACATCATCGCCTACGTCAAGGCGGTCAACGGTGACCAGACCGAGAACCCCGGCGGTCTCGACCTGGGCGGTCTCGGCCCTGTCTCCGAGGGCCTCTTCGCCTGGATCTTCGGACTGGGCGCGCTGATCGCGGTCGCCGTCTGGGTCGCCGCTCGGACCGCAAAGGCCAAGAAGTCATGAGTAGCCAAGACATTCCCGAAGAGAACCTGCCCGCTGAGCAGGACACCGAGCACGGTGCCGTAGCGGTCGCGGACGAGGAGAACCCGTTCGCCGACCCGGGGCTGCCGCCCCACGAGCACCGGATCCAGGACATCGACGCGCGAGCCGCCAAGCGCTCCGAGCGCACGGTCGCCCTGCTGTTCACCGTGTCGATGCTGGCCACCCTCGGCTTCATCGCCTCGTACGTCACGATCCCGAACGACCGGTCGATCTACGTCTTCCCGATCGGGCACATCAGCGCGATGAACTTCGCGCTGGGCCTGACGCTGGGCGTGGCGCTGTTCACGATCGGCGCGGGCGCGGTCCACTGGGCCCGCACCCTGATGTCCGACGTCGAGGTCGCCGACGAGCGTCACCCGATCGAGGCGGCGCCGGAGGTCAAGGCGAAGGTGCTCGCCGACTTCCAGGCGGGTGCCAAGGAGTCGCAGCTCGGCCGTCGCTCGCTGATCCGGAACACGATGTTCGGCGCGCTGGCCATGGTGCCGCTCTCCGGTGTGTTCCTGCTGCGCGACCTCGGCACGCTGCCCGGCACCAAGCTGCGACACACGCTGTGGTCCCAGGGCAAGCTCCTCGTCAACATGAACACGAACCAGCCGATGCGTCCCTCGGACATCGCGGTCGGTTCGCTCACCTTCGCCAAGCCCGAGGGCCTGGAGGAGACCAACGAGGACTTCCAGAAGCAGATCGCGAAGGCCGCCCTGATGCTCGTCCGGCTCCAGCCGGAGAACATCAAGGACAAGCGGGAACTCTCGTGGTCCCACGAGGGAATCGTGGCCTACTCGAAGATCTGCACCCACGTCGGTTGCCCGATCTCCCTGTACGAGCAGCAGACGCACCACGTCCTCTGCCCGTGCCACCAGTCCACCTTCGACCTCTCCGACGGTGGCCGGGTCATCTTCGGCCCGGCTGGTCACGCTCTGCCGCAGCTGCACATCGGCGTCAACGCGGACGGCTACCTCGAGGCGCTCGGCGACTTCGAAGAGCCCGTCGGTCCTGCTTTCTGGGAGCGCGGATGAGCACTTCATCGACCACTGAGTCCGCTTCGCGCGGAAGGGCACCGGCCGGCGAGCGCGTCGCCGACTGGGCCGACGGACGCCTGGGGATCTACTCCCTGGCCAAGTCGAACATGCGCAAGATCTTCCCCGACCACTGGTCGTTCATGTTGGGTGAGGTCTGCCTCTACAGCTTCATCATCATCATCCTCACGGGTGTGTATCTGACGCTGTTCTTCCACCCCTCGATGAACGAGGTGGTGTACCACGGCAGTTACGTGCCGCTGCAGGGCCAGCTGATGAGCGAGGCGTTCAACTCCGCGCTGCACATCAGCTTCGACGTCCGCGGCGGTCTGCTGATCCGGCAGATCCACCACTGGGCGGCGCTGGTCTTCCTCGCCGGCATGTTCGTGCACATGATGCGCGTGTTCTTCACGGGCGCGTTCCGCAAGCCGCGTGAGGTCAACTGGCTGTTCGGCTTCCTGCTGTTCGTCCTGGGCATGTTCACCGGCTTCACCGGTTACTCGCTCCCGGACGACCTGCTCTCCGGCACCGGTGTCCGCTTCATGGAGGGCGCGATCCTGTCCGTGCCGATCGTCGGCACGTACCTGGCGTTCTTCCTCTTCGGCGGTGAGTTCCCGGGTGGCGACTTCGTGGCCCGGTTCTACTCGATCCACATCCTGCTGCTGCCGGGCATCATGCTCGGTCTGGTGGTCGGCCACCTGATCCTGGTCTTCTACCACAAGCACACGCAGTTCGCGGGTCCTGGAAAGACGAACAACAACGTCGTCGGCATGCCGCTGCTGCCGGTCTACATGGCCAAGGCCGGAGGTTTCTTCTTCCTGGTCTTCGGTGCCATCGCGGCCATCGCGGCGATCGCGCAGATCAACCCGATCTGGGCCATCGGCCCCTACCGTCCGGACCAGGTCTCCACGGGCGCCCAGCCCGACTGGTACATGGGCTTCTCCGAGGGCCTCATCCGTACGATGCCGGGCTGGGAGATCAACGTCTGGGGCCACACGCTCGTCCTGGGTGTGTTCATCCCGCTGGTGATCTTCCCGCTGGTCCTGGTCGCGATCGCGGTCTACCCGTTCATCGAGTCCTGGGTCACGGGCGACAAGCGCGAGCACCACATCCTGGACCGCCCGCGCAACGCGCCGACGCGTACGGCCTTCGGTGCCGCGTGGATCTCCTGGTACTTCGTGATGCTGCTGGGCGGTGGCAACGACATCTGGGCCACGCACTTCCACCTGTCGATCAACGCGATCACCTGGTTCGTCCGCATCGCCTTCTTCGTGGTGCCGGTGCTCGTGTTCATCGTCACCAAGCGGATCTGCCTCGGCCTCCAGCGCCGCGACCGCGACAAGGTGCTGCACGGCCGCGAGTCGGGCATCATCAAGCGGCTGCCGCACGGTGAGTTCATCGAGGTCCACGAGCCGCTCAGCCAGGAGCAGCTGCACACGCTCACGGCGCACGAGCAGTACAAGCCGGCCGAGATCGGCCCGACGGTCGACGAGAACGGCGTCGAGCGGAAGGTCAAGGGCTCGGAGAAGCTGCGTGCCCGCCTGAGCAACGCCTACTACGGGGAGGACAACCAGATCCCCAAGCCCACGGTCGAGGAGTACAAGGAGATCACGAGCGGCCACGGCCACCACTGATCGCTGCGCGCGCCACGCCACGGTCGAAGGGCCCCGTCCACATCCGGACGGGGCCCTTTGCCGTGCCCGGGGCTGGATAGGGTGGACCTGTTCGAGAAACGTGTCCCGGCCGGACACCGACCCAGGAGCGGCTTATGAGCGCTGTGAACCCCGCTGGAGGCGACACCGCGGCGGGCCGTTCCTGGCCCCGGGTGCTGAACGCCCTGCTGGACGGCCAGGACCAGAGCGTGGACGACACGGCCTGGGCGATGGACCGGATCATGCGCGGCGAGGCGACGGACGCGCAGATCGCCGCCTTCGTCGTGGCGCTGCGGGCGAAGGGCGAGACGGTCGAGGAGATCACCGGGCTCGTCCGGGCGATGTACGAGCACGCGAACGTGATCGAGGTACCGGGTCCGGCGGTCGACATCGTCGGTACGGGCGGCGACGGCGCGAAGACGGTCAACATCTCCACGATGTCGTCGATCGTGGTGGCCGGCACGGGCACGAAGGTCGTCAAGCACGGCAACCGGGCCGCGTCGTCCGCGTCCGGCTCCTCGGACGTGCTGGAGAAGCTCGGCATCAATCTGGACCTCACCCCGAGGCGGACGGCCGAGGTGGCCGAGGAGGCCGGCATCACCATCTGCTTCGCGGTGAAGTTCCACCCGGCGCTGCGGCATGTGGCCGCGGCGCGCGGCCAGCTCGGGATCCGCACGACGTTCAACGTGCTGGGCCCGCTGACCAACCCGGCGCGGGTGAAGGCCCAGGCCGTGGGGGTCGCCGACCCGCGGATGGCGCCCATCGTGGCGGGAGTCCTCGCCGAGCGCGGGAACTCGTCCCTGGTCTTCCGCGGTGACGACGGACTGGACGAGCTCACGACGACCTCGACGTCCCGGGTCTGGGTCGTCCGCGACGGAAAGGTCGCCGAGGAGACCTTCGATCCCCGGGACGTCGGCCTGGACCTGGTGCCGGTGGAGGCGCTGCGCGGCGCCGACGCCTCCTACAACGCCGACGTGGCGCGGCGTCTGCTGGACGGGGAGACCGGGCCGGTGCGGGAGGCGGTGCTGCTGAACTCGGCGGCGGCGCTGGTGGCCCTGGAGCCCGCCGGGGCGCCCCTGGCCGAGCAGCTGCGGGCCGGGATGGCGAGGGCGGAGGAGTCGATCGACTCGGGCGCCGCGAAGCGGTCCCTGGAGCGTTGGGTGGCCGCGAGCCACCGCTGAGCCCCGGGGCGAAGGGGGAGCGCGGCACGGCCGGGCTCCCCCTTCGCATGCAGTCGCCTGTGCGACGGAGGGGGTATGTCCCGGCATCCGGACAGATGTTGCGGCCGCCCGATCATGTCACGTAGCGTCCTGCCCAGGTCATGAGCGACAGCCACTCGGCCCCGGCCGGCTGTCCGGCAACCCTCCGTCCGTGGCGGGGTGCCCCGGGTGAAGACCAGGTCGTAGGCAGTGAGGTCTACGGCAAGCGCGGACCCCTCACACGCCGGTGAGCGTGGGGCCAGGGGTCCTGGTCGTTCGAGGGAGCCGTTCCGTGAGCAAGCGAATGCGCTAGGGCCGCAGAGCCCCGCCTCCGCATCCCCTTTTCACCTTTTCCCGTGCCGTCGAGGCAGTCGCGCGCCCCTGCGCCCGCCCTCCGGTGCGGTGATCCCTCTGCCTTCACGGGAGTGCACCCATGTCTGTCTCCACCCTTGCCGCCGACCAGTCCGTTTGTGCCCCGCTGCCCGTTCTGGGCAGGGATGTCAGCGTCCCGCTCGTCACGGGCGGCACCGTCACCTACGCCGCGCTCGACTACGCGGCCAGCGCCCCTGCGCTCCAGCGCGTCTGGGACGACGTGGCGGCGTACGCGCCGTACTACGGCAGCGTCCACCGGGGCGCCGGGTATCTGTCGCAGCTGTCCACCGACCTCTTCGAGAACGCTCGGAAGACCGTCGCCGCCTTCCTGGACTGCCGCGGGGAGGACCAGGTGATCTTCACCCGGTCCACCACCGACTCGCTCAACCTCCTCGCCGCCGCCCTGCCGGCCGACTGCCAGGTCTTCGTCTTCGAGACCGAGCACCACGCCTCGCTGCTGCCCTGGCGGGACGCCCGGGTCACCGTCCTCGACGCCCCGCGCACCCCGCAGCAGGCCGTACGGACCCTGGAGCGCGCCCTCGCGGACCGCGACCCCCACGGACCGGCCCTGGTCTGCGTCACCGGTGCCTCCAACGTCACCGGCGAGCTGTGGCCCGTACGCGAGCTGGCGGAGGCCGCCCATGCGCACGGCGCCCGTATCGTCCTGGACGCCGCCCAGCTGGCCCCGCACCACCCCGTGTCGGTCAGGGACCTCGGGGTGGACTGGGTCGCCTTCTCCGGCCACAAGCTCTACGCCCCCTTCGGCTCGGGCGTGCTCGCGGGCCGCGCCGACTGGCTGCGCGCGGCCGAGCCCTACCTCGCGGGCGGCGGAGCCAGCCGCAGGGTCAACCGGCGGACGGACGGGGGAGTGGACGTCGACTGGCACGAGAGCGCCGCGCGGCACGAGGCCGGTTCGCCCAACGTGATCGGCGCCTACTCCATCGCCTCGGCCTGCAAGGCCCTCACCGAGGCGGGCTTCGACACGCTCGTCGCCCGTGAGCAGTTCCTCGTCCGCAGGGTCCGGGACGGACTCGCCGGGATCCCGGAGGTCAAGGTGCTCTCCCTCTTCGGCGACGACGCGCCCCGTGTCGGCGTCCTCTCGTTCGTCGTCGAGGGCTGGAACAGCTCCCACTTCGCCGCCGCGCTCTCCGCCGAGTACGGCATCGGCGTGCGCGACGGCCTGTTCTGCGCCCATCCGCTGGTGCGCACCCTGCTGGGCGGCGACCCGGGGACCCAGGGCGAGTGCGGCGCCCCCGAGGCCGCGCCCGGCGAGCGGTCCCTGAACGCCATCCGCGTCAGCTTCGGCGCGGGCACGCCCGACGAGCATGTGGAGCGGTTCGTCCGGGCGGTCGGGGAACTCGTCCGGGACGGTGCGCGGTGGACGTACCGCACGGAGGACGGACGCTGCGTCCCGGCGGTCTGACGCCGCTGACCGGCCGACGCCCTAGTTGTCGAGCCCGATCGCGAACGCCGCCTCCAGGTCGTGCTGGGAGTACGTGCGGAAGGCGACATGCGTGTCCGTGGCCAGCACGCCCGGGATCTTGCTGATCCGGCCGGGGATGACGTCCGCCAGGTCGTCATGGGCCTGTACCCGGACCATGGCGATGAGGTCGTACGTGCCGGTGACGGAGAAGACCTCGCTGACGGAGTCCAGCGCGGCGATCGACTCGGCGATCTCGGGGATCCGGTCCACGCTGGTCTTGATGAGCACGATCGCAGTGATCACGGCTGGCTGTCTCCCTAGGTGCACGCTCGGACTGTCACTCTAAGACCTGCTCCATCGCACACCAACAGACGTACTCCGGCGGCGCGGGAAGTGCCTGCCGGAGTACGTCCGTGTCCCGTCGCGGCGCGGGAGCTCACGGGGGCGCCACCAGCAGGGGCCTGCGCACCCAGGCGTAGAGGAAGCCCAGTGCGAACCCCACCACGTGGGCCAGATAGGCGACGCCCGGGCCCTGGGCGGCGCGGCCCGCCGCGATCCACTGCAGTGTCGCCCAGAAGGGCAGTACCACCCAGGCGGGGAAGCGCAGGGGCAGGAAGAAGAGGAACGGGAAGAGACTGGTCACCCGGGCCCCGGGGAACAGGAAGAGAAACGCGCCGAGCACCGCGGAGATCGACCCCGAGGCGCCGACCAGCGTCTGTGTCGACTGCGCGTGGGCAGCCGCGTACCCGAGGAGCGCCAGATAGCCGCAGCCCCCGTAGAACAGGGCGAACTGCAGATGCCCCATCCGCTCCTCGGTCATCGCCCCGAAGACGTAGAGGAACAGCATGTTGCCGAGCAGATGGACCCAGCTGCCGTGCACGAAGAGTGCCGTGGCGGGGGTGAGCGCGGCCCGTGGCGCCCCGCTGAACAGCTCCGCGGGCACCACGCCCCAGCGGGCGAAGTAGGTCCGCTGGGCGGCGAGCAGCGCCTCGCCCCGGCCGTAGGCGGGATTCAGGCCCGAGGCCGGCCCCAGCACGAAGATCAGACAGCACAGCGCGATCAGTCCGTACGTCACGGGTGCCGACTGTCCCCGCAACGCCCTCCCGGCCGTCCTGCTCCAGGTGCTGATCATGGGACAGAGCATGGCGTAACCGGACCGATCAGCACAGAGTGCCTCGCCGCGTGATACGGGCAGGCGGCGGTTGCCCGCCAGGCCGTAGGGTTACGAGCCACACGCTCCAGGGAAACTGGCGCATCACGGAGACTGGAAGAAGGAAGAGCAGCCACGATGACGGTTCCCTTGCCGACCGACACGACCCGCTGGCGCTGCAAGCTCTGCGGCAACCTGACCCGGTTCGACGTGACCCGCTCATCGAAGGTGATCGAGTACGTGCATCTCGATCTGGCCGGGGAACCGACGGTGGAGGAGCGCGAGGTGGTCAGTGAGACCATCGAGTCGGTGCGGTGCCGCTGGTGCAACGCCCTGGATCAGGTGGAACTCGTGGACAGGCCGGGCGCCGGCTCCTGACGGAGGCGGCCCCGCACAGGCATTGGGGTGACGGATGGTGGAGACTTCGGGCGGGGAGCCGGTCGACGGCACCGCTGAGGTGCTCGACCGTCCGATGCCCGACGGAGTGCGCCGTCGGGTCGTACAGATCGTCTCGGACGGCTTCGGCGGGCTGACCCTGGCCGAACTGCCCGCACAGTTGCGGCAGTACGCCCGATTCACCCCGAACCGTCGGGCCAAGTTCGCCAGCAACGCCATGGCGGCGGCCCTGGAGACCGACGCGGTGTTCCGGCAGCGGATCGCGGAGAAGCTCAGAGAGGCCCAGCCGGAACTCACCGGCGCCCTCGACTCCGGCTCGCCGCCCCCGGCCGCGGACCCGCTCGACGTGGCGGCCGCGGCCTATGTACTGCGCCCGGCGGGCTGGGTGAAGCTCGTGACCGCCGCGGGCGAGGAGGCCCAGCGGGCGGACGCCGAGCGCGCCGACGAGGAGAGCCGGGCCGAGCTGGAACGGCTGCGCGAGGAACTGGGAGCCGCCCGCGAGCAGACCCGCGCCGAGACCGAACGGCTGCGCGGGGAGCTGGAGTCGGCCCGCAAGGAAGCCGAATCGCTTCACCGGAAGCTGCGCGCCGCGCTCAGTGACGTAAAGCGCGGCGAGTCCGCCCTGCGCAAGGTCCAGGGCGAGATCGAGACGGTGCGCGCCGAGGGCCAGGCGCAGGTCTCCGCCGCCGAGAGCGAGACCCGGCGGCTCAAGGCGCGTCTCGGTGAGGCGGAGGCCGCCCTGGAGGCCACGCGCCGGGCGGCGCGCGAGGGGCGCAGCGTCGAGGACATGCGGGTACGGCTGCTGCTGGACACCGTGCTGGACGCGGCCCAGGGGCTGCGGCGGGAGCTGGCGCTGCCACCGGTCTCGGTGCGGCCCGCGGAGACCGTGGACGCGGTCGAACCGGGACGGATGACACCGAAGGACATCGCCGCCCGGGCGCTGTCCGAGAACGATCCCGCCATCCTCGACCAGTTGCTCGCGCTGCCCCAGGCGCATCTGGTCGTCGACGGTTACAACGTCACCAAGACCGGCTATCCGCAGATGCCGCTGGAGAAGCAGCGGCTCCGGCTCCTCGGGCAGCTCTCGCAGCTGGCCGCGCAGACCGGCGCGGAGGTCACCTGTGTCTTCGACGGGGCCGAACTGGCCGCCCCCGTGCTGCTCGCGCCGCCGCGCGGAGTGCGGGTGCTGTTCTCCAAGCCGGGTGTCACCGCCGACGAGTTGATCCGTCAGCTGGTGCGCGCGGAGCCGCCGGGCCGGCCCGTCATCGTGGTCTCCACCGACCGGGAGGTGGCCGACGGGGTCGCCAGGGCGGGCGCCCGCCCCGTCGCGTCGGTGGTGCTGCTCAGGCGATTTTCCCGGGCATAACGGACTTCCTTGTCCGGCCCGCCCGGTGCGCCATACACCACCCCATGAGTCGCCTACGCACCAAGCGCAACATCCGTCGGTCATGCCCGAATTGGGGTGGTCGTGGCGCAACGTAGCGTCAAGGCCGCATCACCTGGGGTGAGTTCCGTGCAAAGAATGCATTGCGTGACGGGAATTTTCCCCCTCAGGATTTGAACTGATCACAGCGAGGTCACTAGGGTCGGGCCTCGAACCTCCGCACGGGTGATCACTCACAAGGGGTGGGTGACCGGCGGAGGGCACCGCCCGCCGGCGTGTCGGTAGGCGGCTGGAGGAAGAAGGAGCTCGCCCCCGTGGCGTCCCACCGTCGACCCAAGCAGCCGAGCCGCACCCGTGTGACCGTGCTCACCACCGCCGCTGCCGCCGCCGTGGCCTTCAGCGCCCAGGCCGCAAACGCCGCCCCCAGCGAGAAGCCGAACAAGGACGAGGTCAAGTCCCGGGTAGACAAGCTCTACCAGGACGCCGAGCAGGCCACCGAGGCCTTCGACGGCGCCAAGGAGAAGCAGGAGAAGCTCCAGAAGGAGATCTCCGGTCTGCAGGACAAGGTCGCCCGGGGCCAGGACGAGCTGAACCAGCTGCGCGACGGCATCGGCACCATGGCGAGCGCCCAGTACCGCACCGGCAGCATCGATCCCTCCGTGCAGCTGTTCCTCTCCTCCAACCCGGACGACTACCTCGACAAGGCGTCCACCCTGGACCAGTTGAGCAGCCAGCAGGTCGAGGCGCTCAAGAAGATCCAGGAGAAGCAGCGCGAGCTGGCCCAGGAGCGCCAGGAGGCCGCCGACAAGCTCAAGGACCTCGCGGCCACCCGGACCGAGCTGGGCAAGAACAAGCAGGAAGTCCAGGGCAAGCTCGCCGCGGCGCAGAAGCTGCTCAACTCCCTGACCGCGCAGGAGAAGCAGCAGCTTGCCGCCGAGCAGAACCGGGCCAGCCGGGCCAGTGAGCGCAGCGTCCTCAGCGGCGACACCGGCTCCGCCTCCGGTCGGGCGGCCGCGGCGTTCGCCGCAGCCCAGTCCATGATCGGCAGGCCCTACTCGTACGGCGCCACCGGCACGGCCGAGTTCGACTGCTCGGGCCTGACCTCCTGGGCGTACGCGCAGGCCGGCGTCTCCATCCCGCGCACCTCGCAGGAGCAGGCCAACATAGGCACCCGGATCTACTCGGTCAACGACCTCAAGGTCGGCGACCTGGTCTTCTTCTTCAACGACATCCACCACGTGGGTCTCTACGCGGGCAACGGCCAGATCCTGCACGCGCCGCGCACCGGCACCTTCGTCCGCTACGAGTCGATGAGCACGATCGGCGGACCCTTCATGTTCGGCGTCCGAGTCTGATCGGATCCCTCGCGGACCGGGCCGCCACTCCGCCCGAACGGGCGAATTCCAGCGACGCCCGCTGACCCCACGCCCCGCCGATGACCTGCGTCAGCGGCGGGGCGCCGCGTTGTGCGCCCATCGCGGCGGCTTTGAACCCTGAGTGATCACCCGGCTACTGTCTGCCGCGCTTCCCTCGCCGTTCGGCGGGGGTCTGTCAGCGGAAGGGAGTGCGACCGGTCGTGGGGTCCCATCGCCGCCTTGCACCAACCGGCCTCGGCCGGGGCCGTGGCGCCGCCATGCGTCCGGTGAGCCGAAGGGGCACCGGGGAGGGCGCCCCGGAGGCGCACCAGGCGCTGAGGAAGACAGCCGCCGTGCTGTCGGCCGCCGCTGCGGCGGCAGCCGCGACCGCGTTCGGCGCCGCACCCGCGGACGCCGCCCCGGCGCGTGACGCCCGGGTCACGGTGGACCGGCTGTACCAGGAGGCCGAGCAGGCCACCGAGGCCTACGACAAGGCCACCGAGCAGACCGCTTCGCTGCGCCGGCAGATCGGCCAGGCGCAGGACCGGATTGCCCGGCAGCAGGACCGGGTCAACGCCCTGCGGGACACGCTCGGTTCGCTCGCCGGGGCCCAGTACCGCTCCTGCGGCCTCGACTCCTCCCTCGGGCTGCTGCTGTCCGACGACCCGGGCGAGTATCTGGACCGGGCGGCCGTGCTCGACCGGATCGACTTCCGCCAGGCCGGACAGCTCAGGGAACTCCAGGCGGCCCTGCGCGAGCTGGCCCAGGAACGCGCGGACACCAGCGGCCGGCTGGCCGAGCTGGAGCGCAACCGCGAGGTCGTCGCCCGGCACAAGAGGACCGTCGAGCACAAACTCGCCATCGCCCGACGGCTGCTCGCCTCCCTGCCGTCCACCACGCGCGCCGCCTACGACCGGGCGTCCCGCTCCGGTGCCGACGTGCCCGGCCTCACCGCCGCCAAGGCGCCCGACGCGCGCGCCGCGGCCGCGGTCGCCGCGGCCCGCTCCGCGCTCGGCCGCCCGTATGTGTGGGGAGCCAGCGGGCCGGGCGGCTTCGACTGTTCGGGCCTGATGCAGTGGGCGTACGGGCGGGCGGGCATCGGACTGCCGCGCACCTCCCAGGAGCAGCGGTACGCCGGCCATCAGGTGCCGCTCTCCCAGGTGCGCCCCGGCGACCTGATCGTCTACCGCTCCGACGCGAGCCATGTGGCCATGTACGTCGGCGGCGGCCAGGTCATCCACGCACCGCATCCGGGGGCCGCGGTCCGCTACGACCCGGTCGGGATGCTGCCGATCTCCTCGGTCACCCGGCCCTGACCGCGGCACCCGTACCCGGCTCGGCCGCCGCGTACGATCGGACAGTGGCTGGTCATGGGCGTGTGCCGGGGGTCGTGGCGTGCTGTGTGCTGCTCCTCGCCGGGCTCGTCGGCTGCGGCGGGCAGCCCGCGCCGGACTCCCAGACGGCCGCCGTGCAGCAGGTCCTCGACCGGCGGGCGGCCGCCGTCCTCGCCGGGAACCGGCCCGCGTTCCTCGCGACCGAGGCACCGACCACCGGCACGGCCGAGTTCGACAACCTGCGCGACGTTCCGCTGGCCGCCCTGTCGTACCGCGTGACGGCCCTGCACCGCACCGGCGACCGGGCGAGTGCCGACGCCGAACTGCGCTACCGCGTCAAGGACTACGACCGGGCGCCGGTCACCGCCTCCCGGGTGCTGCGCCTGACCCGCACCGGCGGCCACTGGTACGTCAGCGCCGACCGGCCCGCGGAGAAGGCCGGCGAACAGCTGTGGGAGCAGGGCACGGTCGAGACCGTCCGCGGAACACACAGCCTGGTGCTCGGGGTGGGGCAGCCCCGGGACGTCCTGCGGACCTACGCGGACCTCGCGGACCGGTCGGTCCCCGCCGTCACCCGGGCATGGGGCACGGACTGGGTCCAGCACGTCGTGGTGCTCGTACCGCGGTCGCTGGAGGGGATGGCGGGGCTGCTCGGCGCGCCGGCGTCCGGGTACCGGGGGATCGCGGCGGTCACCACCGGGGAGGCGGGCGGCACGTCCCGGGCGCCCGCGGACCGGATCATCGTCAACCCGGACGCGTACAGCGTCCTCGGCGACCTGGGCAAGCAGGTCGTGCTCCGGCACGAGACCACCCATGTGGCCACTCGCGCCCACACCACGGCGGCCACCCCCCTGTGGCTGTCCGAGGGCTACGCCGACTGGGTGGGCTACCGCGACAGCGGCCGCACCCCCAGGGAGGTGGCCCCCGAACTCGGCCGCTCGGTCGCCCGGGGCCGGATCCCGGCCGCGCTGCCCCGGGACACTGACTTCGCCTTCTCCACGGACGCGGACACCCTGGCGCAGGCGTACGAGAGCGGCTGGCTGGCCTGCCGGATGATCGCCGAGCACTGGGGAGAGGCCCGGCTGAACGCCTTCTACCGAGCGGTGGGCGACCACCGGACCCGCACCGGCGCGGTCGAGTCCGCCCTGCAGCACACCCTCGGGACGAACCTGGAGACGTTCACCCGGGAGTGGCGGGCGTATCTGCGGGCGCAACTGGCCTGACGGTTCACCCCTCGAGTCGGTCGACCGCCTCGCGCAGCCAGGCCCGCTCGGCCTCGCCCGTCGCCCGTGCGACCCGCAGCATGCCCGCCCGGAACGGATCCTCCGCCTCCTCGGCCCGTACGGGCCTGCCGTCACGGTAGAAGAAGCTCGCCGGGGTCTCCAGGAAGTCCAGCCGGCGGCGCAGCACCGCGGCCTGTTCGCCGGGGTCCGGGAGATACCGCAGGAACGCCAGCACGGTGTTGAAGCGGACATGGTCGGTGATCTCGGCCTGCTTGGGGTGCCGCAGCCGCTCCAGGAGGTCCGCGCGGCCCTCGTCGGTGAGCGACAGGATCCGCCGCGGAGCCGCGCTCGTGCCCGCCTCGGTGCGCTGGTCCAGCTTTCCGGCCGCCACCAGGCGGCTGATCGCGGGGTACAGGGCGCCATCGCTGATCCGGTGGACATGACCGTTCAGCGCCGCGATCCGTGCCTTCAGTTCATAGCCGTGCAGGGGTTCCTCCGCCAGGAAGCCCAGGATCGACAGTTCCAGCACGGGTGGCCTCCTCTTGCCGACGTCGCACGCTCATGGTACCTCTTTTCGAGCTACCTCGAAACGAGGTAGCTCGAAAAGAGGGGGCTTTCGCTGTGAACGCGCATCGCAGGCGACTCATCGCGCTCGCCCACCCCGTCTACCTCTCCCTGCTCGCCTCCGTGGCCGCCGGAATCATCAACACCGTCTGGGTCTCCCGGCTCGGGGGCCCGGCCGTGGCGGCGGTCGCCGTGGCGACCAACACCGAGAACGTGCTGCTCGGCATCGCCCTGGTGTTCGCCTCCGGGACGACCGTGCTGGTCGCCCACGCCCGGGGCGCCGAGGACCCCGGGGACGTCCGGGCCGCCGTGCGCGGCGGCTGGGCGCTGTGCGCGGTGACCACCCCGGCCGTCGTGGCGGTCGGCCTCCTGCTGCGGGAGCCCCTGGCCCGGCTGGTCCTGGGCGGCGGGGGACCCGCGCTGCCCCTGGCCACCGCCTACTTCGCGATCTCGCTGCCAGGCATCGCCGTCTTCTTCGTCCAGCAGCTCGTCGACGGCATCCTCAAGGGCGCCGGAGACACCCGCACCCCGATGCGCCTCGCCCTCCTGGCCAACGGGCTGATCCTCGTCTGCGACCCTCTGCTGATCCACGTCTACGGCGTCCGGGGCGCCGCCGCCTCCACCGTGCTGTGCCGCTGCGCCGCCCTCGCCGTGGGGCTGCGCGTCCTACGGCGCATCCCGCTGCCGGGCGCGGCGGAGGACCCTGGACCGGTGCGGCCGGTCGGAACCGCACTGCGCCGCACGTTCACCACCGGCCTGCCGATGTCGGCCGACTTCACCGTGCGACAGACCGGAGCCCTGGTCCTGGTGGCGCTGGTGGCCCGGCTCGGGGTGACGGCGGTGGCCGCCTATGCGATCGCCTACAAGGTCATGTACCTCGCCACCATGGCCTTCTACGCGGTCCGCCAGGCCGCTTCCATCCACACCGCGCAGACCCGGGGAGCCGGCCGGGAGCAGGGGCGGGAGATAGGACGGCAGGCCGTGCTCGTGTCGGGGACGGTGGGGCTGGCCGCCGCGGTGCTGCTGGGCACCCTCGCGCCATGGATCATGCGCGCCTTCGGTGCCGGGCCCGCGGTCGCGCACGACGGTGTGGTCTTCCTCCGCTGCATCGGCCCCTATCTGCTGCTGATGGCGTGCTGCATCGCCCTCGGCGGGGTCTTCGAGGGCGGCGGGGGCGCACCCCGGCTGCTGCGGGTGACGGTGCTCGGCACGGCGGTGCAACTGCCGCTCTCCTACGCCCTGTCGGAACGCGCCGGGCTGCCCGGGATCGCCATGGCGTTCGCGCTCTCCATGGCGTTGCAGTACGGCGCGCTGGCCCTGCTGGTGCCCCGTCAGGAAGGCGCCAGAGTCTCCTGGGTGCGGGGGGTCTGAGGGGGGACGGCCGGCGGGGGGACGGAGACGGTGGTGCGCCACAGGGTCCGGGCCGCCGTCAGCGCGGCGAGGAGCAGCAGGCCGTTGCGGGCGAGGAGGAGGGTGACGCCCAGTCGGTCGCTGGCTACGACGTCCCCGAAGTAGACCGGGAACTCCAGGACGGTGGCCAGGCAGGCGCCGAGGACCAGTACGGCGGGAAGGGTCATCCGGCTGCCGCGCCGGGACAGGCACACCGCCGCCAGACCCACCAGCCACACCAGGTACTGGGGGCTGATCACCCGGCTGGTGACCGTGAACAGCAGGACGGCGACGAAGGCCGCGTCCGCGAGCGCGCGCGGCGGCAGTCGGCGCACGCGCAGCCGCCACAGCAGCAGCCAGCCGAAGGCGATCACGGACAGGGCCAGGGCCGCCGCGCTCACCCAGTCCACGTACGGGCCGAGGAACTCCACCGAGCCGTAGTTCAGCAGCACCTGCCCCTGCCAGCCGAAGTGCCGGGCGATGTGGAAGACCAGCGAGCCCATCGACTCCACCTCGGTGCCGCGGTCGCGCTGGGCGGTCAGGAAGGAGAAGGCGCCGGGCGCCGTCAGACCGAACAGCAGCGCCAGTGCCCCGGCCGTCGCCGCGGCCGAGACCCAGGCCCGGCGGCTCGCGGCCCCCACCAGCAGCAGCGCCGGCCACACCTTCAGCAGGGCGCCGACGGCCGTGAGCGCGCCCATCGCACGCGGCCGGCCCGCTCCCGCGAGCAGCGCCGCGACCGCCACCGCG
Organism: Streptomyces sp. NPDC002573; assembly: GCF_042889625.1. NCBI lineage: Bacteria > Bacillati > Actinomycetota > Actinomycetes > Kitasatosporales > Streptomycetaceae > Streptomyces > Streptomyces sp. NPDC002573. The sequence continues at coordinate 279,892 of NZ_JBIARC010000002.1, read as the reverse complement.
GTCACCATCACGTCGTAGCGGGCGTAGACGGTCGGGCCGAGCAGGGCGACGCCGGCCGTCCACAGCCAGGCGCCGCGCGGCGTCCGGCCGGGGCGTGTGCCCGCGTACCAGAGCAGGCAGACGACGACCAGGTCGGCGAGGAGGGCGAGGACGAAGAAGGCCCGCGTGTAGTCCAGGAAGGGCAGCAGCGCGGGGGAGAGGATCGCGAGCGCGGCGGCGGGCGGGTACTGCCAGGTGACGTCGTGACGGGGGAACGTCCCGGTGCGCAGGGTGTCGTACCACCCGTGGTAGATGACCGAGACGTCGGTGGTGACGTCCGGGCCGGGGAAGACGAGCACCCTGAGGACGTACAGCAGCAGGGCCACTCTGGTCAGGCTCCAGACGGCGACCAGCCAGACCGGGAACCTCCGTGTGCCCGCCATCTCCACCCGACCCCTGTTCCGGCGCGTCCCGCGTCGTCCTCGCCCTGCGGGGCCATGATTCCGTGCGGGACTGTGCGAGGGCCATGAAGCGCGGCCGTGCGGAGGTGTGAGGACGGTCGCACAGCGGATTCGGTACTGTCGACGGCGATGCACAAGACCCTGATCGTGACCAACGACTTCCCGCCCCGTCCGGGTGGCATCCAGGCGTTCCTGCACAACATGGCGCTGCGTCTGGACCCGGAGCGCCTGGTCGTCTACGCCTCCACCTGGAAGCGCGGCCGCGAGGGCGCGGAGGCGACGGCCGCCTTCGACGCCGCGCAGCCCTTCACCGTCGTACGGGACCGCACGACGATGCTGCTGCCGACTCCGGGCGCGACCCGGCGGGCCGTGGGGCTGCTGCGGGAGCACGGTTGTACGTCGGTGTGGTTCGGCGCGGCGGCCCCGCTCGGCCTGATGGCGCCTGCGCTGCGCCGGGCCGGGGCGCGGCGGCTGGTGGCCACCACCCACGGTCATGAGGCGGGCTGGGCCCAGCTCCCCGCGGCGCGCGACCTGTTGCGCCGGATCGGGGAGTCGACGGACACGATCACCTACCTCGGCGAGTACACCCGCTCGCGGATCGCCTCCGTGCTGACCCCGCAGGCGGCGGGGCGCATGGTGCAACTGCCCCCGGGGGTCGACGAGAAGACGTTCCACCCGGGCTCGGGCGGCGACGAGGTCCGCGAGCGCCTCGGGTTCACGGACCGCCCGGTGGTGGTCTGTGTGTCCCGGCTGGTCCGGCGCAAGGGCCAGGACACGCTGATCCAGGCGATGCCGCGGATCCTGGCCAAGGAGCCGGAGGCGGTCCTGCTGATCGTCGGGGGCGGGCCCTACGAGGGGGACCTGCGCAGACTCGCGCACGAGACCGGGGTCGCCGACGCCGTCCACTTCACCGGCACCGTCCCCTGGTCCGAGCTGCCCGCGTACTACGGCGCGGGCGACGTCTTCGCGATGCCGTGCCGCACCCGCCGCGGCGGCCTGGACGTCGAGGGCCTCGGCATCGTGTACCTGGAGGCGTCCGCCACGGGCCTCCCGGTGGTCGCGGGCGACTCGGGCGGCGCCCCGGACGCGGTGCTCGACGGCGAGACCGGCTGGGTGATCCGGGGCGGCTCCGCAGAGGACGCCGCGGACCGGATCATCACCCTCCTGGGCGACCCGGAGCTGCGCCGCCGCATGGGGGAGCGGGGACGGCAGTGGGTGGAGGAGAAGTGGCGCTGGGACCTCTTGGCGGAGCGGCTCGAAGCGTTGCTGTGAAGGGCTCCGCAGCAGGCCCTGTCGTCACACTCCCGCCTGCCCCGCCGGGCGGACGACGGGAGTTTGACGACAGGGCCTAGCCGGAACCAAATAGTCCGCGGATGCTGCGCTCATGACAGAAAAGCTGACACATCGTCACCCGACCAGACGTCACATACTGGGCATGATCGCCCTCCAGACGGCCGCCACCGCCGGCCTCGCCCGTGTCGGCCTCCAGTCCGCACACGCGGCGGAGCCCGACGCCGTCGACAACGCCCCCGCGATCGTCATCGGCTCCGGCTACGGCGGCGCCGTAGCCGCCCTGCGCCTCGGCCAGGCGGGCATCCGCACCCTCGTCCTGGAGATGGGCCGGCTGTGGAACACCACCGGCTCCGACGGCAAGGTGTTCTGCTCCACCAGCGCCCCCGACCAGCGGGCCATGTGGTTCCGCACCCGCACCGAGGCGCCGCTCGCCACCTTCCTGTGGCTGGACGTCGTCAACCGAAACATCAACAGCTACCCCGGCGTCCTCGACCGCGTGCACTTCGACAACATGTCCGTCTACGTGGGCCGGGGCGTCGGCGGCGGCTCCCTGGTCAACGGCGGCATGGCCCCGACCCCCCAGCCGTCCTACTTCAGCGAGCAGTTCCCCACCGTCGACGCCGGCGAGATGTACGCCACGTACTTCCCGCGCGCCCGCTCCATGCTCGGCGTCAACACCGTCGACCCGGGCTGGTTCGAGTCCACGGAGTGGTACCGGTTCGCCCGCACCTCACGGAAGGCCGCCGCCAACGCCGGCCTGAAGACCACCTTCGTGCCCAACGTCTACGACTTCGACCACATGCAGCGCGAGGCGGCCGGCACGGCGACCAGATCCGCGTTGGCCGGCGAGGTCATCTACGGCAACAACTACGGCAAGCGCAGCCTCGACAAGACCTATCTGGCCGCCGCGCTCGGCACCGGCAACGTCACCATCAACACCCTGGAGCGGGTCAGGGAGATCCGCCGGGCCGCCGACGGCACGTATCTGCTGACCGCCGACCGGATCGACCTCACCGGCGCGGTCGTCGAGACCAGGCAGTACGCGTGCACGTACCTCATCCTCGGCGCCGGCAGCCTCGGCACCACCGAACTGCTGGTGCGCGCCCGCGAGACGGGCACCCTGCCCGCGCTGGACGCGAGCGTCGGCACTGGCTGGGGCACCAACGGCAATGTGATGCTCGGCCGCGCCAACCACATCTGGGACACGGTCGGCGCCAACGAGTCGACCATCCCCGTGATGGGCATCGACGACTGGGCCAACACCGACAACCCCGTCTTCGCCGAGATCGCCCCCCTGCCCATGGGACTGGAGCACTGGGTCAGCCTGTATCTGGCGATCACCAAGAACCCGGAGCGCGCCTCGTTCTCCTACGACGCGGCGACGGACTCGGCACGGCTCGGCTGGACCGCCGCCCAGAGCGCCGTCTCCGTGAGCATGGCGAAGAAACTGTTCGACCGGATCAACGCCGCCAACGTGACCATCTACCGGTACGACCTCTTCGGCACCCCCAGCAAGGCCTTCGCCGACGACTTCACGTACCACCCGCTCGGCGGCTGCGTCCTGGGCCGGGCCACCGACGACTACGGCCGGGTCAAGGGCTATTCGAAGCTCTACGTCACCGACGGCTCCCTGGTGCCGGGCTCCCTCGGCGTCAACCCGTTCCTCACCATCACCGCGCTCGCCGAACGCACCATGACGCGGGTCCTCGCCGAGGACACCGCGCCATGACCTGACAGCCGGGGCCGGCTACTTGCGGTAGATGGCCTCGATCTCCTCCGCGAAGTCCTTGGCCACCACGGAGCGCCGGAGCTTCAGGGACGGCGTCAGGTGGCCCGAGTCCTCGTCGAACTGGGAGGGGAGAATGCGGAACTTCCGCACCGATTCCGCCTTCGACACCGCGGCGTTGCCGTCGTCGACCGCGTCCTGGATCGCCGCGATCAGATCCGGGTCGTCGCGCAGCGACGCCGCAGTGGAACCCGCCGGCTTGCCGTGCTCGGAGGCCCAGCGCGCCAGGAACTCCTCGTCGAGGGTGACCAGCGCGCCCACGAACGGCCGCCCGTCACCCACCACCATGCACTCCGCGACCAGCGCGTGCGCCCGGATGCGGTCCTCGATCACGGCCGGGGCGACGTTCTTCCCGCCCGCGGTGACGATGATCTCCTTCTTGCGGCCGGTGATCATCAGATAGCCGTCCTCGTCGAGGGTGCCGATGTCACCGGTGTGGAACCAGCCGTCGGCCAGCGCCTCCGCGGTCGCGGCCTCGTTGTTCCAGTACTCGTGGAACACGTGCTCGCCGTGCAGCAGCACCTCGCCGTCGTCCGCGATACGGATCACCGAACCCGGCAGCGGCTGGCCGACCGTGCCGATCTTCTGCCGGTCCCAGGGGTTGAAGGCGGTGGCCGCGGTGGTCTCGGTCAGACCGTAGCCCTCCAGGACCGTGAAGCCGATGCCGCGGAAGAAATGGCCGAGGCGCTCGCCGAGCGGGGCGCCGCCGGAGATGGCGTACTCGCCACGACCGCCCAGGACCGCGCGCAGCTTGCTGTAGACGAGCTTGTCGAACGCCTTGTGCTTGATCTTCGGACCGAGCGACGGGCCGGAGGGGGTGTCCAGCGCGCGGCTGTACGCGATCGCCTCGTCCACCGCCTTGTCGAAGATCTTGCCCTTGCCCTCGGCCCGCGCCTTGGCCCGCGCCGAGTTGTAGACCTTCTCGAAGACGCGCGGCACACCGAGGATCAACGTCGGCCGGAACGCCGCGAGTTCGTCGGTGAGGTTCTTGATGTCCGGGACACAGCCGAGCTTGATGGGCGCCATCATGGGCGCGATCTGCACCAGACGCCCGAAGACGTGCGCGAGCGGCAGGAAGAGGAGGACGGAGCACTCGCCCGTGCGGAAGAGCGGGCGCAGCCGCTCGACGATGTTGCCGCACTCGGCGAAGAAGTTGCGGTGCGTGAGCACACAGCCCTTCGGGCGACCGGTGGTCCCGCTGGTGTAGACGATGGTCGCCGTGTCGTCGGCCTTGGCGAGCGAGCTGCGCTCCTCGACCGTCGCGTCGCTGACGTCCTGGCCGGCCCGGCCCAGTTCCTCGACGCCCCCGGCCTCGATCTGCCAGACGTGCTTGAGCGCGGGCAGCCGGTCGCGGACCGACTCGACGGCCGCGGCGTGCGCGTCCAGCTCCACGAGACAGGCGGTCGCGCCCGAGTCGCCGAGGATCCACTCCACCTGCTCCGGCGAGCTGGTCTCGTACACCGGGACGGTGACCGCCCCGGCGCTCCAGATCGCGAAGTCCAGCAGGGTCCACTCGTAGCGGGTGCGGGACATGAGACCCACCCGGTCGCCCGGCTGCACACCGGAGGCGATGAGTCCCTTCGCCGCGCTGCGCACCTCGGTGAGGAAGGTGGCGGCGGTGACGTCCTGCCAGACACCGGCCACCTTGCGGCCCATGACGGCGACGTCCGGATGCTGCGCGGCGTTTCTGCGGACGATGTCGGTCAGATTGCCGTCCGCAGGGACCTCGTACAAAGCCGGAAGGCTGAACTCGCGCAAGACTGCTGCTCCTCATAGGGCGCCGACGCCACGACTCTGTGTGCTGCGACGGTGCGGTCCAAGGCTCGGTCAGGTGCGCAGGGTCTCTGGGACAGTCGTTGGTTGAAACCCTGAGCACGACTGGACTGCCCGGACGTTACCCGCCGGTATGGCCTCCGGGACAGGGGGTCCCGGCGAGATGTTCCGTGCGTCACACGTCTTGGCGTTCCTTGACGCACAGTAGTCCACCGCTTTCCTGACTGGCCAGTAATCGCCGGTCCGGCCGCCACTGTTCACGTATGTCCCACACCCCTACGCTTGATCGTCATGACACCCACACCGACGGGGAAGCCGAGGACGCGCGTCCATGTGGTCAGCGACGTGCACGGCAACGCGCGTGACCTGGCCAGGGCCGGCGACGGGGCCGACGCCCTCGTCTGCCTGGGGGATCTGGTCCTCTTCCTGGACTACGCCGACCACTCGCGCGGCATCTTCCCGGACCTCTTCGGCAAGGAGAACGCCGACCGGATCGTCGAGCTGCGCACCGCCCGCCGCTTCGAGGAGGCGCGCGCCTTCGGCGCCCGGCTGTGGACCGGCGTGGGCCAGGACCGCGCCGCGCTGATCGAGAAGGCGGTGCGCAGACAGTACGCCGAGCTGTTCGCCGCGTTCCCGTCCCCGACCTACGCCACCTACGGCAATGTCGATATACCGACTCTGTGGTCCGAGTACGCCGGCCCGGGCACCACCGTGCTCGACGGCCAGCGGGTGGAGATCGGCGGATGGACCTTCGGCTTCGTCGGCGGGGGCCTGCGCACCCCCATGCGGACGCCCTACGAGCTCAGCGACGAGGAGTACGCGGCGAAGATCGAGGCGGTGGGGGAGGTGGACGTGCTGTGCACCCACATCCCGCCGGAGGTGCCCGAGCTGGTCTACGACACGGTGGCGCGCCGCTTCGAGCGCGGCAGCCGGGCCCTGCTGGAGGCGATCCGCCGCACCCGCCCGCGGTACTCCCTCTTCGGTCATGTCCATCAGCCGCTGGTGAGCCGGATGCGGATCGGCGCGACCGAGTGCGTGAACGTGGGGCATTTCGCGGGGCGCGGGAGGCCCTGGGTGCTGGAGTGGTGACCCGCGGGACCCTTTGCGCCGCCCGGTGCGCGCGGCCGATGGCCGAACCGCAGGTGGGGTGGTAGCGGCCCGGCGCGTGCGCGGTAGCCTTCACGCTGCACACACGTGCGCGCGGGCGCACCACCCTCCCTCACCGGACCGCATCTGGAGGAGCCACGGCGATGGCGGAACACACCAGCTCGAGCATCACGATCGAGGCGGCTCCGGCCGACGTCATGCGGGTGATCGCCGACTTCGCGCGCTATCCGGACTGGACGGGCGAGGTGAAGGAGGCGGAGGTGCTCGCGACGGACGCGCAGGGCCGCGCCGAACAGGTGCACCTCGTCATGGACGCGGGCGCGATCAAGGACGACCAGACGCTGGCGTACACCTGGACCGGCGGCTACGAGGTCTCCTGGACCCTGGTCAAGTCACAGATGCTGCGCTCCCTCGACGGTTCGTACCTGCTCAAGCCGGCGGCCTCGGGCGGTACGGAGGTCACGTACCAGCTGACGGTCGACGTCAAGATCCCGATGCTCGGCATGATCAAGCGCAAGGCGGAGAAGGTCATCATCGACCGCGCCCTGGCGGGGCTGAAGAAGCGGGTGGAGTCGGGCGAGGGCGAGCAGTAGCGGAGCCCGTCAAGGGGGAGCGGGACGGCCCGGTCCGGGGACGCGCGGAACAGGCCGGCCCGCAGGTCCGGGGCGGCGGCCGCCGGACGGTGCCCGCCGTCCGGGCTCGCCGAGGACCTGCTCAGCATGGGGGCCGGGCACCGGTAGCGTTCACCCCCATGCGCACCATCCTGATCACCGGCCCCGGCGGCTCCGGCCGCACCACCGTCGCCGCGGCCACCGCGCTGGAAGCAGCCCGCCGGGGCACCCGCACCCTCGTCCTCAGCGCCGACCGCACCGACACCCTCGGTGCCGTCCTCGGGGTCCCCACCGGCAGCACCCCCGCCGAGGCCGCGCCCGGTCTCACGGCCTGGCGCCCGGACGCCGACGCCCGCTTCCGGGAGGACCTCGTCGCCTTCCAGGACCGTGCGGCCGGGGCCCTCGATCTGCTGGGCGCCGCCCGGCTGGACCCCGAGGAGGTCACCCCCCTCCCCGGCGCCGCGGAACTCGCCCTTCTGCGCGCCCTGCGCGACGCCGCCCTCTCTGACGCCTACGACCTTCTCGTCGTCGATCTGCCCCCCGCCCCGCAGGCGCTCGCCCTGCTCGCCCTGCCCGGGGAGCTCCGCCGCTATCTGCGCCGGCTGCTGCCGCCCGAGCGGCAGGCCGCCCGCGCCCTGCGCCCCGTCCTCGGCCGCCTCGCGGGCGTGCCGATGCCCGCCGAGTGGCTGTACGAGACCGCCGCCCGCTGGGACGTCGAACTGGCCGCCGTCGAGGCCGTCGTCGCCGACCGGGCCACGAGCGCCTGGCTGGTCGCCGAGCCGGGCCCGGCCGGTGCCGACGCCGTCCGGACCGCCGCCACCGGCCTCGCCCTGCACACCCTGCGCCCCGAGGCACTGGTCGCGAACCGGGCCCTGCCCGACGACGCCCCCGACGCGTGGCCGGCCGGCCTCGTGGCCCAGCAGCGCAAGGCCGTGGAGGAGTGGCGGGACGCCTACGACGTCCACGTCGTCCCGCACCTCGGCCGGGACCCGCGCGGCGCCGACGATCTCATCGCGCTCGACGTCCCCGCCGTCAATCCGGCGCCCGCCCCCGTGGAGTGGCCCGTGACGGACCGGCGCGCCGAGGACGGCGTACTGGTGTGGCACATCCCGCTGCCCGGTGCCATACGCGACGAACTGGACCTCGTCAGGCGCGGGGACGAACTCGTCGTGACCGCGGGATCGTTCCGCCGGATCGTCCCGCTGCCGTCGGCCCTGCGCCGCTGCACCGTCGCCGGGGCCGCGCTGCGGGAGGGCGAGCTGCGCATCCGTTTCGCACCCGACCCGGAGCTGTGGCCACGGAGGGTCTGACCGGGACCGTGCTGCCCCCGGAATCGGCCCCCGTACACAGTGAACCGCGTACCCCCGTTCGGGTACCGTCGGAGGTACGAACCGCCAGTCAGGAGTCCGCCATGAGCGAAGAGCGCCCCCCGTCCGACGCCGCTCAGGAGAAGGCAGCCGACGGCTGGGGCACCTCCTCTTCGGGCGCAGCCGACGCCGACGCCTGGGCCGAGGCGTGCGCCGAGGACCTCGCCGCGGAGAGGTCCCGCCGCCGTGCCCGGTACGGACCGCCGCCCGGCTCGGCCGCCGAGGAGCTGCGCCGCCTCGTCGACGCCGTCGCGGACAAGCTGTCCGAGCTGCCGACGCCCCTGTTCGGCGCCGCGGCCTCGGGCGCGGCCCAGCAGATGGTCCAGCAGGTGGTGCAACAGGCCAAGGCCGCCGTGGAACCGGTGATAGAGCGCAACCCGGACATCTTCGACCATCTCGCCGCGGCCGGTTCGGAACTGCTCGCGGCCTACCGCTCCGCAGTCGAGTCACAGGAGCGGCGCTGGACGACCCGAACCTCCGACGACGCAGACACCCGCCGAAGGGGCGGGGAGCAGGGGCCCGGAGAGCGCATCGACCTCGACTAGCGCTGTGGCCGGGAAGGTTTGCCGGGCGTCGCGAGCCGGTGAACCTTGCCGGTCGCAGCACTAGGGCGGCGGGGGCTGCCGTCCGACGGCCCTCAGCCCCCTCGGGTACGGTTGGCCGTAGCGGGGCTCGACCGAAACTGAGGGATTCATGGGACTCACCATCGGCGTCGACATCGGCGGCACGAAGATCGCGGCCGGTGTGGTCGACGAGGAAGGCAACATCCTCTCGACCCACAAGGTGCCGACTCCGGGCACGCCCGAAGCGATCGTGGACGCCATTGCCGCTGCCGTCGAGGGCGCCCGTGCCGGGCACGAGATCGTCGGCGTGGGGATCGGAGCCGCGGGCTACGTCAACCGTCAGCGGTCCACGGTCTACTTCGCGCCGAACATCGACTGGCGCCAGGAGCCGCTGAAGGAGAAGGTCGAGGCCCGCGTGGGCCTCCCGGTGGTCGTCGAGAACGACGCGAACGCGGCCGCGTGGGGCGAGTACAAGTTCGGCGCGGGCAAGGGCCACCGCAACGTCATCTGCATCACACTCGGCACCGGCCTCGGCGGCGGCATCATCATCGGCAACAAGCTCCGCCGCGGCCACTTCGGCGTGGCCGCCGAGTTCGGCCACATCCGGATGGTCCCGGACGGCCTGCTGTGCGGCTGCGGCTCGCAGGGCTGCTGGGAGCAGTACGCCTCCGGCCGCGCCCTGGTGCGCTACGCCAAGCAGCGCGCCAACGCCACCCCCGAGCACGCCGAGGTGCTGCTCTCGCTCGGTGACGGCACCCCCGAGGGCATCGAGGGCAAGCACATCTCCATGGCCGCCCGTCAGGGCGACCCGGTGGCCGTCGACTCCTACCGCGAGCTGGCCCGCTGGGCCGGTGCCGGTCTCGCCGACCTGGCCTCGCTGTTCGACCCCTCCGCGTTCATCGTCGGCGGCGGCCTCTCGGACGAGGGCGAGCTGGTCCTCGACCCGATCCGCAAGTCGTACAAGCGCTGGCTGGTCGGCGGCAACTGGCGCCCGGTCGCCGATGTGATCGCCGCGCAGCTCGGCAACAAGGCGGGCCTGGTCGGCGCCGCGGACCTGGCCCGGGAGCCCGACCCGATCATGTGAGACGAGCAGGGGCGGAAGCGGACCGCACGCGGGAGCTTCCCCGCGGCGGCCCACCTCCGCCCCTCACGCGCCGCCCTCGTGCGACGCCTCTCACCAGCCTGACCGCACCCGCCGCCGTCCCGCACGCGACGTCCCCCACCGCCGACCCCCGCCCCGGCGTATCTTGATCGGCATGGCGACGACCCTCACGCTGCCCAACTCCCGCACCGAGCCCGACGGTTCGGCCGTCATCCGCGTCCTCAGCTACAACATCCGCTCGATGCGCGACGACACCGACGCGCTCGCCCGGGTGATCAGCGCCTGCGCGCCCGATCTGGTGCTCGTCCAGGAGGCGCCGCGTTTCTTCCGCTGGCGCAAGAAGCTCGCCCGGCTGGCGTCGGCCTCGAACCTCGTGATCCTCTCGGGCGGCGCGACCGCCGCCGGACCGGCCCTGCTGTGCTCGCTGCGCGCCACGGTCGAGCGCACCGAGGACGTGCTGCTGCCGCTCACCCCGGGACTGCACCGGCGGGGCCTCGCGACGGCGGTCGTACGGTTCGGCGGCGCCCGGCTCGGCGTCATCAGCTGCCATCTGAGCCTGCAGAAGGACGAGCGGTACGCGCAGGGCGGCATGCTGCTCGACCGGCTCGCCCGCCTCGGCACCCCGCACGCGATCGTCGGCGGTGACCTCAACGAACGGCCGGGCGGTCCCACCTTCGCGCGCCTGGCCGGCGAACTCCAGGACGGCTGGGCCACCGCCCCCTGGGGCGCCGAGCACACCTGGACGCCGTCCGATCCCTATCAGCGCATCGACGCGATCTTCGCCATGGGCGGCGTCGAGATCCTCGGCTGCGGCGTCCCGCTCGGCCATCCGGGAGTGACGGAGAACGACCTGAGGGCGGCCACGGACCACCTTCCGGTCCTGGCCGCCCTCAGAGTGCCCGCGTCGTCGTAGACACATCACCGCCCGGGCGGGGCGCCTCGCCGGGGGCCGGTCAGACCACCGCGCCCCGGCCCGGGTCGTCGCCGTCGTCGTCCGTCTTCATCCGCACCACGAGCGTCGCGCAGCCGCCCAGGAAACCGCCGACGCCGAGCGTGGTGAGCCACCACGTCATGTCCCAGCCGAACACCACCGCGAGCAGCAGCAGGAGCGGGCCACCGATCATGCCGAGCCAGGCGAACCTCGCCGTGGTGTCGGCCGTCGGCAGCGGCGGCGGCTCCGGGGGCACGAAATGCCCCTCGTCGCCCTCGTCGAAGTCCTCCTCCGAGGGCTCCGGCGCCGTGTAGTCGCGCGGGCCGACACCGGGCGCGAAGGAGATCGAGCTGCCCAGCGGCTTCGGCGGCTTCGCCGGCTCGATCTTCGTCTCGTCGCCCTTGCCGCCGGCCGGCTCCGGATCGGGCAGTGCAAGGTCCTCGATCGACCGGAACGGTCTGGCGCCCGGCGGGTCCGCCGGCTCCTCGCCGTACCCCGCGACGATCGCCGCCCAGGCGGCCTCCTCGTCGATGGGCACACCCTTCTCTTCCGGCTCGCGGTCCTCGCGGTCGGAGTCGTGCTCAGCCACCTGCGGCCGTCCCTTCCTTGCCGAGACTGGGCGCGAGCCGGCCGATGAACGCGAGGCTCTCCTCGAAGATCCGGTCCGCATCGTGGTCCAACGTCGCCACGTGGTAGCTCTGTTCCAGCAAGATCTCCCGTACGTCCGTGGAGGAGACCCGGCTGAGGATCCGCGCCGAGTCGGCGGGTGGAACCACATGGTCCTGAGGGCTGTGCAGAAGCAGCAGCGGCTGGGTGACCTGCGGCAGCTCGCCGTCGACCACCCGGAAGAAGTTCCGCACGGAGTGCGCGGCGTGCAGCGGCACCCGGTCGTACCCCAGCTCGGTGCTGCCCTCCTTGGCGATGTCGCTGGCGATGCCCTTCGTCGACCGGACGAGGTGGCGGGCCACCGGCAGGGCGTACCCGGTCAGGCCGTGCACCTTGTTCGCCGGATTGACGACCACGATGCCGCTGACCGTCGACCCGTGCCGGGCGGCGAGCCGCAGGGCCAGGGCGCCGCCCATGGAGAGCCCGGCCACGAACACCTGGGTGCAGCGGTCGCTCAGGGCGCGCAGGGCACGGTCCACCTCCGCGTACCAGTCGTGCCAGCCGGTGAGCTGCATGTCCTCCCAGCGCGTGCCGTGCCCGGGCAGCAGCGGCAGCGACACGGTGAGGCCACGCTCGGCGAGATACTCCGCCCAGGGGCGCAGCGACTGCGGGGAACCGGTGAAGCCGTGGCAGAGAAGGACGCCGATCTCCCCGCCCTCGTGGCGGTACGGCTCGGCTCCGGGGAGGACCGGCACGTCGGTCTCCTGTTCATGAAAAGAGGCGGGGCACGTCGAGTGCAGGTACTTCACCGTACGCGACCGCACTGACACCGACCAGGGTCGTCGGGCTCATTGACGGCGGACCGGGTTAAGGTCTGTTCGACAGACACAGGAGGCACTCGGTTGTTGTACGGCGCGATGAAGGTATCCATCGGAGGGCCGCTGAAGCTTGCCTTCAGGCCCTGGGTGGAAGGCCTCGAGAATGTCCCCGCCGAGGGCCCCGCCATACTGGCGAGCAACCATCTGTCCTTCTCGGACTCGTTCTTCCTGCCCGCGGTCCTGGACCGCAAGGTCACGTTCATCGCGAAGGCCGAGTACTTCACCACGCCCGGCGTGAAGGGACGACTGACCGCCGCCTTCTTCAAGGGCGTGGGCCAGCTCCCCGTCGACCGCTCCGGAGCCCGCGGGGCGGGTGAGGCGGCCATCAGGAGCGGCATCGAGGTGCTGGAGCGCGGCGAGTTGTTCGGCATCTATCCGGAGGGCACCCGTTCGCCCGACGGCCGGCTCTACCGGGGCAAGCCCGGCGGCCTGGCCCGGGTGGCGCTCGCCACCGGGGCGCCCGTCATCCCCGTCGCCATGATCGACACCGAGAAGATCCAGCCTCCGGGGAAGGTCATGCCCAAGCTGATGCGTCCGGGCATCCGCATCGGCAAGCCGCTCGACTTCAGCCGCTACCAGGGCATGGAACAGGACCGTTTCGTGCTGCGCGCGGTGACCGACGAGGTCATGTACGAGATCATGAAGCTCTCCGGCCAGGAGTACGTCGACATCTACGCGACCGCCGCCAAGCGGCAGATCGCGGAGGCGGCGAAGGCGGAGAAGCAGGCCCAGAAGGACGCCGTCCAGGCGCAGAAGGACGCCGCGCAGGCGGAGAAGGTGCCCGGGAAGGAACAGGCGGGCGCGTAGGAGCCGGTCCGCCCGGCTCGGAGGGGGCGGGGGCACGACGTCTCCCGCGGGGCGAACGGCCCACAAGGGGGAGGGGCATGGCCAAGCGCGAGCGGGTCGTCAGGATGTCGGTCGAGCAGCCGCTGTGGCGTGCGCTCACGGCGTACCGGGTGCTCACGATGCTGTACGCGATCGGGCTGTTCGCCACGGCCTACGGCAGGTTCGCGCGCCCCTGGCTGGCGATCGCGTACTACGTCGTCCTCGTCGTCTGGACGCTGGCCACGCTGCCCCGGGTGGCGAACGCGGCGAGCTGCACCAAGCGGTTCCTCGCCGTCGACCTCGCCGCCGCGCTCACCGGCATCCTCCTCACGCCCCTGGCCGACACCCATGCGCGGGTCGTCGCGGGCGGCCCGACCCTGCCGTCGATATGGACCGCCGGATCCGTGCTCGCGTACGCCGTCAAGGGCGGCTGGCGCTGGGCGGCCCTCGCCTCCACCCTGGTCGCGGCGGCCAATCTGGTCGAACGCGGCGCCCCCGCCCGTGACACTGTCCACAACGTGGTGCTCGTGTGCATCGCCTCCATCGCGATCGGCTACGTCGTCGAGGTCGCCCGTGCCTCCGAGCGCACCCTCGCCCGCGCCCTGGAGATCGAGGCGGCGACCCGTGAGCGGGAGCGGCTTGCCCGCGACATCCACGACGGCGTGCTCCAGGTGCTCGCCATGGTGCAGCGGCGCGGCACCGCCCTCGGTGGCGAGGCCGCGGAGCTGGGCCGGCTCGCCGGTGAGCAGGAGGTCGCGCTGCGCACCCTCGTCACCGGCGGCCTGGTGCCCCTCTCGCGGGTGTCGGAGGACGCGGCGCTCGGCGCGGTCGTCCGCGTGGTCGACGAGCCGGACGCCGAGGACGGCCCGGTGGATCTGCGCCTGCTGCTCGCCCCGTACGCCTGCGCCCGGGTGACGCTCTCCGAGCCGGGCGCCCCGGTGCCGCTCGCCCCGGCCGCCGCGCGCGAGATCGCCGCCGCTGTCGGTGCCGCCCTGGACAATGTCCGCCGGCACGCGGGGCCGGAGGCGCGCGCCTGGATCCTGGTCGAGGACGAGCCGGACGGCATCGTGGTGACCGTGCGCGACGACGGGCCCGGCATCCCGGAGGGACGGCTCGTCCAGGCCGAGGGGGAGGGGCGGCTCGGGGTGGCCCAGTCGATCCGCGGCCGGCTGCGCGACCTCGGCGGCACGGCCGAGCTGATCTCGGTCCCGGGCCAGGGCACGGAAGTGGAATTGAAGATACCGAAGGACGCGGGGACCCGGGGGGCCTCACGAGGGAGGGCTGAGACGCGATGACCGCCGACACCGCCGGCACCGGGGAGACGCGGCAGGAACCGATCAGGGTGATGGTGGTGGACGACCACCCCATGTGGCGGGACGCCGTCGCCCGGGACCTGACCGAGTCGGGCTTCGACGTGGTCGCCACCGCGGGCGACGGCGAGCAGGCGGTGCGCCGCGCCCTGGCCGCCGCGCCCGACGTCCTCGTCCTGGACCTGAACCTGCCCGCGAAGCCGGGCGTCCAGGTGTGCAAGGAACTCGTGGGCGCCGACCCGGCGTTGCGGGTCCTGGTGCTGTCGGCGAGCGGGGAGCACGCGGATGTGCTGGAGGCGGTGAAGTCGGGCGCGACGGGCTATCTGCTGAAGTCCGCGTCCACCCAGGAACTGCTCGACGCGGTGCGCCGTACGGCGGCCGGGGACCCGGTGTTCACCCCGGGCCTCGCGGGCCTGGTCCTCGGCGAGTACCGCCGTCTCGCCGCCGAACCGGCCCTCGCCGCGGGTGCCGGCGAGCCCGAGGCGCCGCGGCTGACCGACCGTGAGACGGAGGTGCTGCGGCTGGTGGCCAAGGGCCTGAGCTACAAGCAGATCGCCGAACGCCTGGTCATCTCGCACCGCACCGTGCAGAACCATGTGCAGAACACCCTCGGCAAGCTCCAGCTGCACAACAGGGTGGAGCTGGTGCGGTACGCCATTGAGCGAGGACTCGACGAGGACTGACGAGGATTGACCGGAGCTGACGGGGACTGACGGGAGCGGTCGGGGCTGACGGGAGCGGTCGGGCGCGCGAGGGGAGTGAATCGCTCACACGCGCCTCCAGTCCCCACCTTCGAGTGAAGTCCGAATGATCCAGAGTGATCAACTTCCCGTCCATTCACCGGAATTGACCTTTCGGAGCATGCCGGAGTGACGTGGGTCACCATTAGCGTGACCCGCATCAGGCAACCGCGGCGAAGGGACATTTCCATGCGGGTCGGAGTACTGACCGGAGGCGGCGACTGCCCCGGGCTCAACGCCGTCATCCGGGGCATCGTGCGCAAGGGCGTCCAGGAGTACGGCTACGACTTCGTCGGCTACCGGGACGGCTGGCGCGGTCCCCTCGAAGGCGACACCGTGCGGCTCGACATCCCCGCCGTGCGCGGCATCCTGCCTCGCGGCGGCACGATCCTCGGCTCCTCGCGCACCAATCCGCTCAAGCAGGAGAACGGCATCCGCCGGATCAAGGACAACCTCACCAAGGACGAGGTCGACGCGCTCATCGCGATCGGCGGCGAGGACACCCTCGGCGTCGCGGCACGCCTGTCCGACGAGTTCGGCGTCCAGGTCGTCGGCGTCCCCAAGACCATCGACAACGACCTGTCCGCCACGGACTACACCTTCGGCTTCGACACCGCCGTCAACATCGCGACCGAGGCGATCGACCGTCTGCACACGACGGCGGAGTCGCACATGAGGGTTCTGGTGGTTGAGGTGATGGGCCGCCACGCCGGTTGGATCGCGATCCACTCGGGGCTGGCGGGCGGCGCGAACGCGATCCTCATCCCCGAGCAGCGCTTCGACGTCGAGCAGGTGTGCGCCTGGGTGACGTCGCGGTTCAAGGCCTCGTACGCCCCGATCGTGGTGGTGGCCGAGGGCGCGATGCCCAAGGAC
Organism: Streptomyces sp. NPDC002573; assembly: GCF_042889625.1. NCBI lineage: Bacteria > Bacillati > Actinomycetota > Actinomycetes > Kitasatosporales > Streptomycetaceae > Streptomyces > Streptomyces sp. NPDC002573. The sequence continues at coordinate 263,687 of NZ_JBIARC010000002.1, read as the reverse complement.
GGCGACATGGTGCTGAAGGACCAGTCGCTGGACTCGTTCGGGCATGTGCGGCTGTCGGGCGTGGGCGAGTGGCTCGCGAAGGAGATCGAGAAGCGCACGGGCAAGGAGGCCCGTACGACCGTCCTCGGCCATGTCCAGCGCGGCGGCACGCCCAGCGCCTTCGACCGCTGGCTCGCCACCCGCTTCGGCCTGCACGCCATCGAGGCCGTCCGCGACGGCGACTTCGGCAAGATGGTCGCCCTGCGCTCCACCGACATCGTGCGCGTCCCGCTGTCCGAGGCCACGGCCAAGCTGAAGACGGTCGACCCGAAGCTGTACGAAGAGGTCGGCGTGTTCTTCGGCTGACGGGTCCGCGCCGGCCCCCAACCTCACCTCATGGGGGTGCCGTCCGCACGGGCACCCCCAGCCCCCATTCCCTACCTCGCCAGGCCCTACCGGACCGGTCGCCGCTCGGACAGCGTGCCCGCGCCGGACAGCCGGCCGGCCAGCTCCCGGACGATGCCGATGCCGTTCAGCGTCAGCACCGACTCCGGATGGAACTGCACCCCGGCGAAACCCGGCCCGCGCAGCGCGTGCACCTCCCCGTTCTCCCCGCGGCTGACCTCGATCCCGTGCGCCGCCAGCTCCGTGGCCGCCTCGTCGTCGCAGCGCGCCACGAAGCTGTTGTAGAAGCCGACGGTCTCCCGCCGCCCGAACAGGTCGATCTCCGTCTGCGCGCCTTGGTACGGCACCTCCTTGCGGACGGTCTCCAGCCCCAGTTCGGCCGCGAGCAGCTCATGGCCCAGGCAGACACCCAGCACCCCGTGCCCGTGCGTGCGGACGACCTCCGCCGTGAGGTGCCGCAGGAACCGCATCTTGGGGTCGGTCAGGTCCGACGGGTCGCCCGGGCCCGGCCCGAGCACCAGCGGGCCCTCGTGCGCGAGCACCGCCTCCCGCAGCCCCGGCTCGTCGTAGCGCCGTACCGTCACCTCCAGGCCCGACGACCGCAGAAGATGCGTGAGCATCGCCGTGAAGGTGTCCTCGCCGTCGACGACCAGGGCGTGCCCGCTCAGTTCGGCGGACGGCGTCTGCATCCGCAGCCAGAACGGCGAGAGCTGGGCCCGCCGTCCGTCCAGCGCCGCGCGCACCCGGGGGTCGTCGGCCAGCCGGGGCCGCGCCCGCTCCTCGGCCGGCCGGGACGGCCCCACCCCCAGCGCCGCCAGCACTCCGGCCGCCTTGGCGTGCGTCTCCGCGACCTCGCTCGCGGGGTCCGAGCCGCGCACCAGGGTGGCGCCGACCGGCACCCGCAGCCGTCCGTCCGCGTCGATGTCGGCGGTGCGGATGAGGATGGGGGAGTCCAGGGTCTGCGCGCCGCCCGCGTCCCGGCCGATGAGCGCCAGAGCCCCCGAGTAGTAGCCGCGCCCGCCGGCCTCGTGCCGTTCGATGACCCGGCAGGCGTTCTGCACGGGGGAGCCGGTGACGGTGGCCGCGAACATGGTCTCGCGCAGCACCTCCCGCACGTCCAGGGACGTCCGCCCGCGCAGCTCGTACTCGGTGTGCGCGAGGTGCGCCATCTCCTTCAGCCGCGGCCCGACGACCATCCCGCCCCGGTCGCCGACCGTGCACATCATCTTCAGTTCCTCGTCGACCACCATCGACAGCTCCTCGATCTCCTTGCCGTCGGCGAGGAAGCCGAGCAGGTCCTCGGGGGTCGGTCCGCCGGCCGGATAGCGGTAGGTTCCGCTGATGGGGTTCATCACGACGGTCCCTCCCGTCCGTGCCCCGCCGTCGCCCGGGAGCGAGTCGCCCTCGGTCCTTCCGCCGGACATCCGCACATGCACCTCGGGGCTGGCGCCGACCAGGGTGCGCTCGCCGGTGTGCACCACGAAGGTCCAGTACGCGCCGCGCTCGCCGACCAGCAGCCGCCGGAACAGCGCGAGCGCGTCGGCCCGGCCGAACCCCGGGACGCGGCCCTCGTACGTCCGGCGGATCACGAAGTTCGCGCCCTCGCCCCGTCCGATCTCCTCACGCAGCACCCGCCCGACGATCTCGGCGTACTCCTCGTCGGGAACGTCGAAACCGCCGTCCTCGACCCGGACCTCGTGCCGCGGCAGCTGCTCCAGGGCCCGCTCCAGTGGGAGGGTGCTGGACTCCTCGGGCGTCAGGGCCAGCAGCGGGGTGCCGTCGTCGCGGACGTCGAAGCCGCGCTCACGGATCTGCCGGTACGGGATCAGGGCCAGTGCCTCGCCGGGGAGGTCGGCGAGGCGCGCGTACTCCCGGACCGGGCCGGTCAGCACCTCCACGGTGTTGTGATCGTGCCCCGGGGTGCGGCGGCGGAGCAGGGCGAACGGGCGGGGATCGGTCAGCAGATCGGTCAGCTGCATGGTCCGGTTCCTTCTCGGTGATCGTTGATCGGTGCGGTGAGAGGAACGGCCCGGTGCCGGAAACACGGAAGGCCGCCCCTCGGGCGGCCTTCGCGAAGTCGTGGGTACGCGCGTCAGTGGGCCGCCGGAGAAGCGGTCCACCACCAGTTCTGGGTCGAATGCGCGAACATGCGGAGCACTGTACCCCATGTCCACAGGGTGTAGCGGGTGTCTCACTTTCTGGGCATGCGGCAGGAGGCACCATGGGACCCCGTAATGTTGAGGGCGTGACCGTGAACGCTAAGACCAGCACCAGTGCTGGCAACACCTGGCGAGACCTGCCCGCGGCGCAGCAGCCCGAGTACCCCGACCCCGAGGCTCTGCGCAAGGTGATCGCGGACCTCGAGTCGTATCCGCCACTCGTCTTCGCGGGCGAGTGCGACCAGCTGCGCGCCCGGATGGGAGCCGTCGCCAGGGGCGAGGCGTTCCTCTTGCAGGGCGGCGACTGCGCGGAGGCCTTCGACGCGGTGTCCGCCGATCACATCCGCAACAAGCTCAAGACGCTGCTCCAGATGGGCGCCGTACTCACGTACGCCGCTTCGGTCCCGGTCGTGAAGGTCGGCCGGATCGCCGGCCAGTACTCCAAGCCGCGCTCCAAGCCGACCGAGACTCGCGACGGGGTGACCCTGCCGGTCTACCGCGGCGACTCCGTCAACGGGTTCGAGTTCACCGAGGAGTCCCGGATCCCCGACCCGGAGCGCCTGAAGCGGATGTACCACGCGTCCGCCTCGACGCTGAACCTCGTGCGCGCCTTCACCACGGGCGGCTACGCCGACCTGCGCCAGGTGCACGCCTGGAACCAGGACTTCGTGCGGTCGTCGCCGTCCGGGCAGCGCTACGAGCAGCTCGCGCGCGAGATCGACAACGCGCTGAACTTCATGCGCGCCTGCGGGACCGACCCGGAGGAGTTCAAGACCGTCGAGTTCTACTCCTCGCACGAGGCGCTGCTGCTCGACTACGAGTCGGCGCTGACCCGCACCGACTCGCGCACCGGGCACCTGTACGACGTCTCCGGGCACATGGTGTGGATCGGTGAGCGCACTCGTCAGCTGGACGGCGCGCACATCGAGTTCGCCTCCCGGATCCGCAACCCGATCGGCATCAAGCTGGGTCCGACGACCACGGCCGAGGAGGCGCTGCAGTACATCGAGCGCCTCGACCCCGACCGTGAGCCGGGCCGGCTGACCTTCGTCGTGCGCATGGGCGCGGACAAGGTCCGCGACCGGCTGCCCGAGCTGGTGGAGAAGGTCACGGCGTCCGGCGCGGTGGTGGCCTGGGTGACCGACCCGATGCACGGCAACACCTTCGAGGCGGCCTCCGGCCACAAGACCCGCCGCTTCGACGACGTGCTCGACGAGGTCAAGGGCTTCTTCGAGGTCCACAAGGAGCTGGGCACGCACCCGGGCGGCATCCATGTCGAGCTGACCGGTGACGACGTCACCGAGTGCGTGGGCGGCGGCGACGAGATCTTCGTCGACGATCTGCACCAGCGCTACGAGACGGCGTGCGACCCGCGGCTGAACCGCAGCCAGTCCCTGGACCTGGCGTTCCTCGTCGCCGAGATGTACCGGGACCAGTAGTCCGCGGACTGCTGCCGGCGTGGTGAGTGGGGCGCGGATCACATGCGATCCGCGCCCCGACCCGCTTTTACGGGCCCGGGGCGACAGGTAAGGTTAGGTTTGCCTCACCGAGCGATCGGGGTGGCACGGCCCAGCGACCCACTCGGGAGGTGAACCGCGTGTACGTCTGCAGTTGCTTCGGCGTCACCGAGCAGCAGGTCAAGGACCACGCGGCGAACGGTGCCTGCACTCCCCGGCAGATCGCGTCGGCCTGCAAGGCGGGCACGGACTGCGGATCGTGCGTACGGCGGATCCAGGCGCTGCTGGGCCGCGGCGCGTGTCCCCGCCGTGAACTCGCCGACCAGGGCCGGCCGGTCCTCACCGCTCTGGACGGTGCGGGGAGCCTGCGGGACGCCGCCTAGCTGTCCGGCTGCTCGATGAGCTGCGCGATGTACAGCGCCTCCCCGAGCTTCTCCACCAGCTCCAGCTGGGTGTCCAGATAGTCGATGTGGTGCTCCTCGTCCGCCAGGATCGACTCGAAGATGTTCGCGGACGTGATGTCGCCCTTCTCCCGCATGATCTTGATCCCGCGCCTGAGCCGGTCGATCGCCTCCACCTCGATCTGCCGGTCCGCCTCGAACATCTCCCGTACGGTCTGCCCGACCCGCACATGGAACAGCCGCTGGTAGTTCGGCAGCCCCTCCAGGAAGAGGATGCGGTCGGTGAGCACCTCCGCGTGCTTCATCTCGTCGAACGACTCGTGCCGCGTGTACTTGGCGAGCTTGTACCAGCCGAAGTTCTCCTGCATCTTCGCGTGCAGGAAGTACTGGTTGATCGCGGTCAGCTCGGCGGTGAGCTGTTCGTTGAGGAACTCGATGACCTCGGGGTCGCCCTGCATCGCCCGGGCTCCTTCCAAGCGGGGGACTGGCGGGTTGCGCCGCATGATTGCATCGGCACAAGGGGGCGTCCAGTAAGTTCACGCTTAGTGTGAGTTGTCCGGGTTGCCGGGATTGAGGTCCGGCTGGTCGGATGCACCCTCTGCGGTCTGTCAGGATGGAGCCATGGGTCATCCGGTGGAACGCGTGTCAGGAGAAGCGGTACGGTCCGAGCTTCCGCCGGGACAGCGCCTCCAGCGGGGCTGGCCGGTGACCCATTACGGACCGGTACCCAAGTTCCGCCCCGAGCGTTGGGACTTCCGGGTCTTCGGTGCCACCGCGGACGGCGAGAAGCACTCCTGGAACCACGAGGAGTTCACGGCCCTGCCGTACGCGACCGTGGTGGCCGATCTGCACTGCGTCACCAAGTTCAGCATGCTCGGGGCCGAATGGGGCGGCATCCCGGCCCTCACGGTCCTGGAGATCGCCCCGCCCGCCCCCGCCGTCACCCATGTGATGGTCTGGGCGGAGTACGGATACAGCGCGAACCTCCGCCTCGCCGACTTCGCCTCGGACCGCACGATCTTCGCCACCCACAAGGACGGTGAACTGCTCACCGCCGAGCACGGCTTTCCGCTGCGGCTGATCGTCCCCCACCTGTACGCCTGGAAGGGCCCCAAGTGGGTCCGCGGCATCGAGTACATGACCGCCGACCGGCGCGGCTTCTGGGAGGAGCGCGGCTACCACAACCTCGGCGACCCCTGGCGGGAGCAGCGCTACTCCTACCAGGAGGAACCCGGCGACGGCCCCGAGCTCTGAGCCCCCGCGGCGACCGCGCTGCACCGGGCCCGGAGAGTCAGCCCTCCCGCAGCTTCTTCAGACGCTCCACGTCCGCCGCGTGGCCTTCCTTGCCGCCCGGTGTCTCGATGACCAGGGGGACGCCCGCGGTGGCCGCGTGGGTCGTCAGGGCGCGGAACGGGTCCTCGCCGATATGGCCGGAGCCGATGTTCGCGTGCCGGTCCCGGTGGGCGCCGACCCCCTCCATGGAGTCGTTCGCGTGGACCAGCTTCAGCCGCCCCTCGCCGACGGTGTCCACCAGCAGATCCAGGGTCTGATGCATACCGCTCGGCCCTGTCAGATCGTGCCCGGCCGCGAAGACATGGCAGGTGTCCAGGCACACGCCCAGCCGGGGATGCGCGTCCAGCGCCTCGAAGTACGGCCCGAAGTCCCAGGTGCGCGAGCACAGCGAGGCGCCCTGGCCCGCGGTCGACTCCAGCAGGAGGTACGGGTCGTCGTCGTGCGTCAGCTCGTCCAGCAGGGGCAGCATCCGCTCACGCACCTGCCGCAGGGCGACCGCCCGCTCCCGCCCGCCGGTGGCGCTCCCGGTGTGCACGACGACGCCCAGCGCCCCGATCTCACGGCCCCGGCGCAGCGAGTGCCGCAGGGATTCCACCGACCTCTCGACGGTCGCCTCGGTGTGCGAGCCGAAGTTGATCAGATATGGCGCGTGGACGTACACCGGTGTCGACCCGGCGGCACACGCGGCCCGGAACGCCTCGTCCTGGCGCGGATTGCCGGGCGGGGTCGCCCAGCCCCGGGGATTGGCGACGAAGACCTGCACGGTCTCGGCCCCGATGTCCCGCGCATAGGCCAGCCCGACGGAGTGCAGACCTCCCGCCACGGGGACATGACTGCCGACGGGATTGCGGAGGGCGGCGGACGCGCCGGGGGCTGGGGAGGTGCTCACGCTCCCAGGGTGTCACGCGGGCCGGGACGCCCGGGCGGCCGGGCGTCCCCCGGGCCTCAGCGGATCTTCAGGGTGATCGTGGACCCCTTGGGCGCCTTCTGGCCGCCCTTCACCGACTGGTGCTTGACCGTGTCGCCGAACAGGCCCAGCAGACCGCGGTCCTCCTCGACCTGGAAGCCCGCCGCCTCCAGGGTCTTGCGCGCGTCGTCGACGTTGTCGCCGACCACGTCCGGCACCTCGACCTGCTCGCGGCCCTTGGAGATCGTCAGCGTGACCGTGTCGCCCTCGGCTACCTGCTTGCCCGGGTCCGGGGACTGCCGGGCGACCTTTCCGGCGTCGAACTCCGAGGTGACCTGCGTGTCCGCGATCTTCACCTTCAGGCCCTCGTCCTGAAGCTGGGCGGTGGCCTCGTCGAGGTCGGAGCCGGCGACCTGGGGAACCTCCACCGGGCTGCCCTTGCTGACGGTGAGCGCGATCGCCGAACCGCCGTGGCGCTTGGTGCCCGCCCCCGGGTCCGTGCCGATCACGGAGCCCTTGGGCACGTCCTCGCTGAACGCCTGCGTGACCATGCCCGGGACCAGGCCGGCCTTCGTCAGCCGCTCCTGGGCCCTGGCCACAGGGTCGCCCTTCACATCGGGCACCTGCACCGTCTCGGGGCCGTCCGAGACGGTCAGCGTCACCGAGTCGTGGGAGCGGATCCGCTCGCCCGCGGACGGATCGGTGCTGATCACCGTGCCCTGCCGCACCGTGTCGCTGTAGGCGTGCCGGACCTGACCGACCTCCAGGTCGGCCCGCTTCAGCCGGGTCCGCGCCTCGGCCTCGGTCTTCGCCAGCAGCGGCGGCACCTTGGTGAACTGGCCCGAGTTGATGTACCAGACACCCGCACCGACGCCGAACACCACGAGCGCGGCGAGGACGAGCGCGAGCAGCCGACGGGGGCGCGCGGGGCGTGCGGCGGGCTCGGACGGCGGGGTCTGCAGCACGCTCGTCCGGTTGAGCACGGCCGTGTGGTGGGCGGAGTCCTCGCCGTCCACGGGGCGGACCGGCAGCAGCCGCGGGATCACGCTCGTACGGTCCCCGGCGTTGTCGTGCTCCGCGGCGAGGGCGCCCGGAGGCACGGCGTCCAGCTGCTCCGCGGTGAGCTCGCTGCGCGCGTCGAGCACCTGCCCGAGCAGCGCCACCGCATCGCCCGGACGCAGCTCGGGGCTGCGGGCGGTCGCCGCCGTGACCAGCTCGTCGAGCTCGATCGCCAGCCCCGGCACGGCGGCCGACGGCGGCGGTACGTCCTCGTTCAGATGCTGGTAGAGCACCTGGGCGGGGGAGTCGCCGCCGTGCGGCTTGGCGCCGGTCAGCATCTCGTACAGCACCACCCCGCACGCGTACACATCGACCCGGGGGTCGGCCGTGCCGTGTTCTATCTGCTCCGGGGCGAGATAGGAGACGGTGCCGAGGACGGCGCCCGTGGTGTTCGTGACGGTGTCGACGGCCCGGACGAGACCGAAGTCGGCCACCTTGACCCGGCCGTCGTCGCCTATCAGGACGTTCTCCGGCTTCATGTCCCGGTGCACGAAACCGGCGCGATGCGCGGCGCCGAGCGCGGCGAGCACCGGTTCCAGGATGTCCAGGGCGGCTCGCGGCTGCAGCGCCCCCCGCTCGCGCAGCACGTCCCGCAGGGTGCAGCCCGCGATGTACTCCATGGCGAGATAGACGTAGGACCCGTCGGCGCCCTGGTCGAAGACCTGCACCACATTGGGGTGGGCCAGCCGCGCGACCGACTTGGCCTCGCGGATGAAGCGGTCCACGAAGGTCGCGTCGGCCGCCAGCGCCGGGTGCATCACCTTGAGCGCGAGGATGCGGTCGAGGCGGGTGTCCAGGGCCCGGTAGACCGTGGCCATCCCGCCGATCGCGATCCGCGCGTCGACGCGATAGCGGCCGTCGAGCACCTGCCCGACGAGAGGGTCCTGAAGGGTCGTATCCACGCTGGTGAGTCTACGAGGGACCACTGTCGGTCCCCTCCGCTCCCGCTTGCCCGGAGCATGACTGCAGCCGAGCTGTGACGCGGACCGCACGCGGCCCGGCCGTCCCCGCGCCGGGTACGGCCGGGCCGGGGTCTCAGAAGGCGGGCCGCTCCGGGTCCAGGCGCGCCAAGCCCTCCGTCGGGGACGACGCCTCCGCGAAGTGCCGGCGCGGGATGCGCCCCGCCCGCCGGGCCATGCGGCCCGCCTCCACGGCGTGCCGCATGGCCTCCGCCATCAGGACCGGTTCCTGCGCCCGGGTGACGGCCGAGGCGAGCATCACCCCCGCGCACCCCAGCTCCATGGCCAGGGCCACGTCCGAGGCCGTGCCCGCACCCGCGTCCAGGATCACCGGCACGTGCGCGTGCTCGACGATCAGCTGGAAGTTGTGCGGATTGCGGATGCCGAGTCCGGAGCCGATCGGCGAGCCGAGCGGCATGATCGCCGCGCAGCCGACGTCCTCCAGCTTCCGGGCGAGGACCGGATCGTCGTTCGTGTACGGCAGCACGGTGAAACCGTCGTCGACCAGGGTCTCGGCCGCGTCCAGCAGCTCGATCGGGTCGGGCAGCAGGGTCCGCTCGTCGGCGATGACCTCCAGCTTCACCAGATCCGTGCCGAGCGCCTCGCGCGCGAGACGGGCGGTGAGCACCGCCTCGCCCGCGGTGAAGCAGCCCGCCGTGTTGGGCAGCACCCGGATCCCGAGCCGGTCGAGCACGGACAGCACCGAACCGTGCACCGAGGCGTCTACGCGGCGCATCGCGACCGTCGTCAGCTCCGTGCCGGACGCCACCAGCGCCCGTTCCATGACGTCGAGGCTCGGCGCGCCGCCGGTCCCCATGATCAGCCGGGAGGAGAACGTCGTGCCACCGAGGACGAAGGGATCGTCGGCCATGGGATCAGCCTCCTTGGACGGCGGTGAGGACCTCGACGCGATCACCCTCGTGGAGGGCGGTCGACGGCCACTGCGTGCGCGGGACGACGGTTTCGTTGAGGGCGGCGGCCACTCCCGAGCGGGCACCGGTGAGGGCCTGTACGACGGCGTCGAGCGCCGTGCCGGGAGCGAACTGGCGGGACTCTCCGTTGACCGAGATGTTCATGCGGGCTGCTCCGTGAGCGCGGTGGCGGCGAACCGCCGGGGGGTGAAGGGGCGCGCCTCGTCCGGGAGGTCGCCCGTGGTCAGAACGTGGGCCATGACGTCGCCGGTCACCGGGGTGAGCAGGACGCCGTTGCGGTAGTGGCCGGTGGCCAGCAGCAGGCCGTCCAGCTCGGTCGGGCCGAGCAGCGGCGCGTTGTCCGGGGAGCCCGGGCGCAGTCCGGCCCGGGTCTCGGTGAGGGGCAGCTCGGTGATCCCGGGGACCAGCTCGTGCGCGTCGCGCAGCAGCTCGTAGACCCCGCCCGCGGTGACCGTCGTGTCCCAGCCCAGCTCCTCGCTGGTCGCGCCGACCACCAGCTCGCCGTTCTCGCGCGGCACCAGGTAGAGGTGGCCGCCGCGGACGACGGCGCGCACGGTACGGCTCAGGAACGGGGCGTACCGCTTCGGCACGGTCAGCCGCAGCACCTGCCCCTTCACGGGCCGTACGGGCGGCAGCACCTCGTCGGGCACCCCCGCGAGCTGCCCGCTGAGGCTGCCCGCGGCGAGCACCACCTGCTCCGCGGCCAGGTCGGTGCCGTCGGCGGTCCTGAGGCCGGCGACCCGCCCCCGCAGCACCGTCAGCCGCTCGGCCCAGCCCCGGTGGAAGCCGACCCCGGCCCGTTCACAGGCCGTGACCAGCGCCGCGACCAGCCGCCGCGGGTCGATCTGGTGGTCGCCGTCGACCTTGAGCCCGCCGCGCACCCCGGGGGCGAGCATCGGCTCCAGGCGTCGGCAGTCACGGCCGCTCAGCCATTCCGACGCAAGGCCGGAGCGCTGCTGGAGGGCATGCAGGTCCCGCAGATCGGCGCGGTCGTCGGCGTCCAGCGCGACGGCGAGCGTGCCGCACCGGCGGTATCCGAGGTCCAGACCGGTGGCCTCGGTCAGCTCGGCGGCGAAGTCCGGGTAGCGCCGTGCGGACTCCAGGTTGAGCGCGAGCAGCGTCTGCTCGCCGTAGTGCAGTTCGGTCACGGCGGCCAGCATCCCCGCGGCCACCTGGGCGGCGCCGCCACCCGGAGCGGGGTCGACCACGGTCGTGGCGAGCCCGCGCTGCGCGGCGCGCCAGGCCGTGACGAGTCCGATGATCCCGCCCCCGACGACGAGGACGTCCGAGGTACGTATGGGTGACATGGGCGTTCAGCCCCCTCCCTTCGCCGGCATGATCCGGATCAGGTTCGTACGGTCGGAGGCCGGCCAGCCTCCCTCTCAGCCCGGTGCGTCCGGGCTCCCGCGAGTGCTTGTACGGGGGCCACCCTAATCCGTGCCCGTCCGCGCCGGTAAGGGAGCCTCCCGGGGGGGCCGAGGTTGTCCGGAGCCGCGGCGGGTAGGCGCAAGGGGACCGCCCCGGTCGCCGGCAGGCAGGGCTCGGGCGGGATCGCGGCAGGCAGCGGGACGAGTGCTGTGCAGCAGGTCACTCAGCATGCCCGCTGACTGACACATTGTCAGTTGGCTAGGGTGATCAGGTGAGCGAGCAGACGCAGGAACGGGGCGATTCGGCACGGCGCGTCGTCGTCGTGGGTGCGGGCATGGCCGGGGTGCAGACCGCGGTCGCGCTGCGCGAACAGGGGTTCACCGGCCGGGTGACGCTGATCGGTGCGGAGCCGCACCAGCCGTACGACAGGCCGCCGCTGTCCAAGGCCGTGCTGCTCGGCAAGGCCGAGGGCTCCGCCTTCGACGTCGACTTCGAGGCCCTCGGCATCGAGCTGCGGCTGGGCTGCGAGGTGGTCGGCCTGCGCACCGCCGACCACGAGCTGGACACCGTGGAGGGACCCGTCGCCTACGACGTGCTGGTCCTCGCCACCGGAGCGGAACCGATCCAGCTGCCCGGCGCGGAAGGCGTCCCCGGGGTGCATCTGCTGCGCACGCTGGACGACGCCGAGCGGCTGCGGCCGGTCCTCGCCGAACAGCACGACATCGTGGTCGTGGGCGCGGGCTGGATCGGTGCCGAGTTCGCCACCGCGGCGCGCGAGGCGGGCTGCACCGTGACCGTGGTGGAGGCCGCCGACCGGCCGCTCGCGGGGGCGCTGCCCGCGGAGGTGGCCGCCCCGATGGCGGCCTGGTACGCGGACAGCGGGGCGGAACTGCGCACCCACGCGCGCGTGGACCGCATCGAGTCCGGGGCCGTGGTGCTCGACGACGGGTCCCGGGTGCCGGCGGACGCGGTGGTCGTGGGCATCGGGGCACGTCCGGCCACGGCGTGGCTCGCCGGCTCGGGCGTCGAGCTGGGCGCGCACGGGGAGGTGCTGGCCGACGAGCACCTGCGCACCTCGGTGCCGGACGTGTACGCCGTCGGGGACTGCGCGTCCTTCCCGTCGGGGCGGTACGAGCAGCGCCTGCTGGTCCACCACTGGGACAACGCCCTCCAGGGCCCGCGCACGGTGGCCGCGAACATCATCGGGGAGACCCCGATGGCGTACGACCCCGTGCCGTACTTCTGGTCGGAGCAGTTCGGCCGCTTCGTCCAGTACGTGGGCCACCACGCCGCGGCCGACACGACCGTCTGGCGCGGGAGCCCGCAGGGTGCCGCCTGGGCCGTGTGCTGGCTGCGCTCGGGCAGCCTGGTGGGCCTGCTGGCGGTGGGCCGCCCCCGGGACCTGGCGCAGGGCCGCCGGCTGATCGAGTCGGGCACCCCGATGGACCCGGAGCTGCTGGCGGACGCGTCGCGCCCGCTGAAGGAGGCGACGGCGTAGGGGCAGGTCCCGGGCGCCGCGTCCCGGCCCGCCCATGCCCCCGTTCGCGGGACGGCGGGGGCCCTCCGTGTCCACCGCCGGAGGCAACCGGCACTCTGCCGGAGGTGCCCCGCTTCCGACTGTCAGTCCGGGATGGCACGCTTGATCCCGTGACCGAGATTGACGCAAAGATTGATGCTCTCGTCCCCGGCTGGCTCACCCTCCCCGACATCGCCGAGGCACTCGACGTCGAGGTGACCCGCGTGCGGCAGCTGGTCAAGGAGGGCCAGCTCGTCGCCGTACGCCGTGGCGAGAACCGCGCACTGCACGTCCCCGACGCCTTCATCGACGGGGACAAGGTGGTCAAGGGCCTGTCCGGGACCCTGACCCTCCTGCGGGACGACGGCTTCACGGTCGAAGAGATGATCGAGTGGCTGTTCACCTCCGACCCGACCCTCCCCGGCACCCCCGCGCAGGCCCTCAGGGAGAATCGCGGCACGGAGGTGAAGCGCCGCGCTCAGGCGCTCGCCGTCTGATCCGATCGAGAACAACCGTCCGGCGTACGGGCCGCGGGTCCACGGGCCCCGGCCTCGGGCCGACCGCGCCCGCCGCGGCCCGTACGCCACCGACCCCGGGGGACCCATCGTGCCCGACACCGCCCGCACCGCCCGGCTCGCCGACGCCCGCGTCTATCTGTGCACGGACGCCCGCACCCGCCAGGGCGACCTCGCCGAGTTCCTCGACGCGGTCCTGGCCGGGGGCGTCGACATCGTGCAGCTGCGCGACAAGGGCATGGAGGCGGCCGAGGAACTGGAGCACCTGGCGGTCTTCGCCGACGCCTGCGCCCGCCACGGCAAGCTGCTCGCGGTGAACGACCGCGCGGACGTCGCCCACGCCGCCGCCTCGGACGTCCTGCACCTCGGCCAAGGCGACCTGCCCGTCCCCGCGGCCCGCGCCGTCCTAGGCGACGAGGTCCTCATAGGCCGCTCGACGCACTCCGTGGCGGAGGCCGAGTCCGCCGCCGTCCAGGACGGCGTGGACTACTTCTGCACCGGGCCCTGCTGGCCCACCCCCACCAAGCCCGGCCGCCCCGCCCCGGGCCTCGACCTGGTCCGGCACACCGCCGCGGTGGGCACCGACCGGCCCTGGTTCGCCATCGGAGGCATCGACCTCGGCAATCTGGACCAGGTACTGGAGGCCGGCGCCCGCCGGGTGGTCGTCGTCCGCGCGATCACGGAGGCGACCGACCCCGGCGCCGCGGCGGCGGAGTTCGCGAAGCGGCTGCGGACGGCGTAGAACGGCCGGTTCGTCGGCCCGACCATGCGCGGATGTCCGACTGGTGGACAACAGCGCGACAATTCCGGCAAATCTCCAGCGTCCGGTTGGGGGACCGCCTCCCCCTGGCTAACCTGCGACTATGGCCCTCGGAACCGCATCCACGAGGTCTGATCGCGCGCGAACGGTGCGTGACATCCTCGCCACCGGTAAGACGACGTACTCGTTCGAGTTCTCGGCGCCGAAGACCCCCAAGGGCGAGCGGAACTTGTGGAGCGCGCTGCGCAGGGTCGAGGCGGTGGCCCCGGACTTCGTCTCCGTGACCTACGGCGCGGGCGGTTCGACCCGCGCGGGCACGGTGAGGGAGACCGAGCAGATCGTCGCCGACACGACGCTGACCCCGGTCGCCCACCTCACCGCGGTCAACCACTCCGTCGCGGAGCTGCGCAACATCGTCGGCCAGTACGCGGACGCCGGGATCCGCAACATGCTCGCCGTCCGCGGCGATCCGCCCGGCGACCCGATGGGCGACTGGGTCCCGCACCCCAAGGGCCTGGCCTACGCGGCCGACCTGGTCCGGCTCATCAAGGAGGCGGGCGACTTCTGTGTGGGCGTCGCCGCCTTCCCCGAGATGCACCCGCGCTCCAGCGACTGGGACACGGACGTCTCGCACTTCGTCGACAAGTGCCGGGCCGGCGCCGACTACGCGATCACCCAGATGTTCTTCCAGCCGGAGTCCTATCTGCGGCTGCGCGACCGGGTCGCCGCGGCGGGCTGTGCGACCCCGGTCATCCCCGAGGTCATGCCCGTGACCAGCGTGCGGATGCTGGAGCGGCTGCCGCAGCTCAGCAACGCCGCCCTCCCGGCCGCCCTGAAAGAGCGGATCCTCGCAGCGAAAGACGATCCGGCGGCTGTACGCTCGATTGGCATCGAGTTCGCCACGGAGTTCTGCTCGAGGCTGCTGGCCGAGGGAGTCCCCGGACTGCACTTCATTACACTCAACAACTCCACGGCGACGCTGGAAATCTACGAAAATCTGGGCCTGCACCACCCGCAGCGGGCCTAGACCGGTCGCACCCAACTACGACACACTGCGTAGCGGCCACTGGGAGAGGGGCGTACATGGGCTGGGCGGTCCTCTACATCGCGTTCGGCATCGTCGCGCTGTGGCTTCTGGGCGAGGTGCTGCTGCAGTACAAGGCACGACTGCGCTGGCGGCTGCTGGCCTTCGTCGGCTTCCTCGGAGTCGTGCTCGGCGTGCTGACCGCCTCGGTGCTGGTCATCGCCGTGGGCGCTGCGGCGTTCGCGGTCGGGCAGACCTACGTCACGCTGTCGTTCCGCCGCGGCTTCGCGGCCGGCTGGGCGGTCGGAAACCGTCCGCGTGAGGGTGGCGGCAGCAAGCGCCGCCGGGGCGAGGCGGCCCGGCAGGAGCACGTGCCGGACGACGACGGCCCCGACGACGAGCAGCTGACCGCGGCGACGCCCCCGCAGGACGACGCCTACGACGACGACAACGTCTTCAACCGCGCCCAGCCCGCGGAGAGCGCCGCCGAGGCGACCGCCGTGTACGAGCCGCAGCCGCTGCCCGAGGAGACCGGCTCGTACGGTGTTTACACGGGCGCGGCGTACGCGGCCGCCACGGACCCGTCCTACGCGAACGCGGGCCAGACCCAGGACCAGCAGGCCTACGCCTACGACGGCTACTCCGGCTACAACCAGCAGGGCTACAGCTACGAGGGCGCCCAGCAGCAGTACGGCGGCTACTCCGACCCCTACGCCGGCACCCAGACCTACGGCGGCGGCTACGACCCCGCGTACGGCGGTCAGGAGCAGTACGGACAGCAGGCGTACGGCCAGGAGCAGTACCCGGTCGGTACCTACGGCGAGACCCCGGCCGGCGGTGTCTGGGTCCCCCAGCAACGCAGCAACGAGGACGCGTTCGGCGGTGAGCTCCCGCAGGAGCAGCCGTACCCGTACCAGGGGAACGGCACGGCACCGAACGGCACCGCGCAGGGCCACGGCTACGACGAGCAGTACCGTTTCTGAACGAACGCCTCACAGCTGTCCGAGGGCCCGGTGCCGAGCACCGGGCCCTCGCGCACGGACGGCCCCCGGTGCCTCACTGCGAGCCCCGGAAGTCCGGCCCCTCCACGATCAGCCCGGCGACCAGGGCCCCCGACATCCCGGCGTGCGGAAGCCCACCCCCGGGGTGGGACCAGCCGCCGACCGTGAAGAGGCCGGGCAGGCGCGTGCTGTTGGACGGCTGCAGCAGCCGTCCGCCAGCCGCCGCGAGGGCCGGTGCCGGGACCGCACCGCCGGGCACACCGGTCTCCTCGGTGATGTCGCCAGGGGCGCGCACCTCCCGCCACAGCACCCGGTCGCGCAGACCGGGTATCGCGCGCTCGGCGGTCTCCACGATCCGGTCCACATCGGACGCGGCCGGGCTCAGGCCCGCCGGCACCGTGACCGACAGGGTGACCGCCTCGTGCTCCGCGTCGGGCACCAGCGCGGGGTCGTCCGGGCGCAGCACCGTCACCGTCGAGGCGGCCGGCAGCCCGGCCTCCGCCCCGAACAGGCGGTCCAACTCGCCCTCGCGGTCGGCCGGGTGGACCACCGTCCGGTGCGCCGTCCCCTCCGGCCGTCCGTCGCGCAGCGCCAGCAGCACCGTCAGCCGGGCGGGCATGCCGCGCTGTGCCGGGACCTCGCCGGCCCCCCGCACCGACACCGTCCCCGGCACCAGGCGGTCCAGCACGGCGGGCGCCACCCCGGCGACCACATGGTCCGCCTCCACCACCGATCCGCCCCGGGAGCCGGGCGCCCCGGAGGTGTCCCCGGCCAGCTCCACGCCCGCGGCCCGGCCGTCCTTCTCAACGATCCCGGTGACCTCGGCGCCGAAGACGAACTCCACCCGCCGCGCCACGCACCGCTCGTACACGGCACGCGCCAGCTCCCGTATCCCGCCGCGCACGTACCAGGTGCCGAAGGCATGCTCCATGTACGGCAGCACCGCCGCGCTCGCCGGTGCCGTCCGGGGGTCCAGGCCGTACGCCAGGGCATGGCTCTCCAGCAGGGCCCGCAGCCGCTCGTCGCGCAGCTCGAAGGCGCCGACCTCGGCGAGCGTGCTGGCCTGCCGGGTGCGCAGCAGTCTGCGGTGCGGCACCGACGGGTACGGCTCGCGCTCGGCCAGATCCGCCCAGTTGGGCCACAGCGGCTCCTCCAGGAGCGGCCTGCGGGTGCGGTCCCAGGCCTCGCGGGCCCGCACCAGGAAGTCGCCCCAGCGCTCGCCCGCCCCGCCGCCGAGCGCCGCGTCCAGCGCCGACACGGCGCCCGCGCGTGACGCGTTCGGCAGCGAGAGCTCCGTGCCGTCCGCGAAGACGTGCCGCGCGGACGGGTCCACCTGGACCAGCTCGACCAGGCTCTCCAGCGGCTCTTTGCCGGTCTTGACGAACAGGTCGCGGTAGACCGCCGGGAGCGGCAGCAGGCCCGGGCCGGTGTCGAAGGAGAAGCCGTCACGTATGAGACGGCGCACCGCACCGCCGTACGTCTCCGTACGCTCGTACACCACCACCCGGTGGCCCGCGACGGCCAGCCGGGCGGCAGCCGCCATCGCGCCCATCCCGGCGCCGATCACCGCAATCCGTGCCATGCCGGTGACTTTATCCGCCACCGCCGACAGCCCGGCCACGGGCCGGTGATCAGTGTCCTCGGCGTGCGTCCGGCCCCCTCGCGGCCTCCGGGACGTGGGGATGAGCGCTCAGGCCTGAGTATCCGTACTCATTCGGTGAGATGAGTACGCGCACGGATGGGGCCCGACGTGCGCGAACGAGACAGTGGAGACACGGGAAAGAGGTGCGGTCCGGGACCGCCGACACGGGGCGGCGGAACGGCTCCCGCGCCCTTGCCCGCTCCTTCCGCCGACCCCGCTCGGCGGAAGCGAGGACGGGGGGACCCGGGGGAACGACCGAACGGGGTCCGACGGGGGAGCACGGGGGAACGACGAAGCGCCGGTCCGAGGCGGCCCGACAGGGACGCGGCCATCTCGGACCGGCGCTTTCGCTCTTGTAGGTTCCCGGGGTTTCGGGCTTCCGGTTTTCGGCTTCCGGCTTCCGGCTTCCGGCTTTTCAGGGTTTTCGGGCTTTTGTGTGCCTGGCGCGCTATCTGTTCCCGCTCACGCGTCCCTGGATCAGCCTGGACAGCGCCGCGTGGACGTCGTCCAGGGAGCGTTCCGGCTGGAACGACTGCCAGTCGAGAGCCGCCACCAGGACCATCCCGACCAGCGCGGCCGCCGTCAGCGGGACATCGATCTCGTCGCTGAACTCGCCGTTCGCCACCCCCTCGCGCAGCACGTCCTCGATGGCCGCGACGACCTGCTGGCGCACCACCATGAGCGTGGACTGCCAGGCCCGGTTGGTGCGCCACAGCTCGGCCACGTAGAGCTGGGTGAAGGCCGGGTAGCGGGCGATGAAGCCGAGTCCCGCGCGGATCATGGCGTCCAGGGCGTCGACCTTGGTGCCGCCGGCCAGGGCGGTCTGCTCGGCCGCCTCCCTCAGGGAGGCGGTGAGCAGACCCACACCGTGTCGCAGCAGCTCCTCGAAGAGGACGGACTTGCTGGCGAAGTTGTAGTAGACCGTGCCCTTCGCGACCCCCGCCCGTTCGGCGATCTCGTCGACGGTCGTCGCGGAGAAACCCTGTTCCGCGATGAGGGTGACCGCCGCCTCGTAGAGCTTCTGCCGGGTCGCCGCGCGTCGGCCCGAGCCGCCTGGTGTGGCGGCACTGGTGCGTTCCATGGCCATGATTCTCACAGGAAAGGCTCCCTCGGAGGACGCGGGTCCGGCTGTGGCCGTCACAGGCTCAGCTCCGGATGCAGCCGGTCGAGGGTCCACACCTGCTTGCGGCGGGCGGACAGGGCGGTGAGCGCGAGGGCGCCCGCGGTGAACGCCGCCAGCACGGCGCACGCCTGCCACACGGGGCCGAGACCGCCGCCGGTGATGAGCCTGCGCAGGGCCTCGATGATGTAACTCATCGGCAGGAAGGGGTGGATCGCGTTGAAGAAGCCCGGACTGGTCTCCACGGGGTAGGTGCCGCCCGCGGACGTCAGCTGGAGCATCAGCAGCGCGAGGACGAGGATCCGGCCCGCCGCCCCGAACTGTGCGTTCAGCCACTGCACGATCGCCGCGAAACACACCGCCACCAGGAACAGGAACCCGACCGTGCCGGCCGCCCGCATCATCTCCAGGCCGATCGCCCAGTGCAGTACGGCCATGAGGGCGGTCGTCTGCAGCACACCCACGGCGGCCGCGGGCAGCCAGCCCGCCAGCGCGATCCGCCAGGCCGAGGCGCCCGCCGCGAGCGCGCGCCGGTTCAGCGGCGGGATCAGCATGTACGCCACCATGGCGCCCACCCAGAGGGAGAGCGGAATGAAGTAGGGGGCGAAACCGGTGCCGTAGTTCGGCGCGTGGTGCAGGTCCCGGGAGGCGAGCTGCACCGGGTCGGCCATCACCTCGGTGCGCCGGTCGCGGTCCTGCTTGCCGTAGGCGGGGATCTTGGACGCCCCGTCGTGCAGCCCGCCCGCGAGCTTCCCGGAGCCGTCGGCGAGCTTGTACATGCCGCCGTTGAGGTCGACCGCGCCCGCCTCCAGCCTGCCGACGCCCTCGTTCAGGTCGGCGGCGCCGGTCTGCGCGGTGCCGAGTCCGGCCTGCAGGGTCCCGGCCCCCTGGGCGACCCGGGCGGCGCCCTTGTTGAGCGCGTCCACCTTGGCGACCGCGTCGTCGAGGTCGTCGGAGAGGTGCGGTGCCGCCTTGGCGAGGGCCCGCGCCTGCTGCTGGAGCGTCTTCAGGTCCGACTGCATGGCGGTCATGTCCCCGTGGTAGTCCTGCACCACGGAGTTGACGTCGTGGGCGAGCTTCGCCGCCTGCGCCGCCGCGTCCTTCGCCTTCTTCAGGTCGTCGCACGCGGGGTCGGGAAGCAGCGGGCTGACACAACGCCGGTCGTAGATGTCGTTCAGCGCGTCGGACGCCTTGCGGGTGCCGCTCTCCGCGATGGGGGCCGTGGTGACGAAGGTGTCGAGGTGGTCGCTGATCACGCCCGCGGAGTCGGCCACCAGGGTCGCGGTGTCGGCGATCTGCCGGCCGTTCTTCTTCAGGAAGGGCCGCACCTGGTCGGCCGTGCCGTCCACCCGGTCGGCCAGCGCCTGGGTGCCGTCGGCGACCTGCTGCGCCCCGCTGTGCAGATCACCGGCGCCCCGGGTGAGCTTCGTCAGACCGCCCGACAGCTTCCCGCTGCCGTTCTCGGCCTCCTGGAGACCGTCGGCTAGGTCCTTGGAGCCCTGCTTCGCCTTGCCGATCCCGCCTGTGAGCCGGTCGGCCCCCTCGGCGGCCTGCACGGTCTTGCCGTGGATGTCGGAGAAGGAGATGAAGATCCGGTCCAGGAACGACCGCGACGTCTTCGTGGAGGCCGCCGCGCGCACCTCGTTGAACACCGTCTTGGAGATCTGCCCGACGATGTAGTTGTTCGCGTCGTTGGTGTGCACCTGGAGGGCGCCGGTCTCGGGGGACTTCCCGGAGCTGGAGGCGATCCGCGCACTGAAGTCGGACGGCATCGTCAGCGACAGGTAGTAGGTGCCGTTCTCGACGCCCTTCCTGGCCTCGGCCGCGCTCACCTCGTGCCACTCGAAGGTCTCGCTCTTGCGCAGTCCCTTGACGAGGTCGTCGCCCGCGGTGATCCTCCGGCCGTCCGCCGTCGCCCCCTTGTCGTCGTCGACGAGCGCCACCGGGATGCGGTCCAGGCGCCCGTACGGGTCCCAGAAGGACCACAGATACAGGGCGCCGTACAGCAGCGGCAGCAGCAGGAGCGCGACCAGTGCCGCGCGCGGCAGCCTTCCCCTGCCGAACCGCCTCAGCTCAAGCGCGGCCAGTTTCGGCGAGCGCATCCGCCGTCTCCTTGTCGTCTTCTGCGCCGTCCTCGGACGGCTCGTCGGGGGTGGTGGCCCTCTGGGATGCGTCCGGCGCGCCGCCCTCGGCGGCCGGCGGGGTCACGTCCCCGCCCTGTGCCGCGCGGTCACCCGGGGCCGTGGACACCACCAGCGCGTCCCGGGGGGCCTCGGTGCACACCGCGAGAACCGTGGTCCCGGCCTGCGCGACGGACCTCAACAGGTCCCATGCCTCGGCCCGTTCGGCGGCGGAGAGCTTGTGGTCGGTGTCGTCCACGGCGAGCAGACGCGGCCGGCCCATCAGGGCCAGGGCCACGGACAGCCGCAGGGCCTCCAGGCGCTCCAGATCGCGTACGGCGGTGCGGGGTCCCTTGGGCAGCGCGTCCTGGTCGAGCCCGGCCGCGGCGAGAGCGGTGTCGATACGTCGCCTCACCGACGCCGTGCGCTCGTCGCGCGGCCGCAGCAGCGCGCGCAGGGAGTCCCCGAACCGGCTCTCCAGCAGGGCTCGTTCACGTAGGTGCTCACCCACGGTCAGCGCGGGCTCCAGGTCGGTGACCCCGGACACGTTCGCGATCGCGCTCATCCGGCGCACCGCGGACATCTCCTTGGGCAGCCGGTGCCCGCCGACCGTGGCATGGCCCTCGCCGGGCCTCATCCGCCCGGTGAGCGTGAGCAGCAGACAGGTCCGGCCCGAGCCCGACGGCCCTTCGACAGCGATGAGCGCGCCGGGCCGGGCCGTCACATGGACACCCCGGAACACAGGGCCGCGCGGGCCCTTCAGGCCGAGGCCCGTGACCTCCACAGCGGCACCGGCCGCTTCCTCCTGCATGTCCATGTCCCCCCTCGTTCCCCTGGGCGAGTCGCCCAGTCGTGGGACCGGTTTTGAACTGACTGGTCAGTTCAAAATCTACCCCGAACCTACGAACGAAGCAAAACCGCAGGTCAGGCCGGATTGTCAGTGCCGTATCCCACGATGGGCACATGCGGCCACAGTGCCGTCACGCAGACGACAGGAGGTTCGTCATGGCCAGCTATCCCGCAGGTGCCGCACCCCGGCGCCGCGCCACCGGCCCTGCCCCCTCACTGACCGGCCCGGCGCGCGACGTGCACCCCGTACTGCGCCGGGCCACCGCCCCGCCCGCCGCACTGGACCTGCTCGCCCAGGCCCGCGCCGGACTCGACGAGGCGGCCCGACTGGAAACCCCCAACGAGCGCTATGCGACGGCCCATCTGGCGGCCCTGCGCACGGCGGCCGCCGTGCTCGCCGCGCGCGGCCGGCCGGAGCCCACCGCCCGGCGCCGCGCCAGGATCAGAAGCGCCTGGGAGGTGCTTCCCGAGATCGCGCCCGAACTGGCCGAGTGGAGCGCGCTGTTCGCCTCGGGTGCCGCCCGCCGCGCCCGCGCCGAGGCCGGCATCCCGGGCGCGGCCCGGCCCCGCGACGCCGACGATCTGATACGGGACGTGGCGATGTTCCTGCGCCTGGTCGAGCGGATGCTGGTGCTCCAGCCGGTCCTGCCACAGCCACGGCAGATCGGCGAGCGGGAGACCGCCGAACGGAGCGGCGGGGCGCGGGGTCCCGGCGAGCGGGGGAGCGGGGGCTGGGGGGACAGGGGCACGGGAGAGCGGGGGACGGAGGACAGGGAGATGCCGGACGCGGGCTGAGCCCTCCGGGCCGGTGTGCGGTGGTGTGGGTCGGGGCTCCGGACATGGTGCCGGAGGCAATAGGGTGGAGGCGCTGAAGCCTTTCGCCCTGGTACCGGGTCCGGAAGGCCGTCCGATCGCTCCGCCGCACGAGCAGGCGGTGCCGCGCCGAGGAGTCAACTGCCGTGTCGGACCCGATGCGCCCCCGCGCTTCTCTCCGTACCGCCGTGGTCTGGGAGGTCCTCAAGGACGCCCTCGACCGCCGCGTCAAGGCCACGGGGCGGGACGTGCTGGACGTCCTCGACACCGGTGGCGGCAGCGGCAACTTCGCGGTGCCCGTCGCCCGCCTGGGCCACCGGGTCACCGTCGTCGACCCCAGTCCGAACGCGTTGTTCGCGCTGGAGCGCCGGGCCGCCGAGGCCGGGGTCGCCGACCGGGTGCGGGGCGTTCAGGGCGACGCCCACGGCCTCTTCGACGTGGTGGAGCCGGCCGGCTACGACGCGGTGCTGTGCCACGGCGTCCTGGAGTACGTGGACGACCCCGCCGAGGGCGTACGCAACGTGGTCGCCGCGCTACGTCCTGAGGGCGTCCTCAGCCTGCTCGCCGCCGGGCTCGGCGGCGCCGTCCTGGCCCGGGCCCTCGCCGGTCACTTCAAGGAGGCCAGGCAGGCGCTCCAGGACCCGGACGGCCGCTGGGGCGAGGGCGACCCCGTGCCCCACCGCTTCACCGCGGACCAGCTCACCGCGCTCGTCCAGGACGCGGGCCTCGGCGTCGCCGCCGTGCACGGCGTCCGGGTCTTCGCGGACCTGGTGCCCGGAGTGCTGGTGGACACCGAGCCGGGGGCCCTCGACGCACTGCTCAAGCTGGAGGCCGCGGCGGCCGAGGAACCCGCCTTCCACTCCGTCGCCACCCAGCTTCATGTCCTCGGTGAGACCCGCGGCACGGCCGAGGTCTGAGTCCGCCGCCGGGACGCGCCGTTGATCAGCGGCGAGACGGCGGATGGAGTACGCCACAGGACCTCCGATCGGGCGGTGCGCGCCGTATGATCGAGGGAGACCGCCCGGCATGACGGGTCGGCCACTGGGGAATGGAAGCCTCAGTGAGCCAGGACGGCCATGGCGGATTCCGGTTGGCCAATTGGCGTAGAGGGGCGGGTTTCAAGGGGGCGATTCCCTGCCTATCCTGAAGGGGACCCCCGGTCGCCCCGGCGACTGCACGATGAGGAGGACTCCGTGCCGCTCTCGGAGCACGAGCAGCGAATGCTCGAGCAGATGGAGCGAGCGCTGTACGCCGAAGATCCCAAGTTCGCGACAGCGCTTGAGGGAAGCGGGCTGCGTACATACACCCGGCGACGGGTCTACCAGGCCGCAGCGGGCTTCCTGGTGGGTATCGCGCTCCTCATGGCCGGAATGGTCGCGAAGCAGATCTGGATCAGCGTGGTGGGTTTCCTCGTCATGCTGGGCTGTGCGGTACTCGTCGTGACCGGTTGGCGCAAGGTTCCGAAGCCGGGCGAGCAGGGGGCGCCGGGCGCCCGCAGGCAGGTCAGGCAGCGACGTTCCATGATGGACCGGATCGAACAGCGCTGGCAGCGACGCCGGGACGAGCAGGGTCACTAGCCCCCGGGCAGGCTGAGAACTTCCGGAAGGGGGCGACCACCGACGAGGTGGCCGCCCCCTTCCGCATGCCGGAACAGGCCTGCCATCGCTTCGGCCGCTTTTCCAGGGTTCCCGGGGTTCCCCAGGGCCCCGGAGCGTGACATCCGCTCCGGGGCCCTGGCCGGCCGCCTCGCCCCGCCTCAGCCGCTCTGCTGGCCGGACGGGCGGCGGAGCAGAGTGGACCAGCGAGTGGCCCAGCGGCCCTTGAGGTCCGCCCAGCGGTCGCCCATCGCCCAGACGACACGCAGGGAGGAGCGCGGTGCCACGACCGCACGCACCCGGGTCCGCAGGCTGACCTGGGACCGCAGTGCCGTCCGCACCTTGCGCACATCGTCGACGAGCCCGGCCTCGGGGCGCGGCTGCGGAGCGAAGAGCACCTGCTCCACGGCGCCGGCCACACGGTGCACGGCAGCGGCGGCGGGCCCGTCCAGGCGGCCGAGCCCCACGATCCGCTCGGCGGCCCCGCGCGGGGTCAGGGCGTCGTCCGGCACGATGCCGTAGTCCCACGCCGTGTCCGTGAGCTCGCGCCACACGGCCAGGGTGTGCCCCACGGCCGCCTCGGCCGCCCGGCCCGGTGGTGCCTCGCCCGGTACCACGGTCACCTCTATGTCCCCGGCGTACTGCTCACCGGTCCCGGGGTCGCGGCCCCGGGACCCGGCCGCCCGCAGGGCCGTCGGCGCGTGCCGGGCGGAGGCCAGCCGGACCGAGCGGCTCCGCAGCCGCCACAGCATCGGCGTCAGCGGCACCGCGACCAGGGCCAGCCCCAGCAGCGTCCACGCGACGACCTGGTACCACGGCGGCCCGCTGTCGCCGGTGACCGCCAGGGCGCCCGAGGACTGGGCCGGGCACGCCTCCAGCTTGCGCATGACCGCCGAGCAGCTCTCGCTCGCCGTCGGACCGGTGGACGCCGCCGCCGTCGACGACAGCGACGCCCGAGGCGGAAGGGGGTTCTGTCCGCTGGGCGCGTCCGACTGGGTGTACGAGGGGGTCGTCCCCCGGTTGGGGGTCGGCTCGAAACGGGTCCAGCCGACGCCCTCGAAGTACAACTCGGGCCAGGCATGCGCGTCCCGCAGTCCCACCGACATGGAGCCGTCCGCCAGCGGGGAGCCCGGGGTGAAGCCCACCGCGACCCGGGCCGGGATCCCCAGGGTCCGCGCCATCGCCGCCATCGCGAACGAGAAGTGCACGCAGAAGCCCTGTTTGTCCCTCAGGAATCGCGCGATCGCCTTCGGCCCGGTGCCGACCTGCACAGCGGTGCTGTAGGTGAACCCGCCGCTGAGCGCGAAGTAGTCCTGGAGCTTGACCGCCTGCTCGTAGTGGTTGGACGCCCCCGCGGTCACCTTGCGGGCCGTCTGCGCCACGACCGCCGGCAGCGACGTCGGCACCTTCGTGAACTCGCGCTTCAGCGGCTCCGACGGCTCCGGCGCGGTGGCCAGCTGCTCCGCGGTCGGCTGCACGATCAGACTCTTGACGTCGTACTGGATGCCGCGTGTGTTCTGCCCGTGGTCGCCGACGAGCGTGCGGCCGACCGGCTCGTAGCGCCAGTTGCCCCTGATCTTCACGCTGGTCGCGGGGTACGGCATCGGCAGCCAGTTCTGCGCGTACCAGTCCGCCGACGAGATCCGCGTCTCGATCTCGGTCCGCCGCACACTGCCCGAGAGGCCGGCCGGTGTGGGGAGCGAGTCCGGCACGGCGGTGATGCGCCGCTGGGCCGGCCGCCAGGTCGTGCCGTCGAAGTCGTCCAGGGCGACGATCCGCAGATACATGTCCTGGGTGTCGTCCGAGTTGGTGCGGTAGGCGATGACCTGGCGGTCCTGGTCCACGTTCAGGCTGTCGCGCAGCGAGACCAGGGGGTTGACCGCGGAGATCGTCTCGCCGTTCCCGAAGCCCGCGCCGACGCCGGTGCCGGTGTTGTCCAGCAGGCCGCCCTTGAGCGAGGGCAGTGCCAGCGGCACCACCAGGGCGACCCCCAGCGCCACCGCGCCGATGCGCCGTCCGGTGCGGACCGGGGCGACCGCGCCCCCGGAGTCCCGGTCCCGGCCGCGCGCGGCGCCGGCGAACACCCGCCCCCACTGGGAGAGCCGGTCACGGCCCTCGGCCAGCAGCAGCATCAGATAGCCGCTCGCGGCGACGAGGAACCACAGCCAGTCGGTGGCGCCGTCGGAGAGCCCGGCGGCCACCGAGTACAGCGCGAGCAGCGGCAGCCCGGCCGGGGCCGCCGCGCGGAAGGTCACCGCGAGCGCGTCCACCAGGAGCCCGATGATCAGCACTCCGCCGACGACCATCAGCCGGATGCCGGGGGTCAGCGGCGCGGGAATCGCATACTGCCCCACGTCCTCGGCGCCCGACCGCAGCAGCTCCGAGAAGTGGCGGACGGCCTCGGGGCCGGGCAGGATCCCGGCGACGGACTGACGGTGCGCGAACATCAGGGTGAGCAGCAGCAGGTCGACGACCCCCTGACAGGCGATGGTCAGCGAACGCGCCAGCGGCACCCGCCGGGCCAGTGCCCCCACCCCGGTCTGCACCGCCAACAGCAAGGCCGCCTGGAAGATCCAGGTCATCGGGGACACCAGGGGCAGCAGCGCGCACGACGCCGCCAGCGTCGCCACCGCTGCACACAGCGCCAGGCGGGCCCGCCCGCTCATGACCGTCCCTCCGCACCGCTCACGGCGCCCACATGCGTGCGCTGCCGGTCCGCCTCGCGCCACAGCTCCGTGATGGACACACCGCGAGGCACGGCCAGCGCCGTCCAGCCCGCCTCGCGCAGCATCCGCAGCCGTTCCCCGGTGCGGTCCGGGGGGCCCGGCACATCGGTCTGCTCGCGTCCCCAGGTGTCGCTGTCCAGCAGAAAGGCGAGCGCGCCGTTGCTGCGTCTGCTCATCTTGGCGGCCACCGTGGCCTGCTCCTCGTCCAGGTCGCCGAAGAAGGCGATCAGCAGTCCCTCGTTCCCGCCGCGCAGCAGGTCGTACGCGGGGGACAGACCCGTGCCGTCCGAATGGCCGATCACGGCGAGCGTGTCCATCATCAGCCCGGCCGCGTCGGCGGACTCCTGGCTCGCGCCCGCGAACCCGCTCGCTCCCTCGCCGGGTACCGAGTCACCCGTGTCCGTCAACAGCCTGACGGAGAAGCCCCGTTCGAGCAGGTGGACCAGCGCGGACGCGGCGCCCGAGACGGCCCACTCGAAGGCCGAGTCCGGTCCGGTGCCCTGGAAGGCGATGCCCCGGGTGTCGAGCAGCACCGTGCATCTGGCCCGCTGTGGCTGTTCCTCCCGGCGCACCATCAGCTCGCCGTAGCGCGCGGTGGAACGCCAGTGCACCCGGCGCAGGTCGTCGCCGTGGCGGTAGCCGCGAGGGATCACGTCGTCCTCGCCGGCCAGCGCCAGCGAACGCTGCCGCCCGTCGCCGTAGCCCATCGCCTCGCCGGTCAGCCGTACGGGCGGCAGCGGCTCCACGCGCGGGATGACCGTCAGGGTGTCGTAGGTCGAGAAGGAACGGGTCAGCTCGCACAGGCCGAAGGGGTCGGTCAGGCGCAGCTGGAGGGGTCCCAGCGGATAGCGTCCGCGCAGATCCGAGCGGACGCGGTAGGACACCTCGCGCCGGCCGCCCGGCTCCACCCGGTCCAGGACGAAGCGGGGGCGCGGCCCGAGGACGTAGGGCACCCGGTCCTGGAGCATCAGCAGCCCGGTGGGCAGCCGGGAGACGTTGTCCATCCGCAGATGGACGCGGGCCTCCGAGCCGGCCGGAACGCGCCCGGGGGACAGCCGGCGGCTGCCCGCGACCCGGTAGCGCGTGCGGTAGAGCACCGCCGCGCAGACCAGGGGCAGCGCCGCCAGCAGCAGTCCGACCCGGAGCAGAGCGCCCTGTCCGAGGACGTAGGCGCAGATCGCGGCCGCGATCCCGGCGGCGAGGAAGGAGCGCCCGCGCGTGGTCAGCCCGGCGAGCGCGGTGAGCGGTCCTCCCTGTTCGGGCCGGCCGCCGGGTGCCGTCCCCCCTTGGGGCATCACAGCCTCCGGGGCGGCTGCTGGCCGTAGCCCCGTCCCAGGGAGAGACCGGACTGCTGGGGTGCTGCGGGCACCGGGGTGCTCTGCAGGATCTCCTGGACGACCTGCTCCGCCGTACGGCGGTTGAGCTGGGCCTGCGCGGTGGGCAGCAGACGGTGGGCCAATACCGCCACGGCGAGGGCCTGTACGTCGTCCGGCAGGGCGTACTCCCGGCCGGACAGGGCGGCGGACGCCTTCGCCGCGCGCAGCAGATGCAGGGTGGCGCGCGGCGAGGCGCCGAGTCTGAGGTCCGGATGGGTGCGCGTGGCGGAGACCAGGTCCACCGCGTAACGCCGGACCGACTCCGCCACATGGACGCCCCGGACGGCCTCGATCAGCTTCAGGATCTCGTGCGCGTGCGCCACCGGCTGGAGGTCGTCCAGCGGGTTGACGCCGCCGTGGATGTCGAGCATCTGCAGCTCGGCCTCCGCGCTCGGGTAGCCGATGGAGACACGCGCCATGAAGCGGTCCCGCTGGGCCTCGGGCAGCGGATAGGTGCCCTCCATCTCCACCGGGTTCTGGGTGGCGACCACCATGAACGGGCTGGGCAGCTCGTAGGTCTGGCCGTCGATGGTGACCTGGCGCTCCTCCAGCGACTCCAGCAGCGCCGACTGGG
The DNA here is from genome assembly GCF_042889625.1 of Streptomyces sp. NPDC002573. Classification (NCBI taxonomy): domain Bacteria; kingdom Bacillati; phylum Actinomycetota; class Actinomycetes; order Kitasatosporales; family Streptomycetaceae; genus Streptomyces; species Streptomyces sp. NPDC002573. The sequence continues at coordinate 235,137 of NZ_JBIARC010000002.1, read as the reverse complement.
TCTTGGGGGAGGCGCGGTTGATCTCGTCGCCGATCACGATCTGGGCGAAGATCGCGCCCGGCTTGAACTCGAAGTCCCGACGCTGCTGGTCCCAGATGGACACGCCCGTGATGTCCGAGGGCAGCAGGTCGGGGGTGAACTGGATGCGCCGCACCGAACAGTCGATGGAGCGTGCCAGTGCCTTCGCGAGCATCGTCTTGCCGACGCCGGGGACATCCTCGATCAGAAGATGCCCCTCGGCGAGCAGCACGGTCAGTGAAAGCCGTACGACCTCGGGCTTGCCCTCGATCACTCCTTCCACCGAACTGCGGATGCGCTCCACAGTGGCGGTCAGATCAGTAAGGCTCGCTCGATCGTCATAGGTCGTCACCCGGCCCTCCTCGGCCCGTACTTTCTCCGGGCCGACGCTCTGCGATGCGGACCGGCCCACCCCGAACACGGACACCGCGCGGGAAAAGTTCCGCGCGACGCCTCATCCCGCATTCTTGTTGCCGTTACCGGTTCGTGTCACTCGGCTGTGGATAAGTGGCCGCGATATGTCGGCCTTACGGCCTTTTCGGCCCACCGGAGCCGGGGATTTTGCTCGAATGGATGTTTGTGCCGACGTGGTGACGGGTGAAGGCGGCGGCCGGAACGCGGCGCTACGCCGGGTCCACCTCCCGCAGGAGACCCGTCTTGACGTCGAAGACGAAGCCCCGTACGTCGTCGGTGTGGAGCAGGAACGGCGAGGTGCGCACCCGCTGCATCGACTGACGGACGTCCTGGTCGACGTCGCGGAAGGCCTCCACCGCCCAGGCGGGCCGCTGGCCGACCTCCATCTCCAGATCGTGCCGGAACTCCTCGGTCAGGGACTCGAGACCGCAGCCGGTGTGGTGGATCAGCACTATGCTGCGCGTGCCGAGCGCCCGCTGGCTGATGGTGAGGGAGCGGATCACGTCGTCGGTGACGACGCCGCCCGCGTTGCGGATGGTGTGACAGTCGCCCAGTTCGAGGCCCAGTGCGGCGTGCAGGTCGAGACGCGCGTCCATGCAGGCCACGACCGCGACCTGGAGTACGGGACGGGCGTCCATCCCGGGATCCGTGAACGCGGCGGCGTAGTGCTGGTTGGCCTCGACGAGGCGGTTGGTGACGGTGCCGACTATGGCGCCTTCGGGACCGGTGGGTACGGATGCGGAAGTCGTCATACCCATGACGTTACTGGTCACGGCCGATCCAGGCCTGCTGTGAGAGTGGACAAAGAACGACAGCGCAGCTTGTTGTGACCTATTCCACACGGACGGTGACGCCGCTGCCGTACGGGTGAACACCGGCGCCTCGCCCGCCGCGGCGGGCCGGACGGGCGACGCGCAGGCCGGTTGATTGACCGCAAGACACGGTGGACTAAAGTGACCCGAAGTGGGAGGCGAGACGCTCTCCCCACGGACTGTTCACCCAGGAGACGCCGGCCGCGCGCCGGTTTCTCCCCGCGTGTGCGGCGCGTACGTATGGCTCGGCCTCCTCCCGCTCCCGGTCGGCTGACGCTTCCGGCGCCGGCAGGCCACTTCCTCACGGGGGGCGTCCCCAGCGCTGTCTGGAGGAGGGCGGCCGGCCGTCCGTGCGGACCGGCGCGCCGGATCTGAGAGGCCCCCTTGAGCAAGAGTCGACACGTGCCCGTCATGCTCCGGCAGTGTCTGGACATGCTGGCCCCGGCCCTCGCCGAGCCGGGGGCCGTCGTCGTCGACTGCACCCTCGGACTCGGCGGGCACAGCGAGGCGCTGCTGACGCGCTTCCCCGAGGCACGGCTCGTGGCACTCGACCGCGACAAGGAGGCGCTGCGCCTCTCCGGTGAACGGCTCGCCCCCTTCGGGGAACGCGCCACCTTGGTGCACGCCGTCTACGACGAACTCCCCGCGGTGCTCGGCCGGCTGGGCCTGCCCCGCGTCCAGGGCGTGCTCTTCGACCTCGGCGTCTCCTCCATGCAACTCGACGAGGCGGAGCGCGGATTCGCGTACGCGCAGGACGCCCCCCTCGACATGCGCATGGACCAGACGACGGGAGTCAGCGCCGCCGAGGTCCTCAACACCTACCCGGCGGGCGAACTCGTCCGGATCCTGCGGGCGTACGGCGAGGAGAAGCAGGCCAAGCGGATCGTGTCCGCGATCGTGCGCGAGCGCGAGAAAGAGCCGTTCTCCACCAGCGCACGGCTCGTGGAGCTGATCCGGGACGCGCTGCCGCAGGCCGCCAAGCGGACCGGCGGCAACCCGGCCAAGCGCACCTTCCAGGCGCTGCGCATCGAGGTCAACGGCGAACTCGCCGTCCTGGAGAGGGCGATCCCCGCGGCCGTGAAGGCCCTCGCCGTCGGCGGCCGGATCGCCGTGCTGTCCTACCACTCGCTCGAAGACCGCCTCGTCAAGCAGGTGTTCGCGGCAGGCGCCGCGACCACCGCGCCCCCCGGGCTGCCGGTCGTCCCCGAGCACCACCAGCCCCGGCTCAAGCTCCTCACGCGCGGTGCCGAACTTCCCAGCGAGGAGGAGGTCGCCGAGAACCGCCGCGCGGCCCCGGCGCGTCTGCGGGGTGCCGAGCGCATCCGTGAGGACGCCGAGTGAGCCGGGCGGAAGCCGAGCGGGCCTGACGAAGGGGGTGGGCGAGTGAACAGAGCAGCCGCGGGACGTCCGGGTGCGCCGACGGGCGAGAAGCGCCCGCCCCGGTGCCCCGCCCCGCGCCGGTCCCGGCGGTCCCCGGCCCCGGCCCGGCCGCCCCGCGCCTGCCGGCACCGCACACGGAGGCATACGGCCGCCGCCGCACGGCGGGAGGCCGCGTGAGCGGAAAACCCGAACTCAGGGGTCGGGCCGCCCGGCTCGCCCGTCTCATCCCCACCGGCGGTGGCGGCGCCGCCGCCCGCACCCCCTTCGTGCTGCTCGTCGTCCTGCTGCTCGGCGGCGGGCTCATCGGGCTCCTGGTGCTGAACTCCGCGCTCAGCGAGGGCGCGTTCAGGCTCGACGACCTGCAACGGCAGACCAAGAACCTCACCGACGAGGAGCAGGCCCTCCAGCGGGACGTGGACGCCTACGCGGCCCCGGACGCCCTCCAGCGCCGCGCCAGGGAACTCGGCATGGTCCCCGGCGGCGACCCCGCGTTCCTCAACCCCGACGGCACCGTCAGGGGCGCTCCCTCGGCCGCCGCGGGGCAGCCCGCGGTGAACACCGCCGCGCCCCGCCCGCCCGAGGTGCTCAGCCCCTATCCGGACCCCGCGGCGCCGTCGTCCCCGGGCACCCCGGCCACACCCTCACCGAACATCCCGGCGAAGCCGTCCCCGGCCTCCTCGTCCCCGGCCGGCTCCGCGGCCGCGCCCTCCACCCCGCCCGCACACCCCTCCCCGACCCCCGGCAGGTGACGGAAGTGTCCGACAGGGAACCGCCGCGCCGTCGCGTGCCCGGCCCCGCCCGGCCCGTGCGCCCCGACGCCCGGCGCCGCCCCGCCGCGGGCGCCCGCTCCGCGCGCCGCCCGGCCCCGGCCCGTGGCCCCGCCTCCCGCGCCCCCCGCGGCATCCGGCTCGGCAGCCCCCGCCCCCGGCTGCGCCTGGTCGGGCTCGCCCTGACCCTGGTGATGCTCGCCTTCGTCGTACGACTGCTCCAGGTGCAGGCCGTGGACGCGAGCGCGTACGCCGCCAAGGCCGACCAGAACCGGTATGTGGGGCGCACCCTGGCCGCCGTACGCGGCGAGATCACCGACCGCGGCGGGGTCGAGCTGGCGACCAGCGTGGACGCGTACGACATCATCGCCGACCCCACGCTGTTCACCCCTGACGCCACCAAGACCCCGGACGCCCCCGAGCAGGCCGCCGCGCTCCTCGCCCCGATCATCGGCCAGGACACCGCCGAGGTCACCGCGAAGCTGAAGACCCCGCACACCCGCTACGTCCTGCTGGCCCACCGCCGGACCCCCCAGGTGTGGAACCAGATCAAGGACCTGAAGAACACGCTCTCGGTCAAGGCCGGGACCGACCGCAACACGGTCAACGTCCTCGCCGGCGTCCTCGCCACGCCCACCAGCAAGCGCGTCTATCCGAACGGCGACCTCGCCGCCGGGATACTGGGCTGGGTCAACGCCGAGGGCAGGGGCGGGGGCGGCGTCGAGCAGCAGCTGAACAAGGAACTGGCCGGCAAGGACGGCAAGATCCGCTACGCCCAGTCCGGCGGCCGGCTGGTGCCGACCGCGGGCTCGGCCGAGACGCCCGCCGTGGCCGGCACCGACGTGGAACTCACCATCGACCGCGACATCCAGTGGGCCGCCCAGAACGCCATCACCGAACAGGTACGGAAGTCCAAGGCGGACCGCGGCTATGTGGTGGTGCAGGACACCCGCACCGGCCAGATCCTGGCCATGGCGAACTCGCCCGGCTTCGACCCCAACGACCTCTCCAAGGCCAGTTCGGCGGCGCTCGGCAACGCGGCCCTCCAGGACGCCTACGAACCCGGCTCCACCGCCAAGGTCATGACGATGGCCGCCGTGCTCCAGGAGAACGCCGCCACGCCCATGACCCATGTCACGGTGCCCAACCGGCTGCACCGCGGCGACCGGCTGTTCGCGGACGACGTCGACCACGCGACCTGGTACCTCACGCTCAACGGCGTGCTGGCCAAGTCCAGCAACATCGGCACCATCCTGGCGGCCGGCCAGCTCGGCAAGACCCAGGAGGCGGCCAACCAGGTCCTCTACTCGTATCTGCGCAAGTTCGGCATCGGGGAGCCCACCGGACTCGGCTTCCCGGGCGAGACCAACGGCATCCTGGCGCCGCCCGGCAAGTGGTCGACTTCCCAGCAGTACACGATTCCTTTCGGCCAGGGCGTGTCGATCAACGCGGTGCAGGCCGCGTCGGTCTACTCGACCATCGCCAATGGCGGCGTCCGCGTCGAACCCACCCTGGTGCGCGGCACCAAGGGTCCGGACGGCCGCTTCACACCGGCCCCGAAACCCGAGGAGAACAGGGTCGTCAGCGCGAAGACGGCGAAGACCCTCGCCCAGATGCTGGAGTCCGTCGTGGACGACGAGCAGGGCACGGGCATCAAGGCGCGCATCCCCGGGTACCGGGTCGCGGGCAAGACGGGTACGGCCAACCGCGTGGATCCGGCCACCGGCAAATACCGCGGATACACGTCTTCCTTCGCCGGTTTCGCGCCCGCGGACAACCCCCGCGTCACCGTCTACTGCGCCATCCAGAACGCCACGAAGGGCAGCTACTTCGGCGGCCAGATCTGCGGCCCCATCTTCAAGCAGGTCATGGAGTTCTCCCTGAAGACCCTCCAGGTCCCGCCCACCGGGGCCGAGGCCGCGAACCTCCCCGTCACGTTCACCCCGTGAACAGCTCCACGGAAGAGACCGACCAGGAACCAGCTCGTGACAACGATCACTCCCGACCCCGGGAACCACACCCCGCCGTCGCCCCCGTCCTCGCCGGACCGCGCTGAGCGCGGGCTCCTTTTTAGCTCCGGCGGGGGTACGCCCGGTACGCTCACCGCCGTGCCACACGCTGATCAGTCCCAAACCACCCAGAAGGCCGTTACCGTGACATACCCGGGACCGCCGCGACCGGTTCACGTCTCCGCCGTACCCCTCGCGGAACTGGCCGATCAGCTGGGTGCCACCGCCCCGGAGCCCCCGGCCGGCGCCGTCGAGGTCACGGGGATCACCCATGACTCACGTGCCGTCCGCCCCGGTGACGTGTACGCCGCCCTGCCCGGGGCGCGTCTGCACGGCGCCGACTTCGTCACCCAGGCCGCGAGCCTCGGCGCGGTGGCCGTGCTGACCGACCCGACGGGCGCCGAGCGTGCCGCCGCCACCGGGCTGCCGGTCCTGGTGGCCGACGACCCGCGCGCCCGGATGGGCGAGCTGGCGGCCACGATCTACGGCCACCCGGGCCGCGATCTGCTCCAGATCGGCATCACCGGCACCTCCGGCAAGACCACGACCGCGTACCTCGTCGAGGGGGGTCTGCGAACGGCCCGCTCCACCGGACTGATCGGCACCGTCGAGATGCGCATCGGCGACGAGCGCATCAAGTCCGAGCGCACCACGCCCGAGGCCACCGATCTGCAGGCCCTGTTCGCGGTCATGCGCGAGCGCGGGGTCGAGGCGGTCGCCATGGAGGTCTCCAGCCACGCGCTGGTCCTCGGCCGCGTCGACGGCTGTGTCTTCGACATCGCCGTCTTCACCAACCTCAGCCCGGAACACATGGAGTTCCACTCCGACATGGAGGACTACTACCGGGCCAAGGCGCAGTTGTTCACCCCGCGGCGCAGCCGGCGTGGTGTGGTGAACCTCGACGACGAGTACGGCCGCCGGCTGGCGAAGGAGGCCGGCGTCCCGGTCGTCACCTTCTCGGCCGAGGGCCACCCGGACGCCGACTGGCGCGCCGAGGACGTGGCGATCGGCCCCATGGACGCCCTGTTCACCGCGGTCGGCCCCGAGGGGCAGCGGATCGCGGCGCGGTCGCCGCTGGCCGGTCCCTTCAACGTGGCGAACACCCTCGCCGCGATCGTCGCCCTCGCCGCGGCCGGTCTGGACCCGCAGACCGCTGCCGACGGCGTCGCCGCCGTGCCGGGCGTCCCGGGGCGCCTGGAGCGTGTGGACGCCGGGCAGCCCTATCTCGCGGTCGTGGACTACGCCCACAAGACCGACGCCGTGGAGTCCGTGCTGCGCGCTCTGCGCAAGGTCACCGAGGGCAGGCTGCACGTGGTGCTCGGCTGCGGCGGCGACCGGGACACCACCAAGCGCGCCCCGATGGGGGCCGCCGCCGCCCGGCTCGCTGACACGGCGGTACTGACCTCCGACAACCCCCGCTCCGAGGATCCCCTGGCGATCCTCGCCACCATGCTCCAGGGAGCGGCGTCCGTACCCGCACACGAACGCGGTGAGGTGCAGGTCTTCGAGGACCGGGCCGCCGCCATCGCCGCCGCCGTGGCCCGCGCGCGGCCCGGGGACACCGTGCTGGTCGCGGGCAAGGGCCATGAGCAGGGCCAGGACATCGCCGGGGTGGTCCGTCCGTTCGACGACCGCCAGGTGCTTCGCGAAGCTATCCAGAAGACCCAGGGATGAACTTGTGATCGCCCTCTCCCTCGCCGAGATCGCAGAAGTCGTCGGCGGGCAGACGCATGACATACCGGATCCGTCCGTCCAGGTCACCGGACCCGTTGTCCGGGACTCCCGCGAGGTGGAGCCCGGCGCCCTCTTCGTCGCCTTCGCCGGCGAACGCGTGGACGGGCACGACTTCGCGGACGCGGTCGTCCGGGCGGGAGCCGTCGCCGTGCTGGCGTCCCGCCCGGTCGGCGTGCCCGCGATCGTCGTGGACGACGTCCAGGCCGCCCTCGGCGCCCTCGCCCGCCATGTCGTCCAGCGGCTCGGGGCGACCCTGGTGGCGCTGACCGGCTCCGCGGGCAAGACCAGCACCAAGGACCTCATCGCCCAGGTGCTCCAGCACAAGGCGCCGACCGTGTGGACGCCCGGCTCGCTCAACAACGAGATCGGGCTGCCGCTGACCGCGCTCAGCGCCACCGAGGAGACCAGGTTCCTCGTCCTGGAGATGGGCGCCCGCGGAATCGGCCACATCCGCTACCTCACCGACCTGACCCCGCCGAGGATCGGCCTGGTGCTCAACGTGGGCACCGCCCACATCGGCGAGTTCGGCGGCCGGGAGCAGATCGCCCAGGCCAAGGGCGAACTGGTCGAGAGCCTGCCCTCCGAGGACGAGGGCGGCGTCGCCGTCCTCAACGCCGACGATCCGCTCGTACGCGCCATGGCGTCCCGTACGAAGGCGAAGGTGACGCTTTTCGGAGAGTCCGGCGAAGCGGACGTACGCGCCGAGAATGTGCGACTCACGGACAGTGGACAGCCGGCCTTCAGCCTTCACACACCCTCCGGGTGCAGCGATGTGACCATGCGCCTGTACGGTGAGCACCACGTGTCGAACGCGCTCGCCGCGGCCGCCGTCGCCCATGAGCTGGGCATGTCTGCGCAAGAGATCGCCACCGCGCTCTCCGAGGCGGGCTCCCTCTCCCGCTGGCGTATGGAGGTCACCGAGCGCCCGGACGGCGTGACGATCGTCAACGACGCCTACAACGCGAATCCTGAGTCCATGCGGGCCGCCCTGCGCGCCCTGGCAGCCATGGGCACGGGACGGCGGACCTGGGCGGTGCTCGGCAAGATGGCCGAGCTCGGGGACGAGGCGCTCGCCGAGCACGACGCGGTCGGACGGCTCGCCGTCCGGCTCAACGTCAGCAAGCTCGTCGCGGTCGGGGGCAGGGAAGCGTCCTGGCTGCAACTGGGCGCATACAACGAGGGTTCGTGGGGTGAGGAGTCGGTGCACGTGTCCGACGCACAGGCGGCGGTCGACCTGTTGCGCAGCGAGTTGCGCCCGGGAGACGTCGTACTCGTGAAGGCGTCCCGGTCTGTCGGGCTCGAGAGCGTGGCGCAGGCGCTGCTCGAGACCGGTGCCGAGGGTGAGGTTGCCGCCCGATGATGAAGCAGATCCTGTTCGCAGGAGTCATTGGTCTGTTCCTCACCCTGATCGGCACCCCGCTGCTGATCAAGCTGCTCGCCCGCAAGGGCTACGGTCAGTACATCCGTGACGACGGACCGCGCGAGCACGCCAGCAAGCGCGGTACGCCGACCATGGGTGGCATCGCGTTCATCCTGGCGACGATCGCCGCGTACTTCCTGTCCAAGGTGATCACGGGCAAGCCGCCGACCTTCTCCGGTCTGCTGGTGCTCGGGCTGATGGGCGGCATGGGCCTCGTCGGCTTCCTCGACGACTACATCAAGATCGTCAAGCGGCGCTCGCTGGGTCTGCGGGCCAAGGCGAAGATGGCCGGCCAGCTGATCGTCGGTATCGCCTTCGCGGTGCTGGCCCTGCAGTTCGCCGACGCCCGCGGCAACACCCCGGCCTCCACCAAGCTGTCCTTCGTGCAGGACTTCGGCTGGACCATCGGCCCGGTGCTCTTCGTGGTCTGGGCGATCTTCATGATCCTCGCCATGTCGAACGGCGTGAACCTCACCGACGGTCTCGACGGCCTGGCCACCGGCGCCTCCGTGCTCGTCTTCGGCGCCTACACGTTCATCGGCGTCTGGCAGTTCCAGGAGTCCTGCGCCAACGCGCAGACCCTGACCAACCCGGCCGCCTGCTACGAGGTACGAGATCCGCTCGACCTGGCGGTGGTCTCCTCCGCGCTGATGGGCGCCTGCCTCGGCTTCCTGTGGTGGAACACCTCGCCCGCCAAGATCTTCATGGGCGACACCGGATCGCTGGCCCTGGGCGGCGCGCTCGCCGGTCTCGCGATCTGCTCCCGCACCGAGCTGCTGCTCGCGCTGCTCGGCGGTCTGTTCGTCCTGATCACCATGTCGGTGGTCATCCAGGTCGGCTCGTTCCGGCTGACCGGTAAGCGGGTCTTCCGGATGGCGCCGCTCCAGCACCACTTCGAACTCAAGGGCTGGTCCGAAGTCCTTGTCGTGGTGCGTTTCTGGATCATTCAGGGAATCTGCGTCATCGTGGGACTCGGCATCTTCTACGCGGGATGGGCAGCGGAAAAGTGACCGACTGGCAGGGTAAGCACGTCACCGTCGCAGGGCTCGGCGTCTCCGGCGTCCCGGCGGCCAAGGTCCTGCACGGGCTGGGCGCTCTCGTGACCGTCGTCAACGACGGCGACGACGAGCGGGCGCGGACGCAGGCCGAGGAGCTGCGGGCGCTCGGCATCACCGTGCGCCTGGGCGACGGAGCGACCCTGCCGGAAGGCACCGAGCTGATCGTCACCGCACCGGGCTGGAAGCCCGACAAGCCGCTGTTCGTCGCGGCGGCCGAGGCGGGCGTCCCGGTCTGGGGCGACGTGGAGCTGGCCTGGCAGTTGCGCGGCCCGGACGCCGCCCCGTGGCTGGCGGTCACGGGCACCAACGGCAAGACCACGACCGTGCAGATGCTCGCCTCGATCCTCAAGGCCGCGGGCCTGCGCACGGCCGCCGTCGGCAACATCGGGGTCTCGCTGCTGGACGCCGTCCTCGGCGAGGAGCAGTACGACGTCCTCGCCGTGGAGTTGTCGAGCTACCAGCTGCACTGGGCGCCCTCGCTGCGCGCCCACTCCGCCGCGGTGCTCAACCTGGCGCCGGACCACCTCGACTGGCACGGCTCGATGGAGGCGTACGCCGCCGACAAGGGCCGTATCTACGAGGGCAATCGGATCGCCTGTGTCTACAACGTCGCCGACAAGGCGACCGAGGACCTGGTGCGCGAGGCGGACGTCGAGGAGGGCTGCCGGGCGATCGGCTTCACGCTGGGCACGCCCGGTCCGTCCCAACTCGGCGTCGTGGACGGCATCCTGGTCGACCGCGCCTTCGTCGAGGACCGGCACAAGAACGCCCAGGAGCTCGCCGAGGTCTCCGACGTGAACCCGCCGGCCCCGCACAACATCGCCAACGCCCTTGCCGCGGCGGCCCTCGCGCGCGCCTTCGGGGTGCCGGCCCACGCCGTACGGGACGGACTGCGGTCCTTCACCCCGGACGCGCACCGCATCGCGCATGTGGCCGACGTGGACGGGGTCGCGTACATCGACGACTCCAAGGCAACCAACACGCATGCCGCGGAAGCCTCGTTGGCGGCGTACGAGTCGATCGTGTGGATCGCGGGCGGGCTCGCCAAGGGCGCCACCTTCGACGAACTGGTCACGGGTGCGGCGAAGCGGCTCAGGGGTGTCGTGCTCATCGGCGCGGACCGCGCGCTGATCCGTGAAGCCCTCGCGCGACACGCGCCGGAAGTACCCGTCGCCGACCTCGAACAGACCGACACTGGGGCGATGCGTGCGGCTGTCCGGGAGGCGCGGCGGCTGGCCGGCCCCGGCGACACGGTGTTGCTGGCACCGGCCTGTGCCTCCATGGACATGTTCGCCAACTACAACAAGCGCGGCGACGCCTTCGCAGAGGCGGTTCGCGAACTCGGCGCCACCGGCGCCTGACGCCGGGGCTCGGCCACGGCGGGTGCTTCGGGACCCTTGGAGGGACGCGTGACTCGGATGCGCCCGGGGCGTCGCCCGCGGCTTTCCGCCGGTGGCACGGGACCGTGTGCGGGACGCGCTTCCACGGCAGGGAAGTGAGCATCGATGCCAAGCAGTCGTACCAGCCGTCCGCCCGCCCAGCGCGCCCCCAAGCGGCCCTCCACCGCCCGCGCCCCGCGCGAGAACCCGCTCACCCGGTTCGTCACGCGGGCGCGTCGCGCCTGGGACCGGCCGCTCACCGCCTACTACCTGATCCTTGGTGGCAGTCTGCTGATCACCGTGCTGGGTCTGGTGATGGTCTACTCGGCCTCGCAGATCACCGCGTTGCAGATGTCGCTGCCCGGGTCGTACTTCTTCCGCAAGCAGTTCCTCGCGGCCTCCATCGGCGCCCTGCTGATGCTCCTCGCGTCGCGGATGCCGGTGAAGCTGCACCGCGCGCTGGCCTATCCGATCCTCGCGGGAGCCGTCTTCCTGCTGGTCCTGGTGCAGGTGCCGGGGATAGGAGTGGCGGTCAACGGCAACCAGAACTGGATCTCGCTCGGCGGCTCCTTCCAGATCCAGCCCAGTGAGTTCGGCAAGCTCGCCCTGGTGCTGTGGGGAGCTGATCTGATCGCCCGGAAACAGGACAAACGGCTGCTCACCCAGTGGAAGCACATGCTGGTGCCGCTGGTCCCCGTGACCTTCATGCTGCTCGGGCTGATCATGCTGGGCGGGGACATGGGTACGACGATCATCCTGACCGCGATCCTGTTCGGGCTGCTGTGGCTGGCCGGAGCGCCCACCCGGCTGTTCGCCGGGGTGCTGGGCGTCGCCGTGGTGCTCGCCGCCATCGCCATCGAGACCAGCCCGCACCGCCTGAACCGGCTCGCCTGCATCGGCGCCACCGACCCCGGACCGAACGACATCTGCTGGCAGGGCGTGCACGGCATCTATGCGCTTGCGTCCGGCGGAATCTTCGGTTCCGGCCTGGGTGCCAGTGTGGAAAAATGGGGCCAACTACCCGAAGCGCACACCGACTTCATCTTCGCCGTCACCGGTGAGGAACTGGGCCTCGCGGGCACACTGTCGGTGGTCGCCCTCTTCGCGGCTCTAGGCTATGCGGGTATCCGCGTGGCCGGACGCACGGAGGACCCCTTCGTGAGGTATGCCGCGGGAGGCGTGACGACCTGGATCACCGCGCAGGCGGTGATCAACATCGGTGCGGTGCTCGGTCTGCTGCCGATCGCCGGCGTCCCGCTCCCGCTGTTCTCCTACGGAGGATCCGCTCTGCTGCCGACCATGTTCGCCATCGGGCTGCTGATCGCCTTCGCGCGCGACGAACCCGGTGCACGGGCGGCGCTTGCGCTGCGGCAACCTCGCTTTGGTAGAAAGCGGGCGGGAGGCTCAAGGTCTGACCGGGGGCCTCGGAGATGGAACACGATGCGACGGCGTGCCTCGGCGGCGCGCTCGTCCGGAGAGCGGTGAATTTCGGTGCATGTCGTACTCGCCGGTGGGGGGACCGCCGGCCACATCGAGCCCGCGCTCGCCCTCGCGGACGCCCTGCGCAGGCAGGACCCGACGGTGGGGGTCACGGCCCTGGGCACGGAGCGCGGTCTGGAGACCCGGCTCGTTCCCGAGCGGGGCTATGAACTCGCGTTGATCCCCGCGGTCCCCCTGCCGCGCAAGCCGACCCCCGAGCTGATCACCGTCCCCGGGCGGCTGCGCGGCACGATCAAGGCGGCCGAGCAGATCCTGGAGCGCACCAAGGCGGACGTCGTCGTCGGCTTCGGCGGCTATGTGGCGCTGCCCGGCTACCTGGCAGCCAAGCGGCTCGGCGTGCCGATCGTGATCCACGAGGCCAACGCGCGGCCCGGCCTGGCCAACAAGATCGGCTCGCGCTACGCGGCCCAGGTCGCCGTCTCCACGCCGGACAGCAAGCTGCGCGGCGCCCGCTACATCGGCATCCCGCTCCGCCGCTCCATCGCCACCCTGGACCGCGCCGCCGTGCGTCCGGAGGCCCGCGCCGCCTTCGGGCTCGACCCGAACCTGCCGACCCTGCTGGTCTCAGGCGGTTCGCAGGGCGCGCGCCGGCTCAACGAGGTGGTTCAGCAGGTCGCCCCGTACCTTCAGCAGTCCGGTATCCAGATCCTGCACGCGGTCGGCCCGAAGAACGAACTGCCGCAGGTGCACCAGATGCCGGGGATGCCCCCCTACATCCCGGTACCCTATGTGGACCGGATGGACCTCGCGTACGCCGCGGCCGACATGATGCTCTGCCGCGCGGGCGCGATGACCGTCGCCGAGTTGTCCGCCGTCGGGCTCCCGGCCGCCTACGTCCCGCTGCCGATCGGCAACGGCGAACAGCGGCTGAACGCCCAGCCGGTGGTCAAGGCCGGTGGCGGACTGCTGGTCGACGACGCGGAGCTGACGCCCGACTGGGTCCAGCAGAACGTACTGCCCGTGCTCGCCGACCCGCACCGGCTGTACCAGATGTCCCGCGCCGCCAGCGAGTTCGGCCGCCGGGACGCCGATGAGCTGCTTGTCGGCATGGTGTACGAGGCGATCGCCTCGGCACGGGCCGCCGGCTGACCCGGAGCACGGGTGGGGCGAGCGAGCCGAAGGGGCGCCTGAGCGCCCCGGTGGGGGGGTCTCCCCGGCCGACGGCCGGGGCAGAACCGGGCCAGGAAACGGAGGGCGCGTGGCCGGACCGACGACCGCCGAGCGTGACAGGCGGCAGCAACGGGAGTCCGGCCCGCCCTTGCCGCCCCGTCTTGGGCGGCTTCGTCGCCTTCGTATGCTCATCGTCCTATTGATTTCGCTGGTGTTGGTGAGCGGCGGCTCCATCTGGCTGCTGTACGGCTCCTCGTGGCTGCGCGTGCAGCGGGTCTCCGTCTCCGGCACCCGTGAGCTGACCTCGGCGCAGGTGCGCGACGCGGCCGGCGTACGGCTCGGCACGCCGCTGGTCTCCCTCGACACCGGTGCGATCGAGGCGCGTCTGCGCCGGAGGCTGCCCCGGATCGACACCGTGGACGCCGTCCGTTCCTGGCCCCACGGAATCGCACTGAACGTGACCGAGCGCACCCCGGTCCTGCTCATCCGGGACGGTGCGAAGTATGTCGAAGTGGACCGGGAGGGCGTGCGGTTCGCGACGGTCGCGCAGGCCCCGAAGGGGATCCCCGCGCTGGAACTCGCGCCGCCCCCGTCGTCCGGCCCCCAGCGCTTCGGCACGGACAGGCTGGTGCGCGAGGCGGTCCGGGTGGCCCAGGCTGTCCCGGCCGCCGTCGCCCGTGGCACCCGGGCCGTCAAGGTCCGTACCTACGACTCCATCTCACTGGAGTTGGGCGACGGTCGGACCGTGCTGTGGGGCAGCGGGGACAAGGGCCGAGCGAAGGCGGTCACGCTGACCGCACTGATGAAAGCCGCGCCGCACGCACGGCACTTCGACGTCAGCGTCCCCACCGCCCCGGCGTCATCGGGAAGTTGACGCACATCCGCGCAGGCCAGCACCCTGGTTGGGCACCGCTACGGCTGATCACATAGGGTGAAAAGAAAAACGGGAGGTTCGGCGTGTTCGTTGTACGCGCGCCACTTGTCGACTTAGTGTCCTGTTCGGAAGAGTCCAAGGAACAGACACACTGGTAACCCTAAACTTCAGGGTGAGGGTTCGGGTCGGCGTTCGGACCGTCCCATTCGGCATCTGCCGTCGGACCGCGGGGCACCCGCGGGGCGCCGGCAACGTAATTCGAGGCGAGAGGCCTTCGACGTGGCAGCACCGCAGAACTACCTCGCAGTCATCAAGGTCATCGGTGTCGGCGGCGGTGGTGTCAATGCCATCAACCGGATGATCGAGGTCGGTCTCAAGGGCGTCGAGTTCATCGCCATCAACACCGACGCGCAAGCTCTGTTGATGAGCGACGCCGACGTCAAGCTCGACGTCGGCCGTGAACTCACCCGCGGACTCGGCGCCGGCGCCAACCCGGCCGTCGGCCGCAAGGCCGCCGAGGACCACCGCGAGGAGATCGAGGAGGTCCTCAAGGGGGCCGACATGGTCTTCGTGACGGCCGGTGAGGGTGGCGGCACCGGCACCGGCGGCGCGCCCGTCGTGGCCAACATCGCGCGCTCCCTCGGCGCCCTCACCATCGGTGTGGTCACGCGCCCGTTCACCTTCGAGGGACGCCGCCGCGCCAACCAGGCCGAGGACGGCATCGCCGAGCTGCGCGAAGAGGTCGACACCCTCATCGTCATCCCGAACGACCGGCTGCTGTCCATCTCGGACCGCCAGGTCTCCGTGCTCGACGCCTTCAAGTCGGCGGACCAGGTGCTGCTCTCCGGTGTCCAGGGCATCACCGACCTGATCACCACCCCCGGCCTGATCAACCTGGACTTCGCCGACGTCAAGTCCGTCATGTCGGAGGCCGGTTCCGCCCTCATGGGCATCGGCTCGGCCCGCGGCGACGACCGCGCGGTGGCCGCGGCCGAGATGGCGATCTCCTCGCCGCTGCTGGAGGCGTCCATCGACGGCGCCCGCGGTGTCCTCCTGTCCATCTCCGGCGGTTCCGACCTCGGCCTCTTCGAGATCAACGAGGCCGCCCAGCTGGTGAGCGAGGCCGCGCACCCCGAGGCCAACATCATCTTCGGCGCCGTGATCGACGACGCCCTCGGCGACGAGGTGCGGGTCACCGTGATCGCCGCCGGCTTCGACGGCGGCCAGCCGCCCGCCAAGCGGGAGAACGTCCTCGGCTCGTCCTCGGCGCGGCGCGAGGAGCCCGCCCCGTCGCGTCCCGCCGAGAGCCGCCCGTCCTTCGGCTCGCTGGGCAGCGTCACGCCGAAGGAGGCGCCGGAGCCCGCCCCGGAGCCGGTGAGCGAGCTGCCGGTCACCCCGACTCCGATCCCGCCGTCCCGGACCTACTCGGACAGCGCGGCCGAGGAGCTGGACGTACCGGACTTCCTCAAGTGATAGGACAGCGCGATACCGCGAGCGGCGCGCACTTCGCCTTCACCGACCGGTGGGGTGGGGTGAGCGCCGCTCCGTACGAGGAGCTCAATCTCGGCGGCGCGGTCGGCGACGACGCCGAGGCCGTGCGCACCAACCGCGAACTGGCCGCGAAGTCGCTGGGCCTGGACCCCGGCCGGGTGGTCTGGATGAACCAGGTGCACGGCCGGGACGTGGCTGTGGTCGACGAGCCGTGGGGCGCGCGACCGGTGCCCGAGGTCGACGCGATCGTCACCACCCGGCGCGACCTCGCGCTCGCCGTGCTCGTCGCCGACTGCACCCCCGTCCTGCTGGCCGACCCTGTGGCCGGGGTCGTGGCCGCCGCCCACGCGGGCCGGCCCGGCATGGTGGCGGGGGTGGTCCCCGCCGCCGTCCGCGCGATGATGGAACTGGGCGCCGAGCCGTCCCGGATCGTCGCCCGCACGGGACCCACGGTCTGCGGCCGGTGCTACGAGGTGCCGGAGCAGATGCGCGCCGAGGTGGCCGTCGTCGAGCCGGCGGCGCACGCCGAGACGAGCTGGGGCACTCCCGCGGTCGACGTGGCCGCCGGCGTGCACGCGCAGCTCGAAAGGCTCGGGGTGTGCGACCGGGCGCAGTCGCCGGTGTGCACGCGTGAGTCGGGCGACCACTTCTCGTACCGCCGCGACCGGACCACGGGTCGGCTCGCGGGATATGTCTGGCTGGACTGATGGGGCATGACGGACCGTAAGCAACAAATCTCCGCAAACCTCGCGAAAGTCGAGGAGCGTATCGCGGCCGCC
This sequence comes from Streptomyces sp. NPDC002573, assembly GCF_042889625.1. Classification (NCBI taxonomy): domain Bacteria; kingdom Bacillati; phylum Actinomycetota; class Actinomycetes; order Kitasatosporales; family Streptomycetaceae; genus Streptomyces; species Streptomyces sp. NPDC002573. The sequence goes on along the minus strand of NZ_JBIARC010000002.1, from coordinate 218,392 downwards.
TGCCGGGCTGCCGGGCGCAAGCGCGAGGAGGTGACCCTGATCGTGGTCACCAAGACATATCCGGCCGACGACGTGCGAATTCTGTCGGAACTCGGTGTGCGTGACGTCGCCGAGAACCGGGACCAGGACGCGGCGCCGAAGGCGGCCGCATGCTCGGATCTGCCGCTTACATGGCATTTTGTGGGCCAGTTGCAGACCAATAAGGTGCGATCTGTGGTTGGTTACGCAGGTCTTGTGCAGTCTGTCGATCGTTCGCGGCTCGTCACGGCGCTGTCGAAGGAGGCCGTGCGCGTCGGGCGCGAGATCGGCTGTCTCCTCCAGGTCGCACTGGACGCGGACGAGGGCGGCCGGGGGGAGCGGGGAGGTGTGGCGCCCCAGGGAATCGAAGAGTTGGGCGATCTCGTCGCCGAGGCCCCCGGGCTGAGGCTGGACGGACTGATGACCGTCGCGCCGCTCACCGGGGAGTACGCGGGGCGTCAACAGGCGGCGTTCGAGCGGTTGATGGATTTGTCGACCGACCTGCGCCGAGCCCATCCGGCTGCAACCATGGTCTCGGCAGGAATGAGTGCGGACCTCGAACAGGCCGTGGCTGCCGGGGCGACACATGTGCGCGTCGGCACTGCGGTACTCGGAGTCCGCCCCGGGCTCGGGTAACGTCGCCAAGAAGTCGGACCACAGCAGAAAATATGGTCATTACCGCTGATAGGCGGGCGAAACGACCTCGTGGATCGCGGGCACTTGGCGGTCGTCAGCGGATCCACCACAGAGCGGAGGACTCAGAGCATGGCCGGCGCGATGCGCAAGATGGCGGTCTACCTCGGCCTCGTGGAGGACGATGGGTACGACGGCCGGGGATTCGATCCCGACGATGACTTCGAGCCCGAGCTGGACCCGGAACCGGAGCGGGACCACAGGCGGCACGAGCCGTCCCACCTGTCACACCAGGCACTTCAGCCCCAACGGGACGAGTCGGTGCGAGTGGTTCAGCCGCCGGCGCAGCGCGATCCGGTGGTCCACTCCCCTTCGCTGCCCGCGGAATCCGGGCGTCCCGCCCGGATCGCTCCCGTGGCATCCATCACACAAGAACGCCAGAGCCTGGAGAAGAACGCACCGGTGATCATGCCCAAGGTCGTGTCCGAACGAGAGCCGTACCGGATCACCACGCTCCACCCCCGGACCTACAACGAGGCCCGTACCATCGGGGAACACTTCCGTGAGGGCACGCCGGTGATCATGAATCTGACTGAGATGGATGACACAGATGCGAAGCGACTTGTCGACTTTGCGGCCGGTTTGGTGTTTGGTCTTCACGGCAGTATCGAGCGGGTGACGCAGAAGGTGTTCCTGTTGTCTCCTGCTAACGTCGATGTCACGGCGGAGGACAAGGCCCGCATCGCAGAGGGCGGGTTCTTCAACCAGAGCTGAGACGCACGACCGGAAAGACCTAGGAACAGGGGAGAGGGCAGCACGGATCATGGGTGTGTTCCTGGAGGTTGTCTACATCGCGCTGATGTGCTTCCTCGTCGTGCTGATTTTCCGGTTGGTCATGGACTACGTGTTCCAGTTCGCCCGCTCATGGCAACCCGGCAAGGCGATGGTGGTCGTTCTTGAGGCCACCTACACTGTCACTGATCCACCGTTGAAGCTTCTGCGGCGGTTCATCCCGCCGCTGCGTCTCGGGGGCGTGGCGCTCGACCTGTCCTTCTTCGTACTGATGATCATCGTCTACATCCTGATCTCCATCGTGGGGAATCTCGCGAGGTGAATGTGGACGATACGGTCTTGCCGACTGCCGATGACTACGTTGAGGTGAAGAGATGCCGTTGACCCCCGAGGACGTGCGGAACAAGCAGTTCACGACCGTCCGCCTCCGAGAAGGCTATGACGAGGACGAGGTCGATGCCTTCCTCGACGAGGTCGAAGCCGAACTGACCCGTCTGCTCCGGGAGAACGAGGACCTGCGCGCCAAGCTGGCCGCGGCGACCCGTGCCGCCGCGCAGAACCAGCAGAACATGCGGAAGCCTCCGGAGCCGCAGGACCAGCCGCAGGGGATGCCTCAGCAGGGCATGCCCCAGCAGGGGATGCCCCCGCAGGGCATGCGCGGTCCCGGTGCTCCCGTACCCGCCGGCATATCGGGCCCGCCGCAGCAGCAGATGGGTGGCCCCATGGGTGGTCCGCCCCAGCTGCCGAGCGGTGCCCCGCAGCTGCCTGCCGGCCCCGGCGGCGGTCAGGGTGGTCCCCAGGGACCCGGCCCGATGGGTCAGGGCCCGATGGGACAAGGCCCGATGGGTCAGGGCCCGATGGGTCAGGGCCCGATGGGACAAGGTCCGATGGGCCAGGGGCCGATGGGGGGCCAGCCCCCGATGCAGCAGCAGATGGGTGGCCCCATGGGTGGTCCGATGGGCGGCCCCATGGGCGGTCCGGGCATGCCCGGTCAGGGTCCCGGTGGCGACAGCGCCGCGCGTGTCCTCTCGCTGGCCCAGCAGACCGCCGACCAGGCGATCGCCGAGGCCCGCTCCGAGGCCAACAAGATCGTCGGTGAGGCCCGCAGCCGCGCCGAGGGTCTGGAGCGCGACGCCCGTGCCAAGGCCGACGCCCTGGAGCGGGACGCGCAGGAGAAGCACCGTGTCGCGATGGGCTCCCTGGAGTCCGCCCGCGCCACGCTGGAGCGCAAGGTCGAGGACCTGCGCGGCTTCGAGCGCGAGTACCGCACGCGTCTGAAGTCCTACCTGGAGTCGCAGCTGCGCCAGCTGGAGACCCAGGCCGACGACTCGCTAGCCCCGCCGCGCAGCCCGGCCGCGCCGTCCCTGCCGTCGCCGTCGGCTCCGTCGATGGCTCCGGCGGGCGCGAGCGCCCCGTCGTACGGCGGCAACCAGACGATGGGTGGGGGCCCGGCTCCCTCCGCACCGTCCTACGGCGGCCAGCAGCAGATGTCCCCGGCAATGACCCAGCCGATGGCGCCGGTGCGTCCGCAGGGCCCCTCGCCGATGGGCCAGGCGCCTTCGCCGATGCGCGGTTTCCTCATCGACGAGGACGACAACTGACGTCCTTGCGTCAGTCATAGGAGTCGGCAGCATTTCAGGGCGGGGCCCCGGATCGAGTGATCCGGGGCCCCGCCCTTGTGCTACGCGCGTTCGGGGTTTTTGCCCCGTCTGTTCGGTCGGGGGAGCGGCTGTGCGTGCGTACGCAACGCCGAAGGCCCGGGCCCACCGGATTTCTCCGGCGGGCCCGGGCCTTCGTGCGGGCATCAGACCTTGCGCAGGCGGAAGGTGAGGCTCAGGGAGTCGTCGGTGAACGGCTCGCCGTAGGTCTCGTCCGCCTCGCCCTGGGCGAACTCGGGGGCGAGGACCTCGTCCGCGATCAGTTCCGCGTGCTCGGCCAGGGCCGCGATGACCGCCGGGTCCGTCGAGGTCCAGCGAAGCGCGATGCGGTCGGCGACATCCAGGCCGCTGTTCTTGCGGGCCTCCTGGATCAGCCGGATCGCGTCGCGGGCGAGGCCGGCCTGGCGCAGCTTCTCGGTGATCTCCAGGTCGAGCGCGACCGTCGCACCCGAGTCGGACGCCACCGACCAGCCCTCGCGCGGGGTCTCCGTGATGATCACCTCGTCGGGCGCGAGGGTGACCGTCTCACCGTCGACCTCCACCGCGGCCGTGCCCTCGCGCAGCGCCAGGGACAGCGCCGCCGCGTCGGCGCCCGCGATCGCCTTGGCCACGTCCTGGACGCGCTTGCCGAACCGCTTGCCGAGCGCGCGGAAGTTCGCCTTCGCCGTCGTGTCGACCAGGCTGCCGCCGACCTCGCTCAGCGAGGCGAGACCCTCGACGTTGAGCTCCTCGGTGATCTGCGTGTGCAGCTCCGGGTTCAGCGTCTCGAAGCCGGTCGCCGCGATCAGCGCGCGGGACAGCGGCTGACGCGTCTTGACGCCCGACTCCGCGCGCGTGGCCCGGCCCAGCTCGACGAGCCGGCGAACCAGCACCAGCTGCCTCGACAGCTCCGGGTCGATCGCGGACAGGTCCGCCTCGGGCCAGGCGGCCAGGTGCACCGACTCCGGGGCGCCCGGGGTCACCGGCACGATCAGGTCCTGCCAGACCCGCTCGGTGATGAACGGGGTGATCGGGGCCATCAGCTTCGTGACCGTCTCGAGGACCTCGTGCAGGGTGCGCAGCGCTGCCCTGTCGCCCTGCCAGAAGCGGCGGCGGGAGCGGCGGACGTACCAGTTCGACAGGTCGTCGACGAACGCCGACAGCAGCTTGCCGGCGCGTTGGGTGTCGTAGCCCTCCAAGGCCTCGGTCACCTGGTCGGTGAGCGCGTGCAGCTCGGACAGCAGCCAGCGGTCCAGGACCGGGCGGTCGGCCGGGGCCGGGTCCGCCGCACTGGGCGCCCAGCCCGACGTACGGGCGTACAGCGCCTGGAAGGCGACCGTGTTCCAGTACGTCAGCAGCGTCTTGCGGACGACCTCCTGGATCGTGCCGTGGCCCACGCGGCGGGCCGCCCAGGGGGAGCCACCGGCGGCCATGAACCAGCGGACCGCGTCCGCGCCGTGCTGATCCATGAGCGGGATCGGCTGCAGGATGTTGCCCAGGTGCTTGGACATCTTGCGGCCGTCCTCGGCGAGAATGTGGCCGAGGCACACCACGTTCTCGTACGAGGACTGGTCGAAGACCAGAGTGCCGACCGCCATCAGCGTGTAGAACCAGCCGCGGGTCTGGTCGATCGCCTCGGAGATGAACTGCGCCGGGTAGCGGCTCTCGAACAGCTCCTTGTTCTTGTACGGGTAGCCCCACTGCGCGAACGGCATCGAGCCCGAGTCGTACCAGGCGTCGATGACCTCGGACACGCGCGTGGCCGTCTTGCCGCAGCCGTCGTGGCGGCAGGCGAAGGTGACCTCGTCGATGAACGGGCGGTGCGGGTCCAGGCCCGACTGGTCCGTGCCGGTCAGCTCGGTCAGCTCCGCGCGGGAGCCCACGACGGTGAGGTGGTCGTCCTCGCAGCGCCAGATCGGCAGCGGGGTGCCCCAGTAACGGCTGCGGGACAGAGCCCAGTCGATGTTGTTGTTCAGCCAGTCGCCGAAGCGGCCGTGCTTGACCGTCTCCGGGTACCAGTTGGTCTTCTCGTTCTCCGCGAGCAGGCGGTCCTTGATGGCCGTGGTGCGGATGTACCAGGACGGCTGCGCGTAGTAGAGCAGCGCGGTGTGGCAGCGCCAGCAGTGCGGGTAGCTGTGCTCGTACGGGATGTGCTTGAAGAGCAGACCGCGCTGCTGGAGGTCCTCGGTGAGCTTTTCGTCCGCCTTCTTGAAGAAGACGCCGCCGACCAGCGGGACGTTCTCTTCGAAGGTGCCGTCGGGGCGGACGGGGTTGACCACCGGCAGGCCGTACGCGCGGCAGACCTTGAGGTCGTCCTCACCGAACGCGGGAGACTGGTGGACCAGACCCGTGCCGTCCTCGGTGGTCACGTACTCGGCGTTGACCACGTAGTGGGCGGGCTCGGGGAACTCCACGAGCTCGAAGGGGCGTTGGTACGTCCAGCGCTCCATCTCGGCGCCGGTGAAGCTCTGCCCGGTGGTCTCCCAGCCCTCGCCGAGCGCCTTGCCGACGAGCGGCTCGGCGACGACGAGCTTCTCCTCGCCGTTCGTCACGACGACATAGGTGACCTCGGGGTGCGCGGCGACCGCGGTGTTGGAGACCAGCGTCCAAGGGGTCGTCGTCCACACCAGGAGCGCGGCCTGCCCGGCCAGCGGACCGGAGGTGAGCGGGAAACGGACATAGACCGACGGGTCGACGACCGTCTCGTAGCCCTGTGCCAGCTCGTGGTCCGACAGACCGGTGCCGCAGCGGGGGCACCAGGGGGCGACGCGGTGGTCCTGGACCAGCAGCCCCTTGTTGAAGATCTCCTTCAGGGACCACCAGACCGACTCCACGTACTCGGGGTCCATCGTCCGGTATGCGTCGTCCAGGTCGACCCAGTAGCCCATGCGGGTCGTCAGCTCGGCGAAGGCGTCGGTGTGGCGGGTCACCGACGCGCGGCACTTCTCGTTGAACGCGGCGATGCCGTACGCCTCGATGTCCTGCTTGCCGTTGAAGCCGAGTTCCTTCTCGACCGCCAGCTCCACCGGGAGGCCGTGACAGTCCCAGCCGGCCTTGCGGCCCACGTGGTACCCGCGCATGGTGCGGAAGCGCGGGAAGACGTCCTTGAAGACACGGGCCTCGATGTGGTGGGCACCCGGCATGCCGTTCGCTGTGGGCGGGCCCTCGTAGAACACCCATTCGGGGCGGCCCTCGGACTGCTCCAGGCTCTTGGCAAAGATCTTCTGCTCGCGCCAGAAGTCGAGCACGGCGTGCTCGAGTGCGGGCAGGTCGACCTGGGCGGGCACCTGGCGGTACTGCGTCATGGATCTTCCTCCGGCGGACGTGCTGCCTTCCGTCGGAGGGACGAGAGCCGGGAATTCGGTGAATTCTCCGTACGCCGTGTGCGGCGCGCTCCCGCGGTACCACCCTCCTTGGCCCTCCGGTGCGCCCTACGCTCCGGCGAGCCCCCTCATTGGGGTCGCGATGCCGGGTCTACCGGCCCTGTGCGGTCCCTGGGCGGGGCCCGCTGTCCAAGGCTTTCTTCCGGCGGCTCCGGGGTGATCTTCACGTCGCGCTCGCCCCCGGGCTCCCACCGTCCCCGGGTCGCTCTGGGCTGCGTACGCCGCTACTCGTCCCCATCCACGCTTTTCGCTCCGCCCAGTGTACGGCGCCGCACCTACGGCGGCCGACCGGTTTTCCTCCTTGCCAGGCTTCCCGGGCTTCACCGGCCGGTAAGCCCGGGGCCGCCGGGTGACCCGAATGGCGAGGCGCGGGAATCCGGATCCCGGGGGCGGCGGTCCCGGCGGATTACCGGGCGGAGAGCTGGGCACAACGGATGCAGGCTCGTCACGCGGCACGCGCGGGGCGGGCGAAACGTTGGCGTGCCCCGTTGCCGCGGGCCAGAAGTCGATTTATCGTCCCAGCACGATTTGCGCGCGAGATCACAATATGTGAAGGGGCCGCGGCCATGGTGGCGAAAAAGACCGCCGTACAGCAGCCGTCGTTCGGCAGAACCACGGCTGCGACTGCCTCCGGCGGGGTGGCGGCCGCCAGGGATGTGAACGGCACGAAGAGCACTCACAGCGCATCGGCACGGCGTACGGCCAGACCGGTGAAGGCGCCGCGTGCGGCCGCCGCCGGGGCCGGGCGCACGCGGGCGGCCGCGCCCCCGGGGATCGACGGGAGCGCGACGGCCGCGGGAAGACCGGTGACCGGCAGGACGGCCGCCGGGACAACGGCTCGTACAGAGGCGGCGGGCCGCGCGGAGAGGGCTTCGAGGGCGGGCGCCACCGGGACGCCGGCCACGGCGGAGGCCCTTGTCCACGAGGCTGCCGCCGGGAAGACCGCAGCCATGAGGACGGGCACGACGAAGGCGGGGGCCACCAAGCCGGGCACCCGGGAGGCCACCCGCGAGACGGCCTCCCGCAGGAGGGCCACCGGGGGAACGGCCGCCGACAAGGGCGCCTCCGAGGAGACGTTCGAGGGCGCGCCCGGGAAGACGGCTGCCGGTGACGCGGCGGTCCGGGAGGCTGCCGGAGGGAAATCGGCCACCGGGAAAGCGGTGGCCACGAGGGCGGCGGGGAAGAAGACAGCGTCCGGGAAGAAGGCCGCCGAGAAGGAGGCCGGCAAGAAGGCGGCTGCCGGGAAGGCGATGCCTCGCAAGGCGGCGGGGAAGGCCCCGGCCGGCAAGGCGGTTGTCCCCGGGGGCGCCGCCACGAGGACGGCTGCCGGGAAGGGCGGAACGGTGGTCAAGAAGGCGGCCGTCAAGGAGGCCGGCACCCCAAAGGCGGGGAAGGCCGCGACCAGGACCAAGAAGGCCGAATCCGGGAAATCGTCTTCGTCGAAGGCGGCGTCCGGGAAGGCTGCGGCCGAAACCCGGGCGGCCAAGGAGAAAGGCGGTCCCGAGCGACCGGTGGCGCGGAAGGCCGCGGCCCGCAAGAAGGCGGCGGCGACCGGCACGGTCACCGAGAAGGCGGCGGGGAAGACCGTCGCCGACAGGGCGGCGACCGGCGCCGCCACCAAGAGGGCGGTGGTCGGCAAGAGCACCCCCACACAGAGTGCGGCCAAGAAGAGCACGGCCAAGAAGGCGGGCGCTGGCAGGGCCGCGGAGCAGACGGGAGCCACGACGGTGGTTGCGAAGAAGACTCCTGGCACGGCCACGACGGCGACGACCCCCACGGCGGTTCCCAAGGCGCGGATCGCCGCGGTGGAGCCCGGCGAACTGGCGGTACGCCCCGGCGAGGCCCCGTGGACCCCCGAGGAGGTCGCCGAGGCACGCGCGGAGCTGGAGAGCGACGCGGCGCGCCTGAGCGGCGAGATCGACGCGTCCGAGCAGGCGCTGGTCGGCCTGATGCGCGACTCCGGGGACGGCGCGGGCGACGACCAGGCCGACACCGGCACCAAGAACATCACGCGCGAGCACGAGATGGCGCTCGCCGCCAACGCGCGCGAGATGCTGGAACAGACCGAGCGCGCCCTGGATCGTCTCGGCTCCGGTACCTACGGCCTGTGCGAGAACTGCGGCAATCCCATCGGCAAGGCACGTATGCAGGCATTTCCACGGGCCACGCTGTGCGTGGAGTGCAAGCAGAAACAGGAACGCCGGTAACGGTGCCCTCCTGAACGGCGGGTCCGGCGAGGTCGTGCCGTACTCTCGTCCTCAGTCAGGCACCTAGGTTGAGGGACTCACGTGGCAGAGGCGGAGCGCATCATCGGTACGCCGGATATCCCAGACGCGGCGGGGGCCGGGCCCGAGAAGTCCGGCGTCCCGGCGCAGGACGCCGGGGCACGGACGCCGGGCGCCGACGCCACCGAGGCGCCGCGGGGCAGGCGCCGGATGGGGGCCCTGATCGCGGTCGCCGCCATCGCCTACGCCCTCGACCTGGCGAGCAAGCTGCTCGTGGTCGCGAAGCTGGAGCACCACGCGCCGATCCAGATCATCGGGGACTGGCTGCGCCTGGAGGCGATCCGCAACGCGGGCGCCGCCTTCGGCTTCGGCCAGGCCTTCACCGTGATCTTCACGGTGATCGCCGCCGCCGTCATCGTGGTGATCGCCCGTCTCGCCCGCAGGCTCTACAGCCTGCCCTGGGCGATCGCGCTCGGCCTACTGCTCGGCGGCGCCCTCGGCAACCTCACCGACCGGATCTTCCGCTCGCCGGGCGTCTTCAAGGGCGCGGTGGTCGACTTCATCGCGCCCAAGGGCTTCGCCGTCTTCAACCTGGCCGACTCGGCGATCGTCTGCGGCGGCATCCTGATCGTGCTGCTGTCCTTCCGGGGCCTGGACCCGGACGGAACGGTCCACAAGGACTGACCGCCGGGACTCTCGTACGGCGTTGTCCGACCCGTCCGGCATACTCGACGGGGTGAGCACGCTTCCCGAGATCCGCACCCTGCCCGTACCCGACGGCCTGGAGGGCGAGCGCGTCGACGCCGCCATCTCCCGCATGTTCGGCTTTTCCCGTACGAAGGCCGCGGAGCTGGCCGCTGCGGGCAAGGTGCAGGTCGACGGCACCGTCGTCGGCAAGTCGGAGCGGGTGCACGGCGGTGCCTGGCTCGAGGTGGAGATGCCGCAGGCGCCCGCGCCGGTGCAGGTGGTCGCCGAGCCGGTCGAGGGCATGGAGATCGTGCACGACGACGAGGACGTAGTCGTGATCGTCAAGCCGGTCGGCGTGGCCGCGCACCCCTCGCCCGGCTGGTCGGGGCCCACCGTGATCGGCGGTCTCGCCGCCGCCGGCTATCGCATCTCGACCTCCGGCGCCTCCGAGCGCCAGGGCATCGTGCACCGCCTCGACGTGGGCACGTCCGGCCTGATGGTCGTGGCCAAGTCGGAGCGCGCGTACACCTCGCTCAAGCGTCAGTTCAAGGAGCGCACGGTCGACAAGCGCTACCACACGCTCGTCCAGGGCCACCCCGACCCGACCAGCGGCACCATCGACGCGCCCATCGGCCGCCACCCGAACCACGACTACAAGTGGGCGGTCACGGCCGAGGGCAAGCCCTCCGTCACGCACTACGACCTCATCGAGGCGTTCCGCTCGGCCTCCCTGCTCGACGTCAAGCTGGAGACCGGGCGCACCCACCAGATCCGCGTCCACATGGCCGCCCACCGCCACCCGTGCGTCGGCGACCTGACGTACGGCGCGGACCCCACGATCGCCAAGCGACTGGGACTCACCCGGCAGTGGCTGCACGCGGTGCGCCTCGGCTTCGAGCACCCGGCGGACGGGCAGTGGGTGGAGTTCGAGAGCGCCTACCCCGCTGACCTGCAGAAGGCGCTGGACAAGGTGCGTGAGGAGAGCTGGTCATGACCGCCGCGTTCGAGGTGCGCCCCGCCGAGGACCCCGCCGACCGCGAGGCGTGCTTCGCGGTCCGCAAGGAGGTCTTCGTCCGAGAGCAGGGCGTCCCCGAGGACATCGAGTACGACGCCTACGACGCCGACGCCGTCCATGTGCTCGCGATACGGCAGGACGGGGTGCCGCTCGGCACGGGCCGGCTGCTGTACGGGGAGGCGGCCGCGGCGAAGAACGGCGGCGATCCGTCCGTGGGCTCCCTGGGGCGGCTCGCGGTCAACCGGGAGGCACGGGGTCTCGGCGTCGGCGCCGCGCTGGTGCGGGCGATCGAGGACGCGGCACGCGCGCGGGGCCTGACCGCGGTGGACCTGCACGCGCAGACCCACGCCCTGGGCTTCTACGAACGGCTCGGCTACACGGCGTACGGCCCGGAGTTCCCCGACGCCGGGATACCTCACCGGGCGATGCGACGCCCGGTGTGACCTGGGGCGCCTGGGGCAGCCGACGGGGGTGAGATGGCAGGCTGGACCCCCGCCGTGTGAACGTCGAACCTCCCGGAGCGCTGACCGTGGATCAGTTGGCCCTGTTGCTCCTGCTGCTGCTCGGGGCCGTGGTGAGCGTCCCGATCGGCGACCGGCTGGGGCTGCCCGCGCCGGTGCTGATGACCCTGCTCGGGATCGCGCTCGCGCTGCCCGACTTCGTGCCCAATGTGAACATCCCGCCGCAGCTGATCCTGCCCGCCCTGCTGCCGCCGCTGCTGTACGCGGCGGTGCGCCGGACCTCATGGCGGCAGTTCACGGCCAACAAACGGCCGATCTTCCTGCTGGCCGTGGCGCTGGTGTTCGTCACCACCGTGTCCGTGGCCGCCGTCGCGCACAGCATCGTGCCGGGCCCGTCGGTCGCGGCCGCGGTCGCGCTCGGCGCGGTGGTCGCTCCGCCCGACCCGGTCGCGGCGACCGCTGTCGCGGGACAGCTCGGGCTGCCCCGCCGACTGGTGTCGATCCTGGAGGGCGAGGGCCTGTTCAACGACGTCACGGCGATCGTGCTGTACCACGTCGCGATCGCCGCCGCCGTCACCGGAACCTTCTCGCTGCCACGGGCCCTGCTGGAACTGGCGCTCTCCGCGGTCGTCGCGCTGCTCGTCGGGATGGCCCTCGGCTGGGTCGCCAACAAGCTGATCGGCCTGCTGGAGGACGCCACCCTGCAAGTGGGCCTGACGCTCCTGGTGCCGTACGCGTCCTATGTGCTGGCCGAGGAACTGCACGGCTCAGGCGTGCTGGCCGTGCTCGTCACCGCGCTGTTCCTGGCGGAGTACGCCAGCGACCCGGACGACGTGCTGATGCGCCTGGCCGGACACACGTTCTGGGACGTGGTGGACACCCTGGTCACCGGGGTCGCCTTCGGGCTCATCGGGCTGGAACTGCACCATGCGATCCGGACCGCGGCCGGGCGGTGGGGCGAGATGCTCGGCTGGGCCGCCGCGATCGTGGCCGTCGTGGTGCTCGTACGGCTGCTGTGGCTGCTGCCCGCGACCTGGCTCACCAAGCGGCTGCACGCCCGGCGGGACTACGACGAGGAGATCCCCACGTCATGGCGGGAGACCGTGGTGATGTGGTGGTCCGGGATGCGCGGCGTGGCCTCGGTGGCGCTGGCCCTGGCCATCCCGCTGACCATGGACAACGGTGCGCCGTTCCCCGACCGGAACGAGATCGTGTTCATCGCCTTCGGGGTGATCATGGCGACCCTGGTGCTCCAGGGGCTGACGCTGCCGCTGCTGGTGAAGAGGCTGGGGGTACGCGCCGACACGGTCGGCGAGAAGGAGTTCGAGCGGGGGCTGGCCATCCGCGCGGCCAAGGCGGCGAAGCGACGGCTCAAGGAGATCGAGGAGGTCGAGGAACTGCCGGAGGAGCTGACCGAGCAGCTGCTGCGGCGGGCCTTCGACATCGGCGCCCGCATCAGCCCCGACCTGGGCGACGAGGAGCGGCGCGAGGCGCATGTGCAGCGTGCCCAGCGGCTGCGGAGGCTGCGCAGGATCCAGGGGGAGATGCTGAGCGCGGCGCGCCACGAGGTGCTCGCCGCCCGCAGCGAACCGGGGGCGGACCCCGAGATCGTCGACCGGGTGCTGCGCCACCTGGACGTGCGCAGTCTGCGCTGAACCGCCCCTTCGCGCCCCGGCTTTGTACGATCGGATCATGGCACGCAATGTGGTGATCAGCGGCGGTGGCACGGGGATCGGACTCGCCGCGGCGCGGGCCTTCGCCGCGGACGGCGACCGGGTGCTGCTCATCGGCCGGCGCGCGGAGATGCTCCAGAGGGCGGACGTGCCCGGGGCGCTCACCTACGCGGCCGACCTGAGCGATCCGCACGCCGTGCGCGGGGTCGCCCGGTACGTGGCGGACGAGTTCGGCACCGTGGACGTCCTGGTCAACAGCGCGGGCGGCGCCGGCCATCTGGAGCCCGAGGCGGAGGTCCACGACCCGCTCGGCGCGGTCGCGCACACCTGGACCGTCAACTTCCGGCTGAACGTGCTGACCGCCGCGCTGCTCACGGAGGCGCTACGGGACCGGCTCGCCTCGCCCGGCGGGCGTGTGCTCTTCCTCAGCTCCATCGCCGCCTACAGGGGCTCCGGCAGCGGGGCGTACGCCGCGTCCAAGGCCGCGCTGCACCCGTACGCCTTCGATCTGGCCCGGCAGCTGGGGCCGCGCGGCATCACGGTGAACGTGGTCGCGCCCGGCTATGTCGAGGCCACCGGGTTCTTCGGCGACACGATGGACCCGGCGCGCCGCGACCGGCTCGTGGCCGAGACCTCGACCGGCCGCGCCGGGACGCCCGGGGACATCGCCCAGACCCTGCACTGGCTGGCGTCCCCCGGCGCCCGGCACATCACCGCACAGGTGATCCAGGTCAACGGCGGCGCCGAGCGGGGCCACTGAGGGGCCCGGCACTCAGCGCCGGCCGGTCCGGGACGACTCGTAGGCTTTGTGGAACCGTCCGTCGGGCGACCCCTGCGCCCTCGCGGCCACGTCCTCGGTCCCCGCCTGGCCGTTCCGGCTCGGCGGCGGGACCGCGCTCGCCGTGTTGACCCGGGGCAGCGCGTAGGGATGCTCCTCGTTCAGCCAGCGGATCATCCGCTCGCGCACCGCGACCCGCACCGTCCAGATGTCGTCCGAGTCCTTCGCGGTCATCAGCGCCCGCACCTGCATGGTGTTGGGCGTGCTGTCGGTGACCTGGAGGCCGAAGGCACGCCCGTCCCAGGCGGGGCACTCGCGCAGGATGTCGCGGAGCTTGTCGCGCATGGCCTCCACGGGCGCGGAGTGGTCGACATGGAAGTAGACGATCCCGGTCATCTGGGCGCCGCCGCGGGACCAGTTCTCGAACGGCTGCGAGGTGAAGTACGACACCGGCATGGTGATCCGGCGCTCGTCCCAGGTCCGTACCGTCAGAAACGTCAGGGTGATGTCCTCGACGGTGCCCCACTCGCCGCTGACTACGACCGTGTCGCCGATCCGGACCATGTCGCCGAACGCTATCTGCAGTCCCGCGAAGAGGTTGGCGAGCGTGGACTGCGCGGCGACACCGGCGACGATGCCGAGGATGCCGGCCGAGGCCAACAGTGAGGCGCCGGCCGTCCGCATCGCCGGGAACGTCAGCAGCATCGCGCTGGCCGCCACCACCCCGACGACTGCCGCCACCACCCGCATGATCAGCGATACCTGGGTGCGCACACGCCGGACCCGGGCCGCGTCGCGGTGGGCGCGGGCGTAGCGGGAGTACGACGTCTCGACGACCGCGCCCGCGATACGGATGACCAGCCAGGCGGCGGAACCGATGAGGACGAGCGTCAGCGTCCGTCCGACGGCGACCCGGTGGGCCTCCAGCAGTTTCGCCTGGTCGTAGGAGCCTCTCAGCAGGGCCGCGCACAGGACGAGCTGGTAGGGGATGCGGGCGCGCCGGAGCAGGCCCCACAGGGGCGTCTCGGGATGCCCGGCGTTCGCCTTGCGCAGCAGAAGGTCCGTGGCCCACCCGGCAAGCACCGTGAGCACGACCGAGCCACCGACGACGATCACCGGGCGCAGTACGTTCTCCATGCCTTCGAACGTAACCGGCTGACGGCATCGTGAACCTGTGTCCCGGATCTCCCTGCGAACCCGCTGTTCACAGGGTTGTCCGTCCCTCCTGGCACCATGGGCTCATGAACATCATCCTCTTCCACTCGACGTACGGACCGCGGCCCGCGGTCAGGGCCGCCGCCGACCGGCTCCGGGCCGCCGGGCACGAGGTGTGGACCCCCGACCTGTTCGAGGGCCGCACCTTCGAGACGGTCGAGGAGGGCATGGCCCTCAAGGACGAGATCGGCAAGGAAGAGCTGCTGAAGCGGGCCGTGCTGGCCGCGGCGCCGTACTCGGAGCGGGGCGTGGTGTACGCGGGGTTCTCGCTCGGCGCGTCCATCGCGCAGACCCTGGCGCTCGGCGACCACAACGCGCGCGGCCTTCTGCTGCTGCACGGCACGTCGGACATCGCGCCGGGCGCCTCGGTGGACGAACTGCCGGTCCAGCTGCATGTCGCCGAGCCGGACCCGTTCGAGACGGACGACTGGCTCAGCGCCTGGTATCTGCAGATGGGCAGAGCGGGCGCGGACGTCGAGATCTACCGCTACACGGGCGCCGGCCACCTCTACACCGACCCCGAGCTGCCGGACTACGACGAGGAGGCCGCCGAGGCCACCTGGCGGGTGGCGCTCGGCTTCCTCGACAGCCTGTAGTCGTCCGGCCCTCTGGGATCAGACCGGGTCGTAGGTCCGCTCGACCTTCTGCGTGCCGCTGAGGGTGCGGTACGAGCGTTCCCACTTGGCGGTGGCGTTCGCGTCGGTGCGGTCGGACAGGACGTAGTAGTCCATCTGGGCGCGGGAGGCGGTGACGTCCAGCACGCCGAAGCCGTGCCGGTCGGTGTCAACCCAGTGGACGTGCCGGTTGGCGGCCTCGATGAGCGGCGCGGCGGCCACGGAGACCAGTCCCTCGGGGACCTTCACGATGTCGTCGAGGTTGTCGGAGGTCACCGAGGTGATGACGAACTCGGTGGCGGCCGACGGCGACAGCGGGTAGGTGCCCGCGTCCACGGGCACGTCGTTGGCCCACGACATGTGGATGTCGCCGGTCAGGAAGACGGTGTTGCCGATGGCGTTCGAGCGCAGATGGTCGAGGAGCTCCCGGCGGTCGTGGGTGTAGCCGTCCCACTGGTCGGTGTTGACGCCGATGCCGTCCTGCGGCAGGTCGAGCAGCTTGGCGAGCGGCTTGAGCAGGTCGGCGGTGAGGGAGCCGATGACGAACGGCGCGATCATCACCGAGTTGCCGACCAGCCGCCACTTGGTGTCGGAGGCCTTCAGTCCCGCCTTCAGCCAGTCGAGCTGGGCGCGGCCGGTGATCGTGCGGTTCGGGTCGTCCACCGAGCCGCTGCCGGCGGACGCCTGCTGGGAGCGGAAGGAGCGCAGGTCCAGCAGGGACAGATCGGCGAGCTTGCCGAAGCGCAGCCGCCGGTAGGTGGTGCCCTCGATCGCCGGGCGCACCGGCATCCACTCGAAGTACGCCTGCCGGGCGGCCGACTTGCGGGCGGTCCAGGTGCCCTCGGCGCCCTCGGTGTGGTTGACCGCACCACCCGACCAGGCGTTGTCGGCGAACTCGTGGTCGTCCCAGATCGCGACGACCGGCGCCTTCAGATGCAGGGCCTGCAGGTCGGGGTCGGTCTTGTACTCGGCGTGCCGGATCCGGTAGTCGGCGAGCGTGATGATCTCGTTCGCCGGCGCGTGTGGGCGTACGACCTTGCCCCGGGCCGCGTACTCGCCGGACTTGTACTCGTAGATGTAGTCGCCGAGGTGCAGCCAGGCGTCCAGGTCGTTGCGAGCCGCGAGGTGGCGGTACGCGGCGAAGTAGCCGGCCTCCCAGTTGGCGCAGGTGACGACGCCGAAGCGCAGACCGGACACATCCGCGTCGGCCGCCGGCGCGGTGCGGGTGCGGGCCACGGGGGAGTCGGTGCCGCCGGCCGAGAAACGGAACCAGTAGTCGGTGGCGGGCTGGAGCCCGCGCACGTCCGCCTTGACGGTGTGGTCGGAGGCGGCGGTCGCGGTGACGGCGCCCTTGGCGACGATGTTCGTGAGCGCCTTGTCCTGGGCGACGACCCACTCCACCCGGGTGTCCGGGCCCACCCCGGAGCCGGGTATCGCCTGGGGGGTGGGGGTCACACGGGTCCACAGCAGAACGCCGTCGGGCAGCGGGTCGCCGGAGGCCACGCCGTGCAGGAAGGCGGGGGCGTCGGAGGCGGCCCGGGCCGGGAGGGCGGCGGCGAGCGGGACGCCGATCACGGCCGTCGCGGCGGCGGCCTTGACGACCGTACGGCGGCGCGGGGAGAAGGAGCCGGAGCTCTCGGATGCTCTGTATCGACTGGTCACGGGCGCTGAGATTACTGACCAGTACGAACAGAAGAGCGGGCGAACTCTGAAAGTTCGCCCGCTCTTCACGTGGACGCCGGATTCCCCGGTCGGTGTCAGGCCTTGAGGGCCGCGTCCACCACCCTGTTGAAGTCCGCGACCGTCAGGAGCGGGGTGCCGCCGTTGAGCTGCTTGCCGTCCATGACGAAGCCCGGGGTGCCGGTCACGCCGTCCTTGTTGTCGTCGAAGGTCTTCGACATGGCCATCGCCCAGGCGTCGTAGGTGCCCTTGTGGACCGCGTCCTGGAACTTCGTGTTGCCCTTCAGCGCGGGGACGGTGTCGGCGACCTTGATGAGGTAGCTGTCGTCCTTGAACTTGTCGTCCGTCTCGTCCGGGTGCCACTTCGTCGAGTACAGCGCCGTCTTGTACTCGAGGAACGCCTCGGGGCTGACGTTCAGCGCGGCGCCCAGGGCGCTCAGCGCGTTCTTCGAGCCCTGGCCGTTGTCGTGGCCGTCGATGAACGTGGCGCCGACGTACTGGAACTTGAACTTGCCGCTGTCGATGTCCTGCTTCACGGTCGTGCCGACCGTCTGCTCGAACTGGGCGCACACGGGGCAGCGCGGGTCCTCGTAGACCTTGAGGGTCTTCGGGGCGGTGTCCTTGCCGATGACGACCGTGGTGCCGTTCGTGCCCGTGGTGTTGGCCGGGGCGACGACCTTGGCGCTCTTCGCGGCCTCCCAGTGGCTGGGCTTGTTCCCCTGGACGACGGCGTAACCTATGCCGCCCGCCGCGGCCAGCACGGCCACGACCGAGGCGGCCACGATGATCTGCCGCTTCGCCTTGTCACGCTTGGCCTGCCGCTCGCGCTCGATGCGCAGCCGCTCACGGGCCGCCGTCTTCGCCGCCTGGTTGTTCCGCTTGCTCATGGGTGATCTCCTGTGGGACGCGCACACTCGTGCGCGGGATATACGGGTGGGGGAGTGGTCGTGCTCGGGATGTCGCTCAGATCAGGGCGACCGAGCACGGCGGTCCCCGCCGTCCCAGGGAGTGCACGAAGAGGCGGGTACGCAGGACTGCGATCCGGGGCGCCGGGCGCGGGGCCGGGCGGGCCGGGGTGAGCCGCACCCGCACCGCGGCCGCCGCGATCAGCAGCGGCCGGAAGGTGCTCACCGCGATCGCGCCGAGCAGCTGCACCAGCGCCCGCTCGCCGCGGCGCAGCCAGGCGGCGGCGAGAAGCCCCACGCTGACGTGGGCGGCGAGCAGCAGCCAGGCGGTCGCGGGGTCGGCGTGCGCGAGCAGCGCGGCGATCCGGTCGGTACCGGTACCGGTGCCCGCGGCCCGCATGAGCGGGGTGCCCACGCTGCCGCCGTTGCACAGCACGTCCCAGCCGACCGAGCGCAGCGGGCCGGTGACCGGGCCGCCCGCCCTGCCGTAGCAGGCGTGCTGGCCGGTGGTGAACACCGTGTCGGCGGTCAGCTCCAGCGGCACCAGCAGGACGGCGATCCTCCCGAAGCCGCGCTCACAGCCGGCCAGGGCGTAGGCGACGACGAAGACGGCGGCGGCTATGGCGGCCACCGTCCCCATCGGCAGGGGGACCTCGGACAGCAGCACGTGCGACGCGGTGCTGAGCGTCACGACCAGTGCCGTGAACAGCGCCGCGCGTACGGCTCTGAGGTGGGTCCCGGATATGTCCATCGCAGAGAAGAGTGTGTCATGTGCTCCGGTAAGGGAGCACTAAAGGTTTGCTGTGCCGGGTCCTTCCGTCACAGACCTGGAATCCGGCCGTTGCGGAACAGGTCCACGAAGATCTGGTGGTCGGCACGCGCGCGTGCGCCGTACGTGTGGGCGAAGTCCACCAGCAGCTCGGGGAAGGCGGCCTCGTCGGCGGCGATCGCCGCGTCGATGGCCCGCTCCGTCGAGAAGGGCACGAGGGACTCGCCGGACTGGTCGTCCGCCGCCGCGTGCATCGCGGCCGTGGCCCGGCCGAGGTCGGCGACGACCGCGGCGATCTCCTCCGGATCGTCGATGTCGCCCCAGTCCAGGTCCACGGCGTACGGCGACACCTCGGCGACCAGCTGCCCCGCGGCGTCCAGCTCCGTCCAGCCCAGCCAGGGGTCGGCGTGCGCCTGCAGGGCACGCTGGGAGATCACCGTGCGGTGGCCCTCGTGCTGGAAGTAGTCGCGGATCGCCGGGTCGGTGATGTGATGGGAGACGGCCGGGGTCTGGGCCTGCTTGATGTAGATCACCACGTCGTTCTCCAGGGCGTCGCTGTTGCCCTCGAGAAGGATGTTGTACGACGGCAGGCCCGCGGAGCCGATGCCGATGCCGCGCCGGCCCACCACGTCCTTCACGCGGTAGGAGTCCGGGCGGGCCAGGGACGACTCCGGGAGGGTCTCCAGATAGCCGTCGAAGGCCGCCAGCACCTTGTAGCGCGTGGCCGCGTCCAGCTCGATGGAGCCGCCGCCGGGCGCGAAGCGGCGTTCGAAGTCGCGGATCTCGGTCATCGAGTCCAGCAGCCCGAAGCGGGTCAGTGAGCGGGCGTCACGCAGCGCGTCCAGCAGCGGGCCCTGGGCGGTGTCCAGGGTGAAGGGCGGGACCTCGTCGCTCTTGGCGCCGGTGGCCAGGGCGTGGACGCGCTCGCGGTAGGCCGCCGCGTAGACCCTGACCAGCTCGGTGATCTGCTCGTCGCCGAGCGCCTTCGCGTACCCGATCAGCGCCACGGAGGCGGCGAAGCGCTTCAGGTCCCAGGTGAAGGGGCCGACGTACGCCTCGTCGAAGTCGTTCACGTTGAAGATCAGACGGCCCGTGGAGTCCATGTAGGTGCCGAAGTTCTCGGCGTGCAGGTCGCCGTGGATCCACACGCGCGAGGTGCGGTCGTCCAGGTACGGGCCGCCGCGCTTCTCGGAGTCCAGGTCGTGGTAGAAGAGGCACGCCGTGCCCCGGTAGAACGCGAACGCGGAGGCCGCCATCTTGCGGAACTTCACGCGGAACGCGGCCGGGTCGGCGGCGAGCAGCTCGCCGAAGGCGGTGTCGAAGACGGCGAGGATCTCCTCGCCGCGTTGCTCAGCGCTGAGCTGCGTGACCGACATCGCGGGATGCCTCCAGGTGCAGGTGGTGCGTGACGTGTGGGGACCGGATCGTCCGTTCCCTTCCAACGGACGACGGTACGCGGAAAGTGCCCGTGTCACCCGCACGAGGGCGCGGACGGCAGGGCCCGTGTCCATCGCACGCAGGTACGGATGCATGTCTGCCGTGTTCCGTGTTCCCCGGGGTTCCGCGGTACCTCGGTACCGCGGTTCCCGAGGTTCGTCGGGTTCTCCGGTTCTTCCGGATGAAGGTACGTGGGGAAGCCCGCCGGGTGTCAGTCCCGAGGCATAGACTTCAACGCTGTCCCCACAGACCGTCCGCAGCCGGTCGGACATCCGTCACCGGGGGCCCGCCCGTCTCCCGACCACCGCCCTCAATTGGAGGCCGAAACCGTGTCCAAGCCGCCGTTCACGCACCTGCACGTCCACACCCAGTACTCGCTGCTGGACGGTGCCGCGCGGCTGAAGGACATGTTCAACGCGTGCAACGAGATGGGCATGACGCACATCGCCATGTCCGACCACGGCAACCTCCACGGGGCGTACGACTTCTTCCACACCGCGACGAAGTCCGGAATCACCCCGATCATCGGCATCGAGGCATATGTCGCCCCCGAGTCCCGGCGCAACAAGCGCAAGATCCTCTGGGGCCAGCCGCACCAGAAGCGGGACGACATCTCCGGTTCCGGTGGCTACACCCACAAGACGATGTGGGCGGTGAACAGGACGGGCCTGCACAACCTCTTCCGGCTGTCCTCGGACGCGTACGCCGAGGGCTGGCTGCAGAAGTGGCCCCGGATGGACAAGGAGACCATCGCGCAGTGGTCCGAGGGGATCGTGGCCTCCACCGGCTGCCCCTCCGGCGAGGTGCAGACCCGGCTGCGCCTCGGCCACTTCGACGAGGCCCTGAAGGCCGCCGCCGAGTACCAGGACATCTTCGGCAAGGACAAGTACTTCCTGGAGCTGATGGACCACGGCATCGAGATCGAGCGCCGGGTCCGCGACGGCCTGCTGGAGATCGGCAAGAAGCTGGGCATCCCGCCGCTGGTCACCAACGACTCGCACTACACCTACGCGCACGAGGCGGGCGCCCACGACGCCCTGCTGTGCATCCAGACCGGCAAGAACCTCTCCGACCCGGACCGCTTCAAGTTCGACGGCACCGGCTACTACCTGAAGTCCACGGACGAGATGTACGCCATCGACTCCTCGGACGCCTGGCAGGAGGGCTGCGCCAACACGCTTCTCGTCGCCGAGATGGTGGACACCACCGGCATGTTCGAGAAGCGCGACCTCATGCCCAAGTTCGACATCCCCGAGGGCTACACCGAGGTCACCTGGTTCAAGGAGGAGGTCCGCCGCGGCATGGAGCGCCGCTTCCCGGGCGGCATCCCCGAGGACCGCCAGAAGCAGGCCGACTACGAGATGGACGTCATCATCTCGATGGGCTTCCCGGGCTACTTCCTCGTGGTCGCCGACTTCATCATGTGGGCCAAGAACAACGGCATCGCGGTCGGCCCCGGCCGAGGCTCCGCGGCCGGCTCGATCGTCGCCTACGCCATGGGCATCACCGACCTCGACCCGATCCCGCACGGCCTGATCTTCGAGCGGTTCCTCAACCCCGAGCGCATCTCCATGCCCGACGTCGACATCGACTTCGACGAGCGCCGGCGCGTCGAGGTGATCCGCTACGTGACGGAGAAGTACGGCGCCGACAAGGTCGCCATGATCGGCACGTACGGCACCATCAAGGCCAAGAACGCGATCAAGGACTCCGCGCGCGTGCTGGGCTACCCGTACGCGATGGGCGACCGCATCACCAAGGCCATGCCCGCCGACGTCCTCGGCAAGGGCATCCCGCTGTCCGGCATCACCGACCCGAACCACCCCCGCTACTCGGAGGCGGGCGAGGTGCGCGGGATGTACGAGAACGAGCCGGACGTGAAGAAGGTCATCGACACCGCCAAGGGCGTCGAGGGACTGGTGCGCCAGATGGGTGTGCACGCGGCCGGCGTGATCATGTCCAGTGAGACCATCACCGAGCACGTGCCCGTCTGGGTGCGGCACACCGACGGCGTGACCATCACCCAGTGGGACTACCCGAGCTGTGAGTCGCTCGGCCTGCTGAAGATGGACTTCCTCGGTCTGCGCAACCTGACGATCATGGACGACGCCGTCAAGATGGTGAAGTCCAACAAGGGCATCGACATCGACCTGCTGGGTCTCCCGCTGGACGATCCCACGACCTTCGACCTGCTCCAGCGCGGTGACACGCTCGGTGTCTTCCAGTTCGACGGCGGCCCCATGCGCTCCCTGCTGCGCCTGATGAAGCCGGACAACTTCGAAGACATCTCCGCCGTCTCGGCCCTGTACCGCCCGGGCCCGATGGGCATGAACTCCCACACGAACTACGCGCTGCGCAAGAACAAGCAGCAGGAGATCACGCCGATCCACAAGGAGCTGGCGGAGCCCCTCGAGGAGGTCCTCGCGGTCACCTACGGCCTGATCGTCTACCAGGAGCAGGTGCAGAAGGCCGCCCAGATCATCGCCGGGTACTCGCTCGGCGAGGCCGACATCCTCCGCCGTGTCATGGGCAAGAAGAAGCCCGACGAGCTGGCGAAGAACTTCACCATCTTCCAGGCGGGCGCCCGTAAGAACGGCTACAGCGACGAGGCCATCCAGGCGCTGTGGGACGTGCTGGTCCCGTTCGCCGGCTACGCGTTCAACAAGGCCCACTCCGCGGCGTACGGCCTGGTGTCGTACTGGACCGCCTATCTGAAGGCGAACCACCCCGCCGAGTACATGGCCGCGCTCCTCACCTCGGTCAAGGACGACAAGGACAAGTCGGCCGTCTATCTGAACGAGTGCCGCCGCATGGGCATCAAGGTCCTCCCGCCGAACGTCAACGAGTCGGAGGCGAACTTCGCCGCCCAGGGTGACGACGTGATCCTCTTCGGCCTCTCCGCCGTGCGCAACGTCGGTACGAACGTCGTGGAGTCGATCATCAAGTGCCGTAAGGCCAAGGGGAAGTACGGGTCCTTCCCGGACTACCTCGACAAGGTCGAGGCGGTGGTCTGCAACAAGCGCACCACGGAGTCGCTGATCAAGGCGGGCGCCTTCGACACGATGGGGCACACCCGCAAGGGCCTCACCGCGCAGTACGAGCCGATGATCGACAACGTGGTCGCGGTCAAGCGCAAGGAGGCCGAGGGCCAGTTCGACCTCTTCGGCGGCATGGGTGAGGAGCAGAGCGAGGAGCCCGGCTTCGGCCTGGACGTCACCTTCACCGACGACGAGTGGGACAAGACCTATCTGCTCGCCCAGGAGCGGGAGATGCTCGGTCTCTACGTCTCCGACCACCCGCTCTTCGGCCTGGAGCACGTGCTGTCCGACAAGGCCGACGCGGGCATCGCGCAACTCACCGGAGGCGAGCACGCGGACGGCGCGGTCGTCACCATCGGCGGCATCATCTCGGGCCTGCAGCGCAAGATGACCAAGCAGGGCAACGCCTGGGCGATCGCCACGGTCGAGGACCTTGCCGGCTCCATCGAGTGCATGTTCTTCCCGGCGACCTACCAACTGGTGTCGACCCAACTCGTCGAGGACGCCGTGGTGTTCGTCAAGGGCCGCCTCGACAAGCGCGAGGACGTACCTCGGCTGGTCGCGATGGAACTCATGGTCCCCGACCTGTCGAACGCGGGCACCAACGCGCCCGTGGTGCTCACCATCCCCGCGATGAAGGTCACCCCGCCGATGGTGAGCCGCCTCGGTGAGATCCTCAGCCAGCACAAGGGCGAAAGCGAGGTGCGGATCAAGCTTCAGGGACCGAGCAAGACGACCGTCCTCAGACTGGACCGCCACCGCGTCAAGCCGGATCCCGCGCTCTACGGCGATCTGAAGGTCCTGCTCGGACCCTCCTGCCTGGCGGGCTGACCGTTCACGACGGCCCGTTCGCAACGACGGCGTACGCGAGGGGCGCACCCATCAAAGGGTGCGCCCCTCTGTGCATATCCAGGCTCCCTGGCCACGGGTGGCTTCAGGTGCCCTGGCGCGGGCTTCAGTTGTGGCCGAAGCTCTTCTGCTTCTTACGGGCAACATCCGCAGGGCTGCCCTGGACCTGCGCTATCGGGGACTCGTGGGCCTCCGTGGCGGAGGACCTCTGCCCCTTCTCCGGGGCCTGCTCGGCCTGGGAGGAGCGGTTCTGCGGGCCCGCCTGCTTGCGGTTCTTGTTCTTGGCCATGGTGATCTGCCTCCTGTGGGGGATCTGAGGGCCAGAGCCGGGACCAGATTCACATAGCCTGACAACAGGCGCATGTCGGATAATTACCGTGTGTGACCACGCCTGTTCGTGCGCAGCCGTCCCGATCCGCCACGCCGAAGATCGAGTTCGGGCCGTTAACCTCCCCGTGGTCGGGCAGACTCGAAGCAAGCCCGAAGCAAACCTCCCGGAAAGAGGGTGGATCGCGTGGACCGCTGCATCGTCCTGGTGGACGCCGGGTATCTGCTCGGGGCTGCCGCGAGCCTGCTCGCCGGGGAGCCCTCGAGGTCCCGGATCACGGTCGACCACGCCGCCCTCATCCAGGGGCTGCGCGAGCGTGCCGAGTCCGACACCGAACGGCCCCTGCTGCGCATCTACTGGTTCGACGGCGCCCCCGACCGGGTCCCCCAGCCCGAACACCGCAGGCTGCGCGTGATGCCCCGGGTGACCGTGCGGCTGGGCGCGCTGACCCGCAGCGACGGGCGCTGGGCGCAGAAGGGCGTCGACGCCGCGATGCACGCCGAGCTGACCGAGCTGGCCCGCAACCGCGCCTGCTCGGACGTCGTGCTCGTGACCGGCGACGGGGATCTGCTGCCGGGCATGATGGCCGCCAAGGAGCACGGGGTCGCCGTACACCTGTGGGCCGTGCAGGCCGCGGACGGCGACTACAACCAGTCCGAGGACCTGGTGGCCGAGGCCGACGAGCGGCGGGTGCTCGACCGTGCCTGGATCACCCAGGCCGTACGCGCCAGGGAGCCGGGCGGGGTGTGCGCGCCCCAGCCGGACCCTCGTCCGGAGATCGCCGCGATCCTGTCCGCGCCCCTGCCCGAGTCGGCGCTCGCGGCCACGCCGGACCGGCCCGCCCCGGAGCCGGAGCACGCCGCGGCCATCGCGTCGCGCAACGGCACCCAGGAGCGCGTACCGGCGGCCAAGGGGGTGCCGACGCCGAAGGACCTGGCCGCGCTGCGGGCACCCGGCCCGCAGGCCGTGCAGCAGCCCGCCGGGGCGACGCTGCGCTGGTCCTCCGACAAGGGGTGGGTGGACCGCCCGGTCGCGGCGGATTCGTCGGAGGCCGCCTCCCTGCCCACGCTGGCGCAGCTGACGACCGCGGAGCAGCGGTGGGCCGACCGGGAGGAGGACATCACCACGGTCGGTGGCGATCCCTATGAGGTGGGCCAGGTGTTCGCCCGGCGGTGGATCGAACGGCTCGCCGACGCCGTCCCGCTGCAGAAGCTCTCGGGCATGTATCCGCGGGTGCCGCACCGCATCGACGGGGAGCTGCTCCGTTACGCGGCCCGCTTCGGTCTTCTCGCCCACAAGGACGACCAGATCGACGAGAACGACCGGTACGCGATCCGGGCGGGATTCTGGCGGGAGATCGGCCAGCGCACCTCCACGGAACACGCGTCCGGCGACGAGTAGCGCACGGACGCCTCGGACGGGCCCCGGGGACCGCCCGGCGTCCGTCACCCCTTACCCTCGTCCTTTGTGAACACGCGCACCGCACCGGCACCACGGCAGGATGACGATGTCGTGTGCGCCGTGCGCGGGCTGACCAAGACCTATCCGGCGGTTCGAGGCCGGCGCGGCGCGCCCGGGACGCCCGAGGTGCGGGCGACCGACGGCGTACGGCTGGACGTCCGGCGCGGGGAGATCTTCGGGCTGCTCGGGCCGAACGGGGCCGGCAAGTCCACCCTCGTACGCCAGCTGACCGGGCTGCTGCGGCCCGACCGCGGCACCGTCGAGATCCTCGGCCATGACATCGTGCGCCACCCCGAGCGGGCCGCGCGGATCCTCGCCTACCTCGGGCAGGAGTCCAGCGCCCTCGACGAGCTGACCGTCTCCCTCGCCGCCGAGACGACCGGGCGGCTGCGCGGTCTCGAACTGCGCGAGGCTCGCGCGGAGCGGGACGCGGTGCTCGACGAACTCGGGCTCACCCCGATCGCCGGACGCCCGCTGAAGAAGCTCTCCGGCGGCCAGCGCCGCCTTGCCTGCTTCGCCGCCGCCCTGATGGGCCGGCGCCCGCTGCTCGTGCTCGACGAGCCGACCACCGGGATGGACCCAGTCGCCCGGCGCGCGGTATGGGCGGCCGTGGACCGGCGGCGGGCCGAGCGCGGCGCGACCGTGCTGCTGGTCACCCACAACGTCATCGAGGCCGAGACGGTCCTCGACCGGGTCGCCGTGCTCGACCGGGGGCGGGTCATCGCCTGTGACACCCCGGCCGGGCTCAAGGAGCGGGTCGCGGGCGAGGTGCGCGTCGAGCTCGTCTGGCGCGAGCGGGCGCCGCTGGAGGTCCCGGAGGTCGCGGCGCTGCAGGCCCGCGCGGTGGCGTCCGGACGCCGCTGGTCGCTGCGCATGGCCCCGGAGGAGGCACGTGCGGCCGTCGCCACGGTCACCGGCGGTGCCGCCTTCGCGGCCCTCGACGACTTCACCCTGGCCACGCCCAGCCTGGAGGACGTCTATCTGGCGCTCGGCGGCAGCACCCAGGGTCTGGTGAAGGCATGAGCGTCCGGAGCGCCGAAGCCGTATGCACCGGAAGGGGTGCCGTGTCCGCGGGGGACGGGACGGCGGCAGGAACGAAGAGGAGCAGCACGACGTGAGTGTCGTACCCGCCGAGGTTCTGCCCGGCGCCCGGGTGGCCGAGGACGGCGGCCGGGGCGCGGCCGACCTGGGGCCGCGGGCACGGTTGTGGCCGTCGCTGGCCGCCGTGTACCGGGCACAGCTGTCCCGGGCGCGGGTCGCGCGGATCCCGCTGCTGTTCGTGGCGACCTTCCAGTCGATCGGCATCATGATCATGATGCGCGGGGTCGTGGACGGCGGGGGCGACGCCCGCTCCGTGGTCGCCGGGTCGTCGGTGCTGGTGGTCGCCTACGTCGGTCTCAATCTGCTGGCGCAGTACTTCGGACAGTTGCGCGGCAGCGGCGGGCTCGACCACTACGCGACGCTGCCGGTGCCGGCCGCCGCGGTGGTCCTGGGGGCGGCGGGCGCCTACGCTTCCTTCACCGTGCCCGGGACCGTGGTGACCGCCGTCTCCGGATGTGTGCTGTTCGGGCTGCCGCCGGCCCATCTGTGGGTGCTGGCCGCGGTGATCCCGCTCTCCGGGGCCGCGCTGTCCGGCCTCGGCGCCGCGCTCGGGCTGCTCGCGCCGCGCCCCGAACTGGCGACCCTGCTGGGGCAGTTGGGCATGTCGGCGGCGCTGCTGCTGGGGGTGCTGCCGGCCCATCGGATGCCGGAGGCCATCCAGGTCCTACGGGATCTGCTGCCGTCCACCTATGGGGTCGAGGCGTTTGCGCGGACCTTCGGGGGGCACCCGGACTGGCCGCTGGTCCTCGGTGACCTGGCCGTGTGCGCCGCTGTCGGAGCGGCCTCGCTGGCCCTGGCGACCTGGGCGTACCGTCGGGCGGCCGTCCGGTGACGCGGCTGACAGACACGACTGGCAGGATGTGAAGGTGACCGCTCCGTTGACTCCGCCTCCGCCGCCGCATGAACAGCCCCCGCACGACGGGTGGCAAGCCGTGTCCGCCCCACCCGGGGCCGGCCCCGCGCCGCACGGCGCCACGGCCGCGTCCGGCGCGGACGGACCCGGTATGAAGATCGAACTGCGGGACGCCACCGCGATCACATTGGCCGTCGCGATCGCCGGGGCGCTGCTGGGCGTGCTGTGGTCCTGGCTCTCGCCGCATGTGCCGCTGGTGGGGGACGTCGTCGACAACACCTGGGTCGTCTATCTGAAGGACACCGAGGGGGAGCAGGCCATCGGGGTGGACGGGACGTTCACGCTGCTCGCGCTCGCGTTCGGGGCGGTCAGCGCGCTCGTCGTCTTCCTGCTGCGCAAGCGGGGCGGGGTGCCGCTGGTCGTGGCGCTCGCCGTCGGCGGGCTGCTCGGCTCCCTGCTCGCCTGGCGGGTGGGCATGTGGCTGGGGCCTCCGCAGAACGTGCTCGCGCACGCCAAGGACGTGGGCAAGGGCGTGACGTTCTCCGCGCCGCTCAAGCTCGGCGCGAAGGGTGCGCTGCTGGCCTGGTCGGTGGCGGCACTGGTGGTGCACCTCGGTCTGACGGCGCTGTTCGGCCCCCGGGACCCGGACCCCTACGCGACGCCGTACGGACCGGCCGCCCCGCCGGTGGCGTAGTCCGGTGCCCTTCGGGGCGCATACCCCCTGGTGGGGCGCCGGGTCAGCCCCGTGAGGCTGCCCGGCGCGGGATCGGTGGCGTGGTCACGCCGGACGGTGGCCGTGATTCGAGTGGCCCTTCTTCATGCGCCATTTGCGCTTGCGTGTCCTCTTCGACATATTTCCGTACTAGCCGAAGACGGGCCGTACGTCGAGTCTTCAGGCGCGGCCGATGGGGGCCAGGGTCGCGTCAGTGAGGGCCGTCAGATCCTCGGGGGACACCTCGACCTCCAGTCCCCGGCGGCCCGCCGACACGCAGATCGTGGCGTGCGACGACGCCGACGCGTCCAGGACCGTGCGCAGCTTCTTGCGCTGGCCCAGCGGGGAGATGCCGCCGCGCACATATCCCGTGGTGCGCTCCGCCAGCGCCGGGTCCGCCATGGCCGCCCGCTTGCCGCCCACGGCCGCCGCCAGCGCCTTCAGGTCCAGTGAGCCCGCCACCGGGACCACCCCGACCACCAGGGCTCCGTCCACGTCGGCCACCAGAGTCTTGAAGACCCGGTCGGGGGAGACCCCCATCGCCTCGGCGGCCTCCTCGCCGTAGGAGGGGTGGGACGGGTCATGGTCGTAGGAGTGGACCGTGAACTCCACGCCGGCGGCCGTCAGCGCCACCGTCGCCGGAGTTCCGCCCGCCCGTCGCCCCCCACCAGCCCTATTCGAATGCGCTTCGCGCGTCTCCGATTCCTGCTGGGCGCCCTGCTTCTTCGCCTTCTTCGCCATCCGGCCTGTTCCTCGAAAGTCGTACGTCAGTTCAGGCTCGTCGGAGCCTGCGTCAGATCGGACGCCGGCAAGGACGGCAGGTTACGGATGATCGCGGTCTCCGCGCGAAGGAGTTTCAGCTCGTCCCGCAGACGCGAGGCGGTGTCCGGGGCCTGCAGCAGCCGCTGCTTCGTCGGCGTGTCCAGCATGACCGCGGCCGCCACCAGGTAGGACACCACCGCCGGTTCGTCCGGCAGCTCCGCGCCCGTGGACAGCGATCGCTCCCGCGCGCCCGCGAGCCGCTTCTGGTACTGGCGGAACGCCCGCAGCACGCCCTCGGCGAGGGCACCGGCCTCGTCGCCCGGCTCCTCCGCCAGCTCCTCCAGCTCGGCCGTCAGATAGGGGCCCGACGCGTCCACCGAGAGCAGCCGGACCCGGGTCGTGCCCGTCGCGAGCACCTCGAACGTGCCGTCGGCCCGCTCCCGGATCGTCGCCGCGTCCGCGATGCAGCCCACCCCGTGGAACGCCTTGGACGGGTCGGAGCCGAAGCCCGCCCCCGGTCCGCGCTCGGGCAGGGCGGTGGGATCGGGCATACCCGACGCGCTCGGCGCCACCTCGTGGCCGTCGCGGATGGCGACGACGGCGAAGCGGCGCGGTTCGTCCTCGGGGGTCTTCAGCAGATCGCGCATCAGGGCGCGATAGCGCTCCTCGAAGACGTTCAGCGGGAGCACGAGCCCCGGGAACAGCACCGAGTTCAGCGGGAAGAGCGGGAGCCGGACGGTGGTCACGACCGGAAAGCCTAATGGTCGCGGACGGGAGCGTGTCCGGCGCGTTCACTCCGTGGGAGAACCGGAGCCGCCGACGGGACGGCTCGCAGCGCCGCCGGTTCCCGGCTCACGCCCCTGCGCAGGTCCAGGAAACGGCCCAGCGGATCGTCCGAGAACCGGTCCCAGGGGAACGACGTGGCGTACGGGCCGATCAGGTGCAGTTGGGTCAGCGCGTCCGGCTCGCGCTCCAGTGTGACCAGGACGTACGCGAGGAGATTTCGGACCTCCGCGAGCCGGGGATCGGCGGGCGCGTACCGCGACGACAGCGCGATCGACCGGTCCGCCGCCGCGTCCAGCCGCGCGCGGGACACCGTCGCGCCGCCGCCGTCCGTGAGATACGCGAAGGCGGCCCGCAGGGGCAGGGCCTGCATCAGCGAACCGGGCGGCGTGTCGTGCGCGGCGGTCTCGGCGAAGTCGAAGCACTCGCCGTGCGAGCCGTGCCAGACGGCCGACAGATACGCGAGGGCCGCGGCATGGCAGCCGTAGTGGTGCCGGGAGCGGCGCACCGCCTCCCCCCACAGCCGCTCGAACGCGATGTGGTCCGCGTCGACGCCGCGCGCGTGGTCGAGCGCCACCCGCCACGGCACCGGGTCCCGGGGATCGCCCTCGGCCGCCGCCGCGACCAACGGGCCGACCTCGCGCAGGAGTTCGGCACGGGCCGGCGACTCCCAGCCGCGGGCCACCGCCAGCTCCGCCTTGACCAGCAGCGCGTCCGGATCGTTCGGGACGGTGGCGCACCAGCGCCTGAACCACTCCTCCCGGGAGCGCGCGAAGGCGGCGAGCCGCGTCACATACCGGTCGCGGTCCTCCCACTCACCGGCCTTCCGGGTGGCCGCGAGCAGTTCGGCAGCCGGGCCGTGGTCGCCGTGCCCCGCCGCCACGAGCGCGGGGGCCAGTCGCGGGTCGGGCGCGTCGAGCAGGACGTCGTCGTCCGCGGGCAGCCCGTCGGCGGGGTGGGGGGAGGTACGTGCCATCCGTGTCGTACGGAGGAGCGCGCGCAGCAGTGCCATGGTGTCGACCATTGAAAAGCCGCAGGTCGGAGCGCGCCAGCACGGTTCAGTAACCGACATTTGGTTGTACTCTCAACAGCCAAGAGTCGGCAAAGGCCGCGTTCGTTGCTGTAGGGTCGCTATGCGGCGGCTGTGCCGAAGTCTCGCGGTTTCATGAGTCCGCCGGGGTACCGCGTGCGCGCCTCAGCCGCGCCGCAGCAGCCGGGTCGCGCCCGCCGCGACCGTCGTCGCCAGGATCCAGCCGAGCAGGATGACCACCGCCGACGCCCACTGCCATGCCCCGCTCAGCTGCCACTGGCCCGCCTGGCCGAGGTCGATGAACGGCAGCAGCAGGTCCAGGGCGAACAGCGAGGGGTTCCATGTCGGGTGCCCGTCCTTGTTGACCGGCGGATGGCTCGCGTGCGAGAAGGCGAGCGAGGCCGCCGCCCACAGCACCGCCATCCACACCGCCGCACGGCCGGGCCGGTAGCCGTAGGCGACCGTCCAGTCCTGCACGTACCCCCACAGCTTCGCCGCGGGCGGCAGCGTCTCGCGCCGCCGCCGTTGCTTCGCCAGGAGCACCTCGCGCGCGTCCTCGTCCTCTCCGGAGTTGCGCAGTACCGTCGCGAGCCGCTCGTAGGGCTCGGGGTTGTACTCGGCGGTCGCCGCCGCCACCCACTCCAGGCGCCGGGCGAGCGGGAAGGCGTCCTGCGGGACGAGGTTCTCGTAGGTGAAGCCGCCCATGTGCAGATCGCCGGGGCCCGGCCAGCCGGCCCACCGGTCGACCAGGTTCACGATCCGCGCGCCCGACAGGACCACCTTGCCGCGCCCGGGCCGTTCGCCCAGGAAGCGCAGCTCGGGCGTCTGGACCCGGAGCAGGGACAGCTCCTGGCCCTCGTCCAGCAGGAACCGGGCCCGGTCCAGGTCGACCGCGTCCCCGAACCGCCCGTCGTCCAGCCGGATGCCGCCCCGGCACTCGAACGGCTGCACCCGGGTGCCGCGCGCGGGTGTGGTGCCGCTGGTCAGCAGCGGATTGCCGACTCCCGCGGGGGTCAGATACAGCGTCCGCTCCACCGTCAGCTGCGGGGCGTTCAGCGCCAGCCGGGAGTACGGGTTGGCCAGCCGGGCGCCGCGCAGGCTCAGTGAGACGCCGACGGTGGCGCTGCGCAGGCTCAGCTCGCCGTACGACTCCAGCATCTCGGCCTGGAGGTCCTGCCCGACGCTCAGCCCGTCCGCGGTGATCGAACGGCCCCGCCGGTCGCGCTGGACCACGGCCTGGTTGAGCAGCAGATCGGTGCCGATGTGCGCGTCGGTGAGCCGTACCCCGCCCTCGAAGCGGCAGCGCGGCAGATGCAGATCGCCCTCCGTGTGCACCCGCGCCGCCTCCAGACGCGGCACCGAGCAGTTCACCAGCCGCAGGGTGGTGAAGCGGGCCTCCGGCAGCAGGACCTCGTTCTCGAACCGGCAGCCCTTCAGCTCCACGAAGGGGACGATCGTGCCGCCCGCCAGATCCAGCGTGTCCGTGATCCGCACACCGGTCAGCTTGAGCGAGGACACGCGCCCCGCCAGCGCGGGCGGACCGTCCAGCAGCAGCCAGGCCACGATGCGCGCGCGGACGCTGCGCTCGGGCCCCCAGGGACGGTCGCCGTGCGGATCGTCCACGTCCGCGTCCCCGCTGCGCAGGTCGTACGCGCTGCCGTTGCGGAAGGCCTGCCACATGCCCGCCTCCGTGGCGGTCAGGTCGTCCGGCAGGTCCCCGGCGCGAAAGCCGGCACCCTCGGTCACGGCTCTTCCTTCCTCCCCAGCTACTCGTGAGTTTCGTACGACCGTTCATGCCCGTTGTGTGACGGGCCGAACGCCATCGGTGACGGCGATCTTCCGGATCCCGTCTCAGCCACCGGATCCGGCCACCCCCGGCGGGCCTCGGTGACTCACAAACCACCCGATCCGGCCATCACCCCCCCGGCGACCACCGCCCCGGGGCCGAGCCGCGAGGTCCGAGCGGACGGACGGCGCACGAAGGGGCGGGCGGGCGCGAGCCGGAAACCGTGGTCCGGGCGGGCGTGCGACGGGGTGGTCCGGCGGCGCACAACGGCGCGCGACACGCCGTCGCACGCCCTGCCGTGACACCGACACGCCGACGCCCCACGGGCCCGTGGCCGGCCCGCGCCGCCCGGTTTCGGGGTGCGCCCGGTCCCCGCTCCCGGCCCGCCCGCCGTCGTCCGGCCCAGGCCGGCCACGGTTCCGCACCCCTCCGCCGTGCGGAACCGGCCCCTTTCCCGCCCCTCGCCACGGATCCCGTCCGTCCGTCCACGCTCCGTATCAGCCACTGATACGGCCGTCCGTCGTCTCGGCGCCGTCTGAGAGAATTGGCCCTGTGATCTCCCGAATCGATCTGCGCGGCGAGGCCCTCCCCGAGGGTCCCGCCCTGCGTGACCTGCTGCCCCGAGCCGACTTCGACGTTCAGGCCGCCCTGGAGAAGGTGCGTCCGATCTGCGAAGCCGTGCATCATCGTGGCGACGCGGCGCTGATCGACTTCGCCGAGAAGTTCGACGGGGTGCGCCTGGAGTCGGTGCGGGTGCCGGCCGAGGCCCTCAAGGGCGCGCTGGAGCAGCTCGACCCGGCCGTGCGCGCGGCCCTGGAGGAGTCCATCCGCCGCGCCCGTCTCGTCCACCGCGCACAGCGCCGCACCACGCACACCACCCAGGTGGTGCCCGGCGGCTCGGTCACCGAGAAGTGGGTGCCGGTCGAGCGCGTCGGGCTGTACGCGCCGGGCGGACGCTCCGTCTACCCGTCGTCCGTGATCATGAACGTGGTGCCCGCCCAGGAGGCCGGTGTCGAGTCGATCGCGCTCGCGTCCCCCGCGCAGGCCGAGTTCGACGGGCTGCCGCACCCGACGATCCTCGCCGCGTGCGCCCTGCTCGGCGTCGACGAGGTGTACGCGGCCGGCGGCGCCACCGCCGTCGCGATGTTCGCCTACGGCACCGAGTCCTGCCCGCCCGCCGCCATGGTCACCGGCCCCGGCAACATCTGGGTCGCCGCCGCCAAGCGCTACTTCACGGGCCGGATCGGCATCGACACCGAGGCCGGTCCCACCGAGATCGCGATCCTCGCGGACGGCACCGCCGACCCGGTGCACGTGGCCTCCGACCTGATCAGCCAGGCCGAGCACGACCCGCTGGCCGCCGCCGTACTGGTCACCGACTCGGTGGAGCTGGCCGACGCGGTGGAGCAGGAACTCAAGCCGCAGGTCGAGGCCTCCCGGCACGTCGAGGACCGGATCCGCCCGGCGCTCGCGGGCAGGCAGTCCGCGATCGTGCTGGTGGACGGCGTCGAGGAGGGCCTGCGGGTGGTCGACGCGTACGGCGCCGAGCACCTGGAGATCCAGACGGCGGACGCCGCCGCGGTCGCCGACCGGGTGCGCAACGCGGGCGCGATCTTCGTCGGCCCCTGGGCCCCGGTCTCCCTCGGCGACTACGCGGCCGGCTCCAACCATGTGCTCCCGACCGGCGGCTGCGCCTGCCACTCCTCGGGCCTGTCCGTCCAGTCCTTCCTGCGCGGCATCCATGTCGTCGACTACAGCAAGGACGCGCTGGCCGAGGTCGCGCACCATGTGGTGACGCTGGCGGAGGCGGAGGACCTGCCCGCGCACGGCGCGGCGATCAAGGCCAGGTTCGGCTGGAAGGTACCGGCGAGCAAGTGAGCTTCGAAATCGACGATCTTCCCGTGCGGGACGAGCTGCGCGGCAAGTCCCCCTACGGCGCGCCCCAACTGGACGTCCCCGTACGGCTGAACACCAACGAGAACCCCTACCCGCTGCCCGAGCCGCTGGTCGAACGGATCGCCGAGCGGGTGCGCGAGGCCGCCCGCGGCCTGAACCGCTATCCGGACCGTGACGCGGTCGAGCTGCGCACCAGGCTCGCCGAGTACCTGACGAAGACCGGCGGCCACCGGGTCGGCGTCGAGAACGTGTGGGCGGCCAACGGCTCCAACGAGGTCATCCAGCAGCTGCTGCAGACCTTCGGCGGGCCGGGCCGTACGGCGATCGGCTTCGAGCCGTCGTACTCGATGCACGCGCTCATCTCGCGCGGCACGGGCACCGGCTGGATCTCGGGGCCGCGCAACGAGGACTTCACGATCGACGTCGGCGCCGCCGAGAAGGCGATCGCCGAGCACCGGCCCGACGTCGTCTTCATCACGACCCCGAACAACCCCACGGGCAACGCGGTCCCGGCGCGGACGGTCCTCGCCCTGTACGAGGCGGCGCAGGCCGCACGGCCGTCCATGGTCGTCGTGGACGAGGCGTACATCGAGTTCAGCCACGGCGACTCGCTGCTGCCCCTCCTCGAAGGTCGGCCGAATCTCGTCGTCTCACGGACGATGTCGAAGGCGTTCGGGGCCGCCGGCCTCCGCCTCGGCTATCTCGCCGCACACCCGGCGGTCGTGGACGCCGTCCAGCTCGTCCGGCTGCCGTACCACCTCTCCGCGATCACCCAGGCGACCGCCCTGGCCGCCCTGGAGCACACGGACACGCTGCTGAAGTACGTCGAGCAGCTGAAGTCGGAGCGGGACCGGCTGGTCGCCGAGCTGCGCGCGATCGGCTTCGAGGTCACCGCGTCCGACGCGAACTTCGTGCAGTTCGGGCGGTTCGAGGACGCCCACGCCGCCTGGCGGGAGATCCTCGAACGGGGCGTCCTGGTCCGCGACAACGGCGTACCGGGTCGGCTGCGGGTCACCGCCGGAACCCCCGAAGAGAACGACGCGTTCCTCGACGCGGTACGTGAACTGAAGAAGGAGCAGAGCGCATGAACCGCGTTGGGCGCGTGGAGCGCACCACCAAGGAGACCTCGGTGGTCGTCGAGATCGATCTCGACGGCACGGGCCGGACCGACATCTCGACCGGGGTCGGCTTCTACGACCACATGCTCGACCAGCTCGGCCGACACGGTCTGTTCGACCTCACCGTGAAGACCGAGGGCGATCTGCACATCGACTCGCACCACACCATCGAGGACACCGCCCTCGCCCTCGGCGCCGCCTTCAAGCAGGCGCTCGGCGACAAGGTCGGGATCTACCGCTTCGGCAACTGCACGGTCCCGCTGGACGAGTCCCTCGCCCAGGTCACCGTCGACCTGTCCGGCCGCCCGTACCTCGTGCACACCGAGCCCGAGAACATGGCGCCCATGATCGGCGAGTACGACACCACGATGACCCGCCACATCCTGGAGTCCTTCGTGGCCCAGGCCCAGATCGCGCTGCATGTGCACGTGCCCTACGGGCGCAACGCCCACCACATCGTGGAGTGCCAGTTCAAGGCACTCGCCCGGGCCCTGCGCTACGCCAGCGAGCGCGACCCGCGCGCGGCCGGCATCCTCCCGTCCACGAAGGGTGCGCTGTAAGCCATGAACAGCACTTCGACCATCCTGATCGTCGTCGGTCTCTTCCTCGTCGGCGGGATCATCTCCTTCGCCAAGCAGCAGATGCCGAGGAGCCTCATCGTGCTGCTCTCGATCGGCGCCGGCATGTGCCTGGTGGCGGGCGTCATGCGGTTGGGGGTGTGGAGTTGAGCGACCCGAAGAAGGTCGTGGTCTTCGACTACGGCTTCGGCAACGTGCGTTCCGCCGAGCGCGCCCTCGCGCGCGTGGGCGCGGATGTCGAGATCACCCACGACTACGACCGGGCCATGAACGCCGACGGCCTGCTGGTGCCGGGCGTCGGCGCCTTCGCCGCCTGTATGCAGGGCCTGCGCGGGGCGCGCGGCGACTGGATCGTCGGCCGCCGGCTGTCCGGCGGACGTCCGGTGATGGGCATCTGCGTCGGCATGCAGATCCTGTTCACCCGCGGCATCGAGCACGGCGTGGAGACCGAGGGCCTCGACGAGTGGTCCGGCACGGTCGGGCCGCTCCAGGCCGACGTCGTGCCCCACATGGGCTGGAACACGGTCGACGCGCCGGCCGACTCTGAGCTGTTCGCCGGGCTGGACGCGGACGCCCGGTACTACTTCGTGCACTCCTACGCCGTCCACGACTGGCAGCTGGAGACGCACAACCCGACGCTGCTCGCCCCCAAGGTGAGCTGGTCGACGCACGGCAAGCCGTTCGTGGCGGCCGTGGAGAACGGGGCCCTGTGGGCCACGCAGTTCCACCCCGAGAAGTCCGGCGACGCCGGAGCGCAGCTGCTCACCAACTGGATCGGAACCCTGTAGACCATGCCCAAGCTCGAACTCCTCCCCGCCGTCGACGTCCGCGACGGCCAGGCCGTGCGCCTCGTCCACGGCGAGTCCGGCACGGAGACCTCCTACGGCTCCCCGCTGGAGGCTGCCCTCGCCTGGCAGCGGTCGGGTGCCGAGTGGCTGCATCTGGTCGACCTGGACGCCGCGTTCGGCACCGGCGACAACCGCGCGCTGATCGCCGAGGTCGCTCAGGCCATGGACATCAAGGTGGAGCTGTCCGGCGGTATCCGCGACGACGACACCCTGGCCGCCGCCCTGGCCACCGGTTGCACGCGGGTGAACCTCGGCACGGCCGCCCTGGAGGCCCCGGAGTGGGTCGCCCGGGTGATCGCGGAACACGGCGACAAGATCGCGGTCGGTCTGGACGTCCGCGGCACGACCCTGCGCGGCCGCGGCTGGACCCGCGACGGCGGCGACCTCTACGAGACGCTGGAGCGGCTGAACAAGGAGGGCTGCGCGCGGTACGTCGTCACCGACATCGCGAAGGACGGCACCCTCCAGGGCCCCAACCTCCAGCTGCTGAAGAACGTCTGCGCCGCCACCGACCGCCCGGTCGTGGCCTCCGGGGGTGTCTCGTCGCTGGACGACCTGCGGGCGATCGCCGACCTCGTCCCCCTCGGTGTCGAAGGGGCGATCGTCGGGAAGGCGCTGTACGCGAAGGCGTTCACGCTGGAAGAAGCACTGGAGGCTACATCTTGAAAAAGGATGCGGTGTCATGACGTCGGAAGCCGTGCGGCGGGTGCAGAGCGGAAGTCCCTGGGAGGAGTCCTTCGGTTTCGCACGCGCCGTCGCGGCGGGCGACCGGGTGCTGGTGGCCGGCACGACCTCCTTCCGGGGGCCGGTGCTGTACGGGGAGGGCGACCCGTACGAGCAGGCGAAGGTGGCGTTCACCAGCGCGCTGGAAGCGATCGCGGAGTTCGGGCTCGGTCCCGAGTCGGTGCTCCGGACCCGGATGTATCTGACCCATCTGCGGGACGTCGACGAGGTGGGCCGGGCCCACAAGGAGATCTTCGACTCGGTGCGCCCGGCCGCGACCCTGCTGGTCGTGGAGGGCTTCGTCGACCCGCGCATCCTGGTCGAAGTGGAACTGGAAGCCTTCCGGGGCTAGAAGCAGCCTTCCGGGGCTGGAAGCAGCAAGAGGAGCCGTGGATTCATGACCCTGGCGGTCCGAGTCATCCCCTGCCTGGACGTGGACAACGGCCGGGTCGTCAAGGGTGTCAACTTCCAGAACCTGCGCGACGCGGGCGACCCCGTCGAGATGGCCAAGGTGTACGACGCCGAGGGCGCCGACGAGTTGACGTTCCTGGACATCACCGCGTCGTCCGGCAACCGTGAGACGACGTACGACGTGGTGCGCCGCACCGCCGAGCAGGTCTTCATCCCGCTGACGGTCGGCGGCGGGGTCCGCACGGCCGAGGACGTGGACAAGCTGCTGCGGGCGGGCGCCGACAAGGTGGGCGTGAACACGGCCGCGATCGCCCGCCCGGACCTGATCCGGGAGATCGCCGAGCGCTTCGGACGGCAGGTGCTGGTGCTGTCGGTCGACGCGCGCCGCACCGAGACCGGCGCGTTCGAGGTGACCACCCACGGCGGCCGTCAGGGCACCGGCATCGACGCGATCGAGTGGGCGCACCGGGCCGCCGAGCTGGGCGCGGGCGAGATCCTGCTCAACTCGATGGACGCGGACGGCACCAAGGACGGCTACGACCTGGAGATGATCGCGGCCGTGCGCAGGCATGTGACGGTGCCCGTGATCGCGTCGGGCGGCGCCGGCCGGGCGGCCCACTTCCCGCCGGCCGTCGCGGCGGGCGCGGACGCGGTGCTCGCGGCCTCCGTCTTCCACTTCGGGGACCTGCGCATCGGCGAGGTGAAGGCGACGCTGCGGGAGGCGGGACACCCGGTCCGCTGACGCCGCCCCCGGCCTGAACCCCGCTCGCCTCGCGGCGGCCGGGGCTCCTTTCCGGGCGGATGCGAAAGGAAAGTTGCGCAAAATCCGTTGTGCAATTTTTCTTTCGTATCTACGGTGAGGGCATGACCGACAAGGAGCGGGACCGCCGCATCAGTGATCTGGGCACGCTCAAGGCGCTCGCCCACCCGCTGCGGATCAAGGTGTACCGGGGGCTGACCGTCGCGCGGGCCGCTACCGCCTCACAGCTGGCCGAACAGGTCGACGAGGCCGTCTCCCTGGTCAGCTACCACCTGCGCAAACTCGCCGAGTACGGACTGATCGAAGAGGCCGAACCCCGCAGCACGGACAGCCGGGAGCGCTGGTGGCAGCCGGCGTCCGACGGCGTGCGCATCCGGGACGAGGACTTCCGGGACGCCCCGGAGAAGGCGGCCGCGCACACGGCGGCCAGCCGGCTCTTCCTGGAGCAGCGGAACGAGATGTACCGGCGCTATCTGGACGAGCGGGCGCACTGGAGCCCCGAGTGGAGCTCCGCCGCCGAGTCCGCCGAGTCGATCCTGCGGCTCACCCCGGACGAACTGGCCGCGCTGGGCGAGGACATGCTCGCCCTGGTCCGCAGGTACGAGGAACGCGCCCGGGCCGCCGAGGCGGCGGGCGGCACCGAGGGCCGCGAGAACGTCGCCGTGCACTGGTACACCTTCCCCTTCCGCGCCTGAGAGGACCTCCGCGTGACCTCCACCGCCCTGGGGCCGGCCCCCGTCGCCGAACGCCCCGCCCACCGCGACGGCAACGTCCTGCGCTGGCTCGCCGCCTACACCTCGTCGATGGTCGGCGACAACGTCTACTACCTCGCGCTCTCCTGGGCGGCGGTGCAGGCCGGATCGCCCGCGCAGGCCGGAACGGTGACGGCGGCGAGCGCCCTGCCCAGGGCCCTGCTGATGCTGGGCGGGGGAGTGGTGGCCGACCGGCTCGGGCCGCGGAAGGTCGTCCTCGGCAGCGACGCCGTGCGGTGCGTCGCCGTCCTGGGGGTGGCGGGACTGCTGTGCGCGACCCGGCCGGGGCTGTGGCCGCTGTTCCTGGTGTCCCTGGTCTTCGGCACCGTGGACGCCGTGTTCATGCCCGCCGTGGGGGCCCTGCCGGCCCGGGTGACGAGCCGGGACCAGCTCGCCCGGGTGCAGGGCATGCGGGCCCTCGCGATCCGGTTCGCGAGCGTCGTGGGCGCGCCGCTCGGCGGCCTCGGGGTGGCGCTCGGCGGCGCGGCGGCCGCGTTCGGGCTCGCCGGGCTGCTGATCGCCGTGTCGGTGCCGATGCTGGTCTTCGTACGGATACGGGAGCTGCCGCCGGACGACGCCCCCCGCACGCCCCCCACGACCGCCTGGCGCGACCTGCTGGCGGGCCTGCGCCACATCCGCCGCCACCGCGTCCTCGCCCCGCTGGTGCTCACCATCGCCCTCGGCGACCTCGGCTTCGTCGGCCCGCTCAACCTGGGCCTGACCCTGCTGGCCGACGAGCGCGGCTGGGGTGCCGCGGGGATCGGCTGGGTGCTGGCCGGCTTCGGGACCGGGGCGGGGGCCGTCTCGCTGCTGCTCACGGTGCGCGGACGGCTGCCGCACGCCGGGCGGGTGCTCGCGTACGCGATCATCGCAGGCTCCGTCGCGATCGGGGCCCTCGCCTACGTCCCCGGCGTCGCCGCCGCCGCCGGTGTGGCCCTTCTCATCGGCCTGCTCACCGGCCTGAGCGGCGTGATGTGCGGCGCCTTGCTGCAGACCCAGTCCGACCCTGCCTACCTGGGGCGCGTCACCGCCGTCTCCAGCCTGGTCAGCCTCGGCTTCGCGCCGCTCAGCATGCCGCTGTCCGCCGCCGCGATCGGCCTCTGGGGCACCGGCCCGGTGTTCGTCGTGAGCGCGGCGGTCTGCGGGCTCAGCGGGATCGTCGCCCTCGGCGCGCGCGATCTGCGCCGCGCCGAGCTCCCCCGCTGAGCGCCCGGCTCAGATACCGAGCTCCTTGGCGTCCTGCACCTTGGCGACCGCCTCCTTGTCGCCCGTCAGCTCCACGTCCGCCGCCCGCTGCCGCCCGAACGCGAACATCAGCAGCTCCGAGGGCTCGCCGGTCACCGTCACGACCGGCGTGCCCCGGTGCGCGACCGCCGTCTGTCCGTCCGGACGGCGCAGCACCAGCCCCGTCGGCGCCTTGCGGCCGGTCAGCCGCGCCGTGCGCTCCAGACGGGCCCACAGAGCGTCCTGGAAGACGGGGTCGAGCTCGCGCGGGGTCCAGTCGGGCTGGGCACGGCGGACGTCCTCCGTGTGGACGTAGAACTCGACCGTGTTCGCCGCCTCGTCGAGCTGCTTGAGCTGGAAGGGCGAGAACCGCGGCGGCCCGGTGCGGATCAGCTGGATCAGCTCCTCGTAGGGCTTCGCGGCGTACTCCTCCATCACCTTCTCCAGCCGTGGCGCGAGCTGTTTGACCAGCACGCCGCCGGCCGCGTCGGGGCGGCGCTCGCGGACCACGACGTGCGCGGCCAGGTCCCGGGTGTTCCAGCCCTCGCACAGCGTGGGCGCGTCCGGACCCGTGGCCTCCAACAGATCGGCGAGAAGAAGGCGTTCACGCTTCGCATGGGTCGACATGCAGTCAGCGTACGGCCGGGAGCACCGTCCGCCCAGCGGACCGTGACCGGTGATGACGTTGGGGCGCGGCACAATGGTCGTCATGACCAGTACGCCTGACCCCGCCAGGCCCAGCGGCCTGGACCCCGAGATCGCCGCGCGCCTCAAGCGCAGCGCCGACGGGCTGCTCCCCGCGATCGCCCAGCAGTACGACACCGGCGAGGTGCTGATGCTCGGCTGGATGGACGACGAGGCGCTGCACCGCACGCTGACCACCGGCCGCTGCACCTACTGGTCCCGCAGCCGCCAGGAGTACTGGGTCAAGGGCGACACCTCCGGCCATGTCCAGCACGTCAAGTCGGTCGCGCTGGACTGCGACGCGGACACCCTGCTCGTCAGGGTCGACCAGGTGGGCGCCGCCTGCCACACCGGGGACCGCACGTGCTTCGATGCCGATGTGCTGCTCGGGGACGCCGTGACCGGCGCCGCGTCGGCCGTGGATCAGTAGGGTCGGCCGCCATGGACCTCGAGACGTTCCGCAAGCTGGCCACCGACCGCCGCGTCATCCCGGTCACCCGCAAGCTCCTCGCCGACGGCGACACCCCCGTCGCGCTGTACCGCAAACTCGCCGGGGAGCGCCCAGGCACCTTCCTGCTGGAGTCGGCGGAGAACGGCCGGGCCGCGTACAAGTGGTCCCGCTACTCCTTCGTCGGCGTCCGCAGCGCCGCCACCCTGACCGAGCGGGACGGTGAGGTCCACTGGCTCGGCACCCCGCCGGTCGGCGTCCCGGTCGACGGCGACCCGCTGACCGCCCTCCGGGCCACCATCGAGGCCCTGCACACGCCCCACCAGGAGGGTCTGCCGCCGTTCACCGGCGGCATGGTCGGCTATCTGGGCTACGACATCGTCCGCCGGCTGGAGAAGATCGGCCCCGGCGAGCGGGACGAGCTGCGGCTGCCCGAGCT
Organism: Streptomyces sp. NPDC002573; assembly: GCF_042889625.1. NCBI lineage: Bacteria > Bacillati > Actinomycetota > Actinomycetes > Kitasatosporales > Streptomycetaceae > Streptomyces > Streptomyces sp. NPDC002573. Next base: position 175,886 of record NZ_JBIARC010000002.1, on the reverse strand, counting down.
GACCATGCTCCTCACCAGCGACCTCGCGGTGATGGACCACTGGGAGGGCTCCGTTCTGCTGATCGCCAACGCGATCAACCACAACGACCTCGACACCGGTGTCGACGAGGCCTACGCGGACGCCGTGGCCCGCCTCGACGCGATGGAGGCGGATCTCTCCCGCGCGGTCCCGCAGCCGGCCGCCGCCCTCCCGCCCTCCGAGTTGCCCGAGTTCACCGCCCGATGGGGCGGCGCGGACTTCCGGGCGGCCGTCGACGACATCAAGGAGCGCATCCGGGCGGGCGAGGCCTTCCAGGTCGTCCCCTCGCAGCGCTTCGAAACGCCGTGCACGGCTGGCGCGTTGGACGTCTACCGGGTGCTGCGGGCCACCAACCCGTCCCCGTACATGTACCTGTTCCGCTTCGACGGCTTCGACGTCGTCGGGTCCAGCCCGGAAGCGCTGGTGAAGGTGGAGGACGGCCGGGCCATGGTGCACCCCATCGCGGGCACCCGGCACCGCGGCGCCACCCCGCAGGAGGACCAGGCGCTCGCCGAGGAACTGCTGGCCGACCCCAAGGAGCGGGCCGAGCACCTGATGCTCGTCGACCTGGGCCGCAACGACCTGGGGCGGGTCTGCGAGCCCGGCTCGGTCGAGGTCGTCGACTTCATGTCCGTCGAGCGGTACTCGCACGTGATGCACATCGTCTCGACCGTGACGGGCCGGGTCGCGCAGGGGCGCACGGCCTTCGACGTCCTGACCGCCTGCTTCCCGGCGGGCACGCTGTCCGGCGCGCCCAAGCCGCGCGCCATGCAGATCATCGACGAACTGGAACCGTCGCGGCGGGGGTTGTACGGCGGCTGCGTCGGCTACCTGGACTTCGCGGGCGACTCCGACACGGCCATCGCCATCCGTACGGCGCTGCTGCGGGACGGAACGGCGTACGTCCAGGCGGGCGCGGGCATCGTGGCCGACTCCGACCCGGTCGCCGAGGACGACGAGTGCCGCAACAAGGCGGCGGCGGTACTGCGGGCGGTCCATACGGCCAACCGGCTGGGGCGGTGAGCGGGCCCGGGCGGATCAGGGCCGGTCAGCGGGCTCCGAGCGGGGTCGCGGGCCGGTTCCGGGCATGTCGATCATCCGATAAAGAGGCCCGGGTGACGGTTCGCCCGGGGTTCAGGCGATAGTGGAGTACGTGACTGCCGTACCTCACCCCCGAACCGAGGCCGCCGCACCCGTCCGGTCCGGCCGCCGCAGCCTCGCCCTCGCCCTGCTGTGCGGGGCCCTCGGCGCGGCGGTGGCGCTGCTCGCCTCCAGACAGGGCTGGTCGGCGGGGACCGTGACGGTGGCCGGCGGAGACTTCCCGCTGACCGCAAAGGGCAGCGACGTCACGGGCGTGCCCGCCGCGCTCGCCATAGTGGGCCTCGCCGCGCTCGTCGCCGTTTTCGCCGTCCGCAGGGCCGGGCGCTTCCTCGTCGCCGGGCTGCTCGCGCTCTCCGGCGCCGGCGTCGTCGCGGCGGCGCTCCTCGGCGCCACGGACAGCTCCGCGCTCGACGAGAAGGCGGCCCAGGCGGCCGGCGACACCTCCGCGACCGCCTTCGCGCTCACCCACACAGCCTGGCCGTACGTGGCCGCGGCCGGCGGCGCGCTGCTGCTCCTCGCCGGACTGCTCGCCCTGCGCTACGGCCGGCTGTGGCCCGCGATGTCCGGCCGCTACGAGCGCGACGGCACACCCCGGCCCCGCAAGGCGAAGCCCCTGGACCCCGACCGCCCCGAGGACCTCTGGAAGGCACTCGACCGGGGCGAGGACCCCACGGGCGCCTGACCCGCGCCACCACCCCGCGGCGCGCCTGCCGAAGGGGGCGTGTCGCAGGCGAGCCCGGCTCCTCCGGGAGCGACCCCGAGCTCACCTCATCCACGCGCGTGCGGGACAATGAGGCCCGAGCGTGCGGCTCACACAACTCACGTACAGCCAGCAAGGAGCATGTCATGGCGGGCAACAATCACGGTCACACCCCGGCCGCCTGGGCCGGTGTCCTCATCGCCTTCGTCGGTTTCCTGGTAGCGGGCGCCTTCACCGTGATGGCCCAGCCGGCCGGCTTCTGGGCGGGCATGGCGATCATCGCCCTCGGTGGCGTCGTGGGCGGCGTCATGCGCCAGATGGGCCTCGGCCAGCCGAGGACCCCGGCGCACTCGGCGCACGAGCCCGCGAGCGCGAGCACGAGCCGCTGAACCCGCCACGACCTCGCACGTGGTAGGTCCGGCAGGTCGAGCATCTGCCACGGCTCGTACGCTCTCGTACGTTCCCCTCTGTGAGGCGGCCCCGGCCGGTCCGGCGGCCGCCTCATGCGTCTCCTGCCGCGCGGGGGCGGCGGGGCAGGCAGAATGCCTCCCGTGAACGCCGACAACCTCAGCGTGGTGCCGCCCCGCACACGAACCGGAGCCGCCGTCGTGCTGCGGCGGATCGCCACACCGGCCGGAGTGCTCGCGGGCGTCGTCGGCGCCTTCGCGTACGTCGGGGCCGTGGACCCCAACCAGCCCGGCCACTACCCGGTCTGCCCGCTGCTGCACTACACGGGCCTGTTCTGCCCCGGCTGCGGAGGACTGCGCAGCGCGCACGCCTTCGTGCACGGTGACTTCCAGACCGCGCTCCACGACAACGCGCTCGCCGTCGGGGGCTATCTGGTGTTCGCCGTGGTGTGGGTCCTGTGGGCCGTTCACGCCGCCCGGGGACGGCGTGTGCGCTTCGACCCCGGCCCGGTACCGCTGTGGGGCGTGGGCGCCCTGCTGCTGGTCTTCACCGTTGTCCGCAATCTTCCCTTCGGTGGCTGGCTGCACCCTTGACCGATGGGTGAATGCCCAGGTAGTGGGACGGCCGTCAACCGGATGCGAGATCTACCCCGTCCTCCGGATACCATCGCAGTGACCAGTGGTTCCGCCTTCGGGGCGGTCCCGGTGGACCGAGCCCCGAGGCGCTACCAGCTTCTTCAACCGTCAGGAAGGGGGCCGCTCGCGTGAGTGTGCTCGACGAGATCATCGACGGAGTCCGTGCCGACCTCGCGGAGCGGCAGGCGCGCGTCAGCCTCGACGAGCTCAAGGAGCGCGCGGCGAAGGCACGCCCCGCCAAGGACGGCGTCGCGGCCCTGCGGGGCGAAGGCGTCAAGGTGATCTGCGAGGTGAAGCGGTCCAGCCCGTCCAAGGGCGCGCTCGCCGCGATCGCCGACCCGGCCGCCCTTGCGGCGGACTACGAGGCGGGCGGCGCGGCCGTCATCTCCGTGCTCACCGAACAGCGCCGCTTCGGCGGCTCGCTGGCCGACCTGGAGGCCGTCCGCGCCCGGGTCGACATCCCGGTGCTGCGCAAGGACTTCATCGTCACCTCGTACCAGCTGTGGGAGGCCAGGGCCTACGGCGCCGACCTCGCGCTGCTGATCGTCGCCGCCCTCGAGCAGCCCGCCCTCGAGTCCCTCATCGAGCGCGCCGAGTCCATCGGGCTCACCCCGCTCGTGGAGGTGCACGACGAGGACGAGGTCGAGCGGGCGGTGGACGCCGGCGCCAAGGTGATCGGCATCAACGCGCGCAACCTGAAGACCCTTGAGGTCGACCGCACGACGTTCGAGCGGGTCGCCCCGGAGATCCCCGAGGGGATCGTGAAGGTCGCCGAGTCCGGCGTCCGGGGACCGCACGATCTGATCGCGTACGCCAACGAGGGCGCCGACGCGGTGCTCGTGGGCGAGTCCCTGGTGACCGGGCGCGACCCGAAGGCCGCGGTCGCCGATCTGGTGGCGGCGGGCGCCCACCCGGCGCTGCGGCACGGACGGGACTGACATGACGCCGGGACCGGCCCCGTGCCCCGCGCCCCGCGCGGGTCATCCGGACGGCCCCGGCCCGGTAGAGTTGGCATCGATGATGCTTTCGATCACCATGGCGACCAGGGATCCGTATGCCCGGCTCGCCCGTGGGTGCCGGCCGCGTGGCTGCCGGGCGCCCGCGCGGCGGGTGCACGGGCGACGGGTGCGGTACGTCATCGGTGACGAGCCGGGGCAAGTGAACGGAATGCGATGGCGTCGCCCGCGTGCGCGCCACCTGCGGTGAGCCGAAGCGGGTTCGCTCCTCGGCCGGGTGCCTTCACGGCCACTGGGCCCTGAGCGGGTTTCCCGCCGGACGGCACCGCCGGGGCGGCGTGCGCACGCGACCTCAGGTGATTCCCGTTCCGACCTACCCGGGGCGCTCCGCCCCTGTGAGGTATTCCGTATGCCCAGCGAATTCTTCGTTCCCGACCCTCAGGGTCAGGTTCCCGACGCCGAGGGGTACTTCGGCGCGTTCGGCGGCAAGTTCATCCCGGAGGCCCTCGTCGCCGCCGTGGACGAGGTCGCCGTCGAGTACGACAAGGCCAAGGCCGACCCCGAGTTCGCCCGCGAGCTCGAAGACCTGCTCGTGAACTACACCGGCCGGCCCAGTGCCCTCACCGAGGTGCCGCGCTTCGCCCGGCACGCCGGTGGCGCCCGGGTGTTCCTCAAGCGCGAGGACCTCAACCACACCGGATCCCACAAGATCAACAACGTCCTCGGGCAGGCACTCCTGACCAGGAGGATGGGCAAGACGCGGGTCATCGCGGAGACCGGAGCCGGCCAGCACGGTGTCGCCACCGCCACGGCCTGCGCCCTCTTCGGGCTCGACTGCACCATCTACATGGGCGAGATCGACACCCGGCGGCAGGCCCTCAACGTCGCCCGGATGCGGATGCTCGGCGCCGAGGTCATCGCCGTGCAGTCCGGCTCCCGCACCCTCAAGGACGCCATCAACGAGGCGTTCCGCGACTGGGTCGCCAACGTCGACCACACCCACTACCTGTTCGGCACCGTGGCCGGCCCCCACCCCTTCCCCGCCATGGTGCGCGACTTCCACCGAGTGATCGGCGTCGAGGCACGACGGCAGATCCTGGAGCGCGCCGGGCGCCTGCCCGACGCCGCCGTCGCCTGTGTCGGCGGCGGTTCCAACGCCATCGGGCTCTTCCACGCCTTCATCCCCGACACCTCCGTGCGCCTCATCGGCTGCGAGCCCGCCGGCCACGGTGTCGAGACCGGCGAGCACGCCGCCACCCTCACCGCGGGCGAACCCGGCATCCTGCACGGCTCCCGGTCCTACGTCCTCCAGGACGACGAGGGCCAGATCACCGAGCCGTACTCGATCTCCGCGGGCCTCGACTACCCCGGCATCGGCCCCGAGCACGCCTACCTCAAGGACAGCGGCCGCGGTGAGTACCGGGCCGTCACCGACGACGCGGCGATGCAGGCCCTGCGCCTGCTGTCCCGCACCGAGGGCATCATCCCGGCCATCGAGAGCGCCCACGCCCTCGCCGGCGCCCTGGAGATCGGCCGGGAACTGGGCGAGGACGGGCTGATCGTCGTCAACCTGTCCGGGCGCGGCGACAAGGACATGGACACAGCAGCCCGGTACTTCGGCCTGTACGACACCGACGCGTCCGTCGCCGCGGACGCCGACAGCGACACCGCCGAGATCGAGGGGGACGTCAAGTGAGCGGGAACATCCGACTGCTGTCCGACACCCTCGCGGCCGCGAAGGCCGAGGGGCGGTCCGCGCTCATCGCCTATCTGCCGGCCGGTTTCCCGACCGTCGACGGCGGCATCGCCGCGATCAAGGCGGTCCTGGACGGCGGCGCCGACATCGTCGAGGTGGGGCTGCCGCACAGCGACCCGGTCCTCGACGGACCCGTCATCCAGACCGCCGACGACATCGCCCTGCGCGGCGGCGTCAAGATCGCCGACGTGCTGCGCACGGTCCGCGAGGCCTACGAGGCGACCGGGAAGCCGGTGCTCGTGATGACGTACTGGAACCCCATCGACCGCTACGGCGTGGAGCGCTTCACCGCCGAGCTGGCCGAGGCGGGCGGCGCCGGCTGCATCCTGCCGGACCTGCCCGTGCAGGAGTCGGCGCTGTGGCGGGAACACGCCGAGAAGCACGGGCTCGCCACGGTCTTCGTGGTGGCGCCGAGCAGCAGGGACGGGCGGCTCGCCGAGATCACCGCGGCTGGCTCCGGCTTCGTCTACGCGGCCTCCCTCATGGGCGTCACCGGCACCCGTGAGTCGGTCGGCACCCAGGCCCAGGACCTGGTCCGGCGCACCCGGGCGACCACCGACCTGCCCGTCTGCGTCGGCCTCGGCGTCTCCAACGCCGCGCAGGCCGCAGAGGTGGCCGGCTTCGCCGACGGAGTGATCGTCGGCTCCGCGTTCGTGAAGCGGATGCTGGACGCGGAGGACGAGGCGACGGGCCTTGAGGCCGTACGGGCACTGGCGGGCGAGCTGGCCGAGGGCGTGCGCCGCACCGGGTGACACGACACCGCGGGACACCCCGAGGGAAATCACCTGCGAGGGTGAATTCCGGGATTCCCTGATCATTTCTCGCTCGAACGGGTGGACCTGGGACCGGGGAGGCGCGCTGCGCCTCCCCGGTTCGTTCTGCCGGATGTGAGCGAGAAGAACCGTGACGGAAAGCGCACCGCCCGTGAGCGGCTGGCGGCCGAGCGACAGAGGCAGAGGAGCGCGGACAAGCGCCGCCGGGCGCTGATCGTGGGCGCCTCGATCGTGTGCGTCCTGGGCCTGGCGACGGTGGTGGGCCTCCTGGCGGCGAACGCCGGGAAGAGCGGCAAGAGCGGCGCCGCCGGTCCCGCCGTGGCGCCCTCGGGGGCGACGGGCAAGGACAGCCTCGCGATCCCGGTGGGCCAGGACTCCGCCAAGTCCACCCTCACGGTGTGGGAGGACTTCCGCTGCCCGGCCTGCCAGGCCTTCGAGACCGCCTACCGCCCGACGATCCGCGAGCTGACCGACGCCGGAAAGCTCAGAGTCGAGTACCACCTGGCCACGCTCATCGACGGAAACACCGGCGGCAGCGGCTCCCACCGCGCGGCCAACGCCGCCGCGTGCGCCCAGGACGCCGGCAAGTTCCGCGACTTCCACGACGTGCTGTACGAGAACCAGCCGAGCGAGACCGAGGACGGGTTCTCCGACAAGGCGAAACTGATCGAGCTGGCGGGCAAGGTCCCCGGTCTCGACACGGCCGCCTTCCAGACGTGTGTGAACGACGGCACACACGACGGCTGGGTGACGAAGTCGAACGACGCGTTCCAGAGCGGCGGCTTCAACGGCACCCCGACCGTGCTCCTCGACGGCAAGAACATCTACACCGACCGGACGATGACCCCGGCGAAGCTGAAGCAGATGGTGGAAGCGGCGAACAAGTCCTGAGGGCGGACCGCGCCCGGCGCGCCCCCGGCCCGCCACGCCGGGGGTGGCGTACGTTATGGACCCGTAGCCGGGTGAATTGCCGCCCTGCGTGTCCGGCACGGTAGCGTCGTTCCTGCCATGGAACTTGCCTACATCCCCAGCCCCTCGCGCGGAGTGCTGTACCTCGGCCCCATTCCGCTGCGCGGCTACGCGTTCTGCATCATCATCGGTGTCTTCGTAGCCGTGTGGCTCGGCAACAAACGCTGGGTCGCCCGCGGCGGGCGCCCGGGCACCGTGGCCGACATCGCGGTCTGGGCGGTGCCCTTCGGCCTCGTCGGCGGACGGCTCTACCACGTGATCACGGACTACGAGCTGTATTTCAGCGACGGCCGCGACTGGGTGAACGCGTTCAAGGTCTGGGAGGGCGGCCTCGGCATCTGGGGCGCGATCGCGCTCGGGGCGATCGGCGCCTGGATCGGCTGCCGCCGCCGGGGCATCACCCTGCCCGCCTACGCCGACGCCGTCGCCCCCGGTATCGCCTTCGCGCAGGCGATCGGCCGCTGGGGCAACTGGTTCAACCAGGAGCTGTACGGCCGGCCGACGGACCTGCCGTGGGCGCTGCACATCACGTCCTCCGCGGGCGGCCGGGTGCCCGGCTACTACCACCCCACGTTCCTGTACGAGTCGCTGTGGTGCGTCGGGGTCGGATTCCTGGTCATCTGGGCGGACCGCCGCTTCCAGCTGGGACACGGCCGGGCCTTCGCGCTGTACGTGGCCGCGTACTGCGTGGGCCGCGGCTGGATCGAGTACATGCGGGTCGACGACGCGCACCACATCCTGGGCCTGCGGCTGAACGACTGGACCGCCATGCTGGTGTTCCTGGGCGCGGTCGCGTACATCGTGGTCTCGTCGCGGCTGCGGCCGGGCCGGGAGGAGATCGTGGAGCGGGGCGACTCCGACGGCGGAGCCGGGGAGGACGGCGGTTCCGTGGCCCTGGAGAAGAAGCCGGAGCAGTCCGAGGAGAAGCCGGAGTCCGCGGACGTGAAGCGCGGGCAGTCCGACGAGAAGCCGGAACCGGCCGAGGACGAGCCCGAGATCCCGACTTCGGACACGTCCGAGGCGGAGGAGACCTCCGAGGCCCCCGGCACCGCGCGGGACGCGAAGACCCCGGCGACGGACGAGGCCCGGTCGGCGAAGAAGAGCTGAGAGACGCTTTCCCACGTCGGGGGCGCCGTATCACCGGATACGGCGCCCCCGACGTATTGCGGGCACGGTCCTCAGCGCCTGCGGCGGGCCAGGGACAGCGTGGTGTGCGCCTCTCTGACCACCGCCGTGTCGACGAAGCGCCCGTCGGGGAGGGCCAGGGCGCCCGCCTCCCTGGCCGCCGCCTTCAGGACCTCCTCCGCCCATGAGATCTCCTCCGTGGTGGGCGCGTAGGCCCGCTCGATCACCGGGAGCTGGCGGGGGTGGATCGCCGCCCGTCCCAGAAAGCCCAGGGTCCGGCCGTGGGCGCAGGAGGCCGCGAGCCCCTGCAGATCCCTGATGTCCGGGTAGATCGACTGGGCGGGCGGCGGCAGCGCGGCGGCCCGTGCGGCCACCACCACCCGGGCCCGCGACCAGTCCAGACCCGCATCCTCCCGTACGCCGAGATCCGCCCGCAGATCCGCCTCGCCCAGCGCGATGCCCCGCAGCGCCGGATGCGCCGACGCGATGGTGTACGCGCGCTCCACACCCAGGGCCGTCTCCAGCAGGGCGTAGAGGGGGACCGCCCCGCCCGTCGCGCGAGCGGCCCGCCGCGCTACCTGTACGACGTCCGACGGCGACGTCACCTTGGGCAGCCTGAGGCCCGACAGACCGGGCAGGGCCGGCAGCGCCGCGAGATCCGCGTCGGCCCACGGACTGTCCAGCGCGTTCACCCGGACATGGATCGGCACCGGAGGGTGCTCGGACAGCCGCTCCGCCGTCGCCGCCCGCGCGTAGTCCTTGCGGTCCGGGGCGACCGCATCCTCCAGGTCGATCAGCACCACATCGGCCCCCGACCGCAGCGCCTTGCCGACCACCTCCGGGCGGTCCCCGGGGGCGTACAGCAAGGTGAGCGGGGGGAAGCCCGGGCCCGCGCTCACAGGGCGCCCTCCGCCTCGAGCGCGGCGATGTCCCCGTCCGTCAGGCCCAGCTCGCCGAGGATCACCCGGGTGTCCGCACCGTGCGGCCGGCCCGCCCAGCGGATCGCGCCGGGCGTGGCGGACAGCCGGAAGAGCACGTTCTGCATCCGCAGCCGGCCCAGCTCCGGGTCGGGGACGGTGGTGATCGTGTCCAGGGCCGTGTACTGGGGGTCGGTCATCACGTCCCGTACGTCCTGCACCGGCGCGACCGCCGCCTCCGCCTGTTCGAACTCCTTCAGCACCTCCGCCCGGGTGTGGCGGGCGATCCAGCCGCCGACCGCCTCGTCGAGCACATCGGCGTGCCGGGCCCGTTCCTCGCCACTCGCGAACCACGGCTCCTCGATCACCTCCGGACGGCCCACCAGCCGCATCACCCGCTCGGCGACGGACTGCGCGGAGGTGGACACGGCGACCCAGCCGCCGTCCGCGGTGCGATAGGTGTTGCGCGGGGCGTTGTTCTGGGAGCGGTTGCCGGTGCGCCCCTGGACATGGCCCAGCTGGTCGTACCAGATCGGTTGCGGTCCGAGGACCGTGAGGATCGGTTCGATGATCGCCAGATCCACCACCTGTCCCACACCCGTGCGGTCCCGGCCCGCGAGGGCGGTCAGCACCGCGTACGCCGTGGTCAGCGCCGCGATCGAGTCGGCCAGCCCGAACGGCGGCAGCGTCGGGGGCGCCTCCGGCTCTCCGGTGATCGCCGCGAACCCGCTCATCGCCTCCGCGAGCGTGCCGAAGCCGGGGCGGTGCGCGTAGGGCCCGAACTGGCCGAACGCGGTGACCCGGGCGAGGACCAGCCGGGGGTTCGCGGCCGACAACTCGTCCCAGCCCAGGCCCCACTTCTCCAGCGTGCCCGGGCGGAAGTTCTCGATCACCACGTCGGCGGTCGCGGCCAGACGCAGCAGCGTCGCCCGCCCGCCCGGCCGGGACAGGTCCAGGGTCATCGTGCGCTTGTTGCGGCCCAGCAGCTTCCACCACAGGCCCACCCCGTCCTTCGCCGGGCCGTGCCCGCGGGAGGGGTCCGGCCGGACCGGATGCTCGACCTTGATGACCTCGGCACCGAAGTCACCGAGCAGGGTGGCGGCGAGGGGGCCGGCGAAGAGGGTCGCGAGATCGAGGACGCGGAGGCCGGTGAGGGGCGCGGTCATGAGCGGTGGGCTTCCCGGTGGGTGAGATGGGCCAGGGCGTCGAAGCCGATGCCGTTGAAGTCGCCGACGGACGTGGTCAGCCGGTTCTTGAGCGGGGCCGTCCAGCGGTCGGGCAGTGCGCCGGGGTGTCCGGCCAGCAGGCCCGCCATGCTGCCCGCCGCGGCACCGTTGGAGTCGGTGTCCCAGCCCCCGGACACCGCACGGCAGACGGAGCCGGTGAAGTCGCCGTCGGCGTGGGTGAGGGCGGCGGCGATCAGGGCGGTGTTGGGCACGGCGTGGACCCAGTGACAGGCGCGGTGGGTGGCGTGGAGTTCGTCGACGACCGCCTCGAAGTCCCATGTCGTACGTGCGAGCCGGATCGCGTGGCGGACGGCGCGGGCCAGCCGGGAGCCGGGCGGGACCACGGCGAGGCCGGTGCGCAGGCAGTGGTGGACGTCATGGACGCCGGTGGCCGCCTCGGCGAGGGCTGCGGCAGTGAACATGGCCGCGTAGACGCCGTTCGCGGTGTGCGTGAGGGTGGCGTCGCGATGGGCCTGTGCGGCCGCGGCGGCCGGGTCGCCCGGGTTGGTCCAGCCGTGGACGTCCGCGCGGATCAGGGCGCCGATCCACTCGCGGAAGGGATTGCGGTGCCGGGCCGTGCGCGGGGGTTCGATCCCGCAGAGCAGATTGCGGTAGGCGACGCGCTCGGCGGTGAAGGTGCGCCCGGCGGGCAGTTCGTCGAGCCAGAGCCGGGCCACGTCCCCGGTGCTGAAGGCTTTGCCGTGGCGGCCGAGCAACAGCAGGTTGAGCAGCGGGTAGTTGAGGTCGTCGTCCTCGGGCATCCCGTCGATGTTCTCGGCGAGGGAGTTCGCCGCGGACCGGCGGTTCCAGGGGTACTGCTCGGCGAGCTCGTCCGGTACTCCGCGGGCCGTGAACCAGGTGCGCAGGGGCCAGTTGCCGGTGGCGCGGGCGAGCGCGCGGATGCCGTCCAGGGGGAGCTTCTCGACGGGCTTGCCCAGCAGGCAGCCGACGGCCCGGCCCAGCCAGGCGGCCTCCAGCCGCGCCACCGCAGGGGCCCGTGCGCTCCCGGTCCGCTCGGGCCAGTCCGGACACAGCGCCTTGATGCGCTCCAGACAGGTCGGTTCGCGCTCCGCCGACCGGCGGGGCAGATCGGCCAGCTCGTCCAGCAGATCCTTCGCCAGCACCCGCAGATACGGGGACACCGTCGCGGAGGACGCGCCCGCCCGCGCCGGAGCCTCGGGGCCGCCCGCCCGGTACCACCGCGCCGCGACGGCCGAGGTCTCGCGGCCCTCCAGCTCCGCCTGGCGCAGCTCGTGGCCGAGGAGGTCCTCCGGCTGGACCCAGGTCACTCGGAGCACCTCGGACCTCCCATCCCGGCGAACGCCGCCTCATGGGTCCGGCGGCGGTACACGTCCCGGGCGAAGATCTCCCGCGTGACCTCCGTCAGCGTCCGTGCCGGGGCGTGCAGATCCAGACGGCTGGCCTCGGCGACCTCCTTCGCCCAGTAGGACGGCACCTCCGACCCCAGCGCGCCCGTGATCGCCCCCGCCATGGTCGCGATGGAGTCGCAGTCCCGGCCGTAGTTGACCGAGCCGAGCACCGCGTGCCGGAAGTCGCCGCGCGCCACCACCACCATGCCGAGCGCCACCGGGAGTTCCTCGATCGCGTGCAGCCGGGAGGGCCGGCGGGCGCCCAGGGACGGGGCGCGGTAGTCCGGGCCGACCGTGTCGTAGGGGGCCACCGCCTCCCGCAGCGGACGCAGTGCGGACTCGAAGTCCGAGTAGCGGGACGCCGTGTCGCAGACCGTCTCGATGGCGGCCCGCGTACCGTCCTTCGCCAAGGACAGACACGCGCCCACGACCGAGTCGGCGGTCGCGCCCGGCGCGCACGCCGCCGCCACCGCCGCCGCGAACACCCCGGCCGCCTCCCTGCCGTACGACGACTGGTGCGTTCCCGCCACGTCCAGCGCCTCGGCGTACGCGCCCGCCGGATGGGCCGCGTTGACCAGGCCCACCGGCGCCATGTACATCGCCGCACCGCAGTTGACGATGTTGCCGGCGCCCGCCTCGCGCGGATCGACATGGCCGTAGTGAAGCCGGGCCACCAGCCACTTCTCCGCGAGGAAGATCCGCTGGAGGGGGATCGTCTCCGTCTCCAGCTCCGGGATCCAGCGCGGGTTCGTCATCAGGTCCGGGACCAGGTGGTCGGCGATCGCGTACGCGTCGAGGTGGTCGCGGACGGCCGCGTACACCCGTACCAGCGCATGGGTCATCAAGGTGTCGTCGGTGACATGGCCGTCGCCCTTGTGGTACGGCGCCACGGGGCGTGCGGTGCGCCATTCGTCGCCGTGCCAGGGTCCGACGATTCCGTGCACCCGGCCGCCGTGCCGTTCGACGATCTGCGCGGGGGAGTAACCCTCGACGGGTCCGCCGAGGGCGTCGCCGACGGCGGCGCCGACCAGGGCGCCGGTGATGCGTTCGTCGAGAGGGGTCGTCTCGTCAGAAGTGGGCGTCATGTCCCGAATCATCCACCTGGAGCGGTCAGTTCCGTCGCCTCCAGGAGTTCGGCGAGGTGTACGAGGTCGGTACCGGTCAGCCGGGGGAGCGCGCAGCCGGACAGGGTGCGGCAGGCGTCCCGCCAGGCGGGCGGGATCGCCGCGCCGCCGCCGATCGCCCCGGTCAGCGCGCCGGCCAGGGCCGGGGCGGAGTCGGCGACCCGCGACAGACACGCGGCGGCGGGCACGGCCTCGGCGATCCGGCCGCGGGCCGCCGTCGCCAGGGCGAGCGCGACCGGGACGGTCTCCGCGGCCGCGACACCGTAGCTGTAGACATGGTCGACGATCTGGTGCTCCAGCAGCGGTACGACGGAGAAGGCGCGGTCGCCGTCCCGGGCCAGCGTCAGCGCGTGCCGGGCGTTGCGGCCGATCTCGGTGGACTCCGGAAGTTCGTCCAGGGCGGCCGCCACGCAGGCCTCGACGCCCTCGCCGCACAGGGCGAGCGAGAGGGCCGCGGCCATGGCACGCGCCCCGTGCACCCCGTCGCCGTCCTGGGTGTAGTGGGCGTCGAACTCGGCGAGCTCCGCGGCGACTCGGGGATCCCCGGGGTGCGCCACGGCCAGCACACAGGCCCGTACACAGGCCGCGTCGTCGAAGTAGTGCGGGTTGTCGTGACCGGTGGCGGGCGGGCGCAGACCGGTGGCGAGATTGCCGAGTCCCGCGCGTACGGAGATCCGGGCGCGCAGCGGCGGAACCGCCGACTCGACCTCGGGTGCGCGGTCGGCCGCGGCGGCGACCTCGGCGGCTACCGCGTTCCAGGACAGATCGATGGCCGCGCGCATCCTGCGCTGCCGGCCGAGGTCGCCGAGGGCGCTGCCGTCCCCGGCCCGCAGCACGGCCTCCGCCGCGAACGCCGCCCACTCGGCGTCGTCCGACGGCCCCAGCCGCAGCGGCTCCGGGCGCTGGTTGAGCGCGATCGGCACGGGCAGGGTGGTGGTCGCGTTCTGCTCGGCGAAGGTGTCCAGTTCCCGGGTGAGCCGCCGGGTCCACTCGGGCATCCGGGCGGCCCGGTGCCGGGCGGCCGGCCATCCGGCGGCGTCGCCCGCGGCGAGCCCGAGCAGCAGCCCCTCGACCCGGCGGGGACCGGTGGCCGCGCTCATGACTCCGCCTCGTCCTCGTCCGCCGCGGCCACGTACGCCGCCTCCGCGTAGGCCGCGGGATCGGTCTGCGCCCGGGCGTCCTGGAGCGGGGGGCCGTTGCGGGGCACCGGGTCGCGGGTGGTGGCGGATGCGCCGGGGGCGGCGAGCGGCACGGGGTCCTCGCGTCGCGTCGGAGTGCCGGCGCTCCGCGCCGCTGCCCCCTCCTCCTGAGGCGTCAGCAGGTCCGCCACATCGAGCACATGGTGGCCCGCCACGGACGGCAGGCACCGGCCGCGGACCGGCCCGATGGCCGTCGCCCACGCGGCCGGGATCGCCGACACTCCGCAGGTCGCACCGGCCAGCGCGCCCGCGACCGCGGCCGTGGTGTCGGCGTCGCGGCCCATGTTCACCGCGGTGAGCACCGACTCCTCGAAGTCGCCGTCCGCCGCCGCGTACGCGCCGAAGGCCAGGGCCACCGCCTCGGGGGCGAGGTCCGTCCAGGGGTAGCCGCCGATCACCACCGAGGAGCGGACCGCGCGGGCGCCCCGGCGCGCCGCCGTCACCGCGCGGCGCAGGGAGCGGGCGGTCCACGAGTCGTCGGGGACGACCGCGAGGGCCGCCCCCACCACGGCGGTCGTCGGCGCGCCCGCCATCGCCGCCGCCACCCCGGCGGCCACCGCCTGGCCGCCGTAGATGCCCTCCCCCTCGTGGCTCACCGAGCCGTCGACGGCCACCAGCCGGGCCGCCTCCACGGGGCGTCCCGCCGCGAAGACGCCGAAGGGGGCCGCGCGCATGGCCAGGCCGTCGCTCCAGGCGTGCCGGTGCTGCGCGGAGATGGGCGCCGCGAGGCCCCGGCGGAGGTTCTCCAGCGTGCCCCGCTCGCTGAAGCCCGCCCCGCGGAACGGCCCCTCGTCGCGGTCCGCGATCCACCGGTGCCAGGCCGCCTCCACCTGCGCCACGGTGAGCGCCGAGCCGTACCGGGCCAGCAGCAGCCCTGAGAAGATCGCGTACTCGGTGTCGTCCGTGCCGGAGGGCTGCTCGACGACGTACCCCGTGATGCGGCCCCAGCGGGCGCGGATCTCGGACGGTCGCATGTTCTCGGCGGGCGCGCCCAGCGCGTCCCCGACGGCGAGGCCGAGCAGCGCGCCGCGGGCCCTTTCCCGCAGGCCGCAGGCGTCCCCGGGGGCCGGGGAGGGGGGAGTGCAGGCGCTGGATGCCATACGGAGCCTCTCCTCTCAGGACGCCCCTCCCCGGTCCCGGCCACGGAACCGCTCTGCGGATCTGTGCCACCGGAGTCGTACCGCCGAGCCTCGCGGGCCTCAGCATCACCCTTCCGACATCTGTGCAGGGCTGTACACGGATGAGCATTCAAAGGCAAAAGCGCAGGTTAGCCCAGCCTTTCCTTGCTGGCGGCCGGGCAATATACGACGTACTTTGTGTGTAGTCGAAAAGTGGAAACAGTCCAAGCAAGCACACCTGGGGGACCGGGCATGGCCATCATCGAGACCGAGGCGACCCTGCACGAGGCGCACCGGGACAACCACACCCACCGCGATGTGAACGGCGGATGGCTCCGCCCCGCCGTCTTCGGCGCGATGGACGGACTGGTGTCCAACCTGGCCCTGATGACCGGTGTCGCCGGCGGGTCCGTCGGCCAGCAGACCATCATCATCACAGGTCTCGCGGGCCTGGCCGCCGGGGCCTTCTCCATGGCCGCGGGTGAGTACACCTCCGTCGCCTCGCAGCGCGAGCTGGTCGAGGCCGAGCTGGACGTCGAGCGCCGCGAACTGCGCAAGCACCCGGAGGACGAGGAAGAGGAACTCGCGGCGCTGTACGAGTCCCGCGGGGTCGAGCCCGCACTCGCCCGCGAGGTCGCCCGCCAGCTCTCCCGCGACCCGGAGCAGGCCCTGGAGATACACGCGCGCGAGGAACTCGGTGTCGACCCGGGCGACCTGCCCTCCCCGCTGGTGGCCGCCGTCTCCAGCTTCGGCTCCTTCGCCCTCGGCGCCCTGCTGCCCGTCCTGCCGTTCCTGCTCGGCGCCCACAGCCTGTGGCCCGCGGTGCTGCTCGCCCTGCTCGGGCTCTTCGGCTGCGGTGCGGTCGTGGCCAAGGTGACGGCAAGGTCCTGGTGGTACAGCGGGCTGCGGCAGCTCGCTCTCGGTGGCGCGGCGGCCGGTGTGACGTACGCCCTGGGTACTCTGTTCGGTACCGCCGTAGGATAAAGAGCACAACTCTTATGCGAGGGACCGCATAAGTAGTTGTTACTCGACGGTTTCGACCGCCTGACCACCGGGCATGAGCCGTAAGCACCGCGGGCAATGACGCCTGCGCCGCACCTCCGCGGTGGGCGACGACGCCCGCCCCGCCCCCTGGCCCGACGGACACCGATCTGTCCGCTTGCGCCCCCTGACTCCATCGCCGTGCGTGGGAACCCCAACTCGCCCCGCGCCCCGCTGATGTCCGCATGGTGAAACGGTCTATCCCGCTTCCCGAGAACGACCTCATCATGTAACCTGCACGAAATTTTGCACCTGACGCAGAGGGCCAACGTCGTCCCTCGGCACTGCACATGCCACATGACGACGACGGGAGAGCCGATGCGTACGCCGCGCCAGCCGTCCCAGCACTCCGCGAATGGCCAGAACTGGTCGTTCATGGATGCTCGCCCTGCTGCGCAGGGTATGTACGACCCCCGCAATGAGCACGACGCCTGTGGCGTCGGCTTCGTGGCGACCCTCACCGGTGAGGCGAGCCATGCGCTGGTCGAACAGGCGCTCACGGTTCTGCGCAACCTGGAGCACCGCGGCGCCACCGGCTCCGAGCCGGACTCCGGTGACGGCGCCGGCATCCTCTCCCAGGTGCCCGACGCCTTCTTCCGCGAAGTGGCCGGTTTCGAACTGCCCGCGGCGGGCGGCTACGCCGTCGGTATCGCCTTCCTGCCCGAGGCGACGACCGCCGAGGCCGTCTCACAGATCGAGACGATCGCCGCGGACGAGGGCCTGACCGTCCTCGGCTGGCGTGAGGTCCCGGTCGCCCCCGAACTGCTCGGTGCCACGGCCCGCTCCACGATGCCCGTCCTCCGCCAGCTGTTCGTCACGGACGGCGCGAGCCAGGGCATCGACCTCGACCGCAAGGCGTTCGTGGTGCGCAAGCGCGCCGAGCGCGAGGCCGACGTGTACTTCCCGTCGCTGTCCGCGCGCACGATCGTCTACAAGGGCATGCTGACCACCGGCCAGCTGGAGCCCTTCTTCCCGGACCTGTCCGACCGCCGCTTCGCCACGGCCGTCGCGCTGGTCCACTCGCGCTTCTCCACCAACACCTTCCCGAGCTGGCCGC
The DNA here is from genome assembly GCF_042889625.1 of Streptomyces sp. NPDC002573. Taxonomy (NCBI): domain Bacteria; kingdom Bacillati; phylum Actinomycetota; class Actinomycetes; order Kitasatosporales; family Streptomycetaceae; genus Streptomyces; species Streptomyces sp. NPDC002573. Next base: position 158,392 of record NZ_JBIARC010000002.1, on the reverse strand, counting down.
TCGCCCACCCGTACCGCTTCGTCGCCCACAACGGCGAGATCAACACGGTCAAGGGCAACCGCAACTGGATGCGCGCCCGCGAGTCGCAGCTCGTCTCCGACCTGTTCGGCGCCCAGGAGAACCTGGAGCGGATCTTCCCGATCTGCACGCCGGACGCGTCCGACTCCGCCTCCTTCGACGAGGTGCTCGAACTTCTGCACCTCGGCGGCCGCTCCCTGCCGCACTCCGTGCTGATGATGATCCCGGAGGCGTGGGAGAACCACGAGTCCATGAACTCCAAGGACGCGGCCCGGCGCGCGTTCTACCAGTACCACTCCACGATGATGGAGCCCTGGGACGGCCCCGCCTGCGTCACCTTCACCGACGGCACCCAGGTCGGCGCCGTGCTCGACCGCAACGGTCTGCGCCCCGGCCGCTACTGGGTCACCGACGACGGCCTCGTCGTCCTCGGCTCCGAGGTCGGCGTCCTCGACATCGACCCCGCCAAGGTGGTCCGCAAGGGCCGGCTGCAGCCGGGCCGGATGTTCCTCGTCGACACCGCCGAGGGCCGCATCATCGAGGACGACGAGATCAAGGCGACCCTCGCCGCCGCACAGCCGTACCAGGACTGGCTGGAGGCCGGCGAGATCGAGCTGGGCGACCTGCCCGAGCGCGAGCACATCGTGCACACCCACGCCTCGGTCACCCGCCGCCAGCAGACCTTCGGCTACACCGAGGAGGAGCTGCGCGTCATCCTCGCGCCGATGGCCAGGACCGGCGCCGAGCCGATCGGCTCCATGGGCACCGACTCGCCGATCGCCGCGCTCTCCGAGCGCCCGCGTCTGCTCTTCGACTACTTCACCCAGCTGTTCGCGCAGGTCACCAACCCGCCGCTGGACGCGATCCGCGAGGAACTGGTCACCTCGCTGCGCTCGTCGCTCGGTCCGCAGGGCAACCTGCTGGAGCCGACCGCGGCCTCCTGCCGCAGCGTCGTGCTGCCCTTCCCGGTGATCGACAACGACGAGCTGGCCAAGCTGATCCACATCAACGCCGACGGCGACATGCCCGGCATGAAGGCCGCCACGCTCTCCGGCCTGTTCCGGGTCGCCGGCGGCGGTGACGCGCTCGCCGCACGCCTGGCGGAGATCTGCGCCGAGGCCGACGCGGCCATCGAGAACGGCGCCCGGCTGATCGTGCTCTCCGACCGGCACTCGGACGCCGAGCACGCGCCGATCCCCTCGCTGCTGCTCACCGCGGCCGTCCACCACCACCTCATCCGCACCAAGCAGCGCACCCACGTGGGCCTGCTGGTCGAGGCCGGCGACGTCCGCGAGGTCCACCATGTCGCCCTGCTCATCGGCTACGGCGCCGCGGCGGTCAACCCCTACCTGGCGATGGAGTCCGTCGAGGACCTGGTCCGGGCCGGAACGTTCCTGCCGGGCATCGAGCCCGAGAAGGCCATCCGCAACCTGATCTACGCCCTCGGCAAGGGCGTCCTGAAGGTCATGTCCAAGATGGGCATCTCGACCGTCGCCTCCTACCGCGGCGCACAGGTCTTCGAGGGCGTCGGCCTGGACGAGGCCTTCGTCGAGGAGTACTTCAACGGCACGGCCACCAAGATCGGCGGCGTCGGCATCGACGTCATCGCCCAGGAGGTCGCCGCCCGCCACGCCAAGGCCTACCCGGCCTCCGGCATCGCTCCCGCGCACCGCGCGCTGGAGATCGGCGGCGAGTACCAGTGGCGCCGCGAGGGCGAGCCGCACCTGTTCGACCCCGAGACGGTCTTCCGCCTCCAGCACTCCACGCGCACCGGCCGCTACGACATCTTCAAGAAGTACACGGACCGGGTGAACGAGCAGTCCGAGCGCCTGATGACGCTGCGCGGCCTGTTCGGCTTCCAGTCCGGCCGGCAGCCGATCCCCGTCGACGAGGTCGAGCCGGTCTCCGAGATCGTCAAGCGCTTCTCCACGGGCGCCATGTCGTACGGCTCCATCTCCCAGGAGGCGCACGAAACCCTCGCCATCGCCATGAACCAGCTGGGCGCCAAGTCCAACACCGGTGAGGGCGGCGAGGACCCCGAGCGCCTGTACGACCCGGCCCGCCGCTCGGCGATCAAGCAGGTGGCCTCCGGCCGCTTCGGCGTGACCTCCGAGTACCTGGTCAACGCGGACGACATCCAGATCAAGATGGCCCAGGGCGCCAAGCCCGGCGAGGGCGGCCAGCTGCCCGGCCACAAGGTCTACCCCTGGGTCGCCAAGACCCGGCACTCGACCCCGGGCGTCGGCCTGATCTCCCCGCCGCCGCACCACGACATCTACTCCATCGAAGACCTGGCCCAGCTGATCCACGACCTGAAGAACGCGAACCCGCAGGCGCGGATCCACGTGAAGCTGGTCTCGGAGGTCGGCGTCGGCACGGTCGCGGCGGGTGTGTCGAAGGCGCACGCGGACGTCGTCCTGATCTCCGGCCACGACGGCGGCACGGGTGCCTCCCCGCTCACCTCCCTCAAGCACGCGGGCGGTCCCTGGGAGCTCGGCCTCGCCGAGACCCAGCAGACGCTGCTGCTCAACGGCCTGCGCGACCGCATCGTCGTGCAGACCGACGGCCAGCTCAAGACCGGCCGCGACGTCGTCATCGCCGCGCTGCTCGGCGCCGAGGAGTTCGGTTTCGCGACCGCGCCGCTCGTCGTCTCCGGCTGCATCATGATGCGCGTCTGCCACCTGGACACCTGCCCGGTCGGCATCGCCACCCAGAACCCGGTGCTGCGCGAGCGCTTCGCGGGCAAGGCCGAGTACGTCGTGAACTTCTTCCAGTTCATCGCGCAGGAGGTCCGCGAGCTGCTCGCCGAGCTGGGCTTCCGCTCCATCGAGGAGGCCGTCGGCCACGCCGAGGCCCTCGACGTGACCCGGGCCGTCGACCACTGGAAGGCGCAGGGCCTGGAGCTGGAGCCGCTGTTCCACGTGCCCGAGCTGCCCGAGGGCGCGGTGCGCCACCAGGTCGTCGCCCAGGACCACGGTCTGGAGAAGGCCCTCGACAACGAGCTGATCAAGCTCGCCGCCGACGCCCTGGCCGCGAACTCCCAGGCCGAGGCCCAGCCGGTGCGCGCCCAGGTCGCGATCCGCAACATCAACCGCACGGTCGGCACCATGCTCGGCCACGAGGTGACGAAGAAGTTCGGCGGCGCGGGGCTGCCCGACGACACGATCGACATCACCTTCACGGGCTCGGCGGGCCAGTCCTTCGGCGCCTTCCTGCCGCGCGGCATCACCCTGCGTCTGGAGGGCGACGCCAACGACTACGTCGGCAAGGGCCTGTCCGGCGGCCGGATCGTCGTACGCCCGGACCGCGCGGCCGAGCACCTCGCCGAGTACTCCACCATCGCGGGCAACACCCTCGCCTACGGCGCGACCGGGGGCGAGATGTTCCTGCGCGGCCGTACCGGCGAGCGGTTCTGCGTCCGCAACTCCGGCGCTCTGGTCGTGTCCGAGGGCGTGGGCGACCACGGCTGCGAGTACATGACCGGTGGCCACGCGGTCGTGCTCGGCGAGACGGGCCGCAACTTCGCGGCCGGCATGTCGGGCGGCATCGCCTACGTCATCGACCTGGACCGGGACAACGTCAACGTGGGAAACCGGGGCTCCGTCGAGGCCCTGGACGACGCCGACCGGCAGTGGCTGCACGACGTGGTGCGCCGCCACGCCGAGGAGACCGGCTCCACGGTCGCCGAGAAGCTGCTCGCCGACTGGGAGACGGCCGCGAACCGCTTCAGCAAGATCATCCCCAGCACCTACAAGGCAGTGCTCGCCGCCAAGGACGCCGCCGAGCGAGCCGGTCTCACCGAGACCGAGATCACCGAGAAGATGATGGAGGCGGCGACCAATGGCTGATCCCAAGGGCTTCCTGACGCACGGCCGCGAGGTCGCCACGTCCCGCCCGGTGGGCGAGCGCGTCAGGGACTGGAACGAGGTCTACGTCCCCGGCTCGCTGCTGCCCATCATCAGCAAGCAGGCCAGCCGGTGCATGGACTGCGGCATCCCGTTCTGCCACAACGGCTGTCCGCTCGGGAACCTGATCCCCGAGTGGAACGACTACGCCTACCGCGAGGACTGGACCGAGGCCTCCGAGCGGCTGCACGCCACGAACAACTTCCCGGAGTTCACCGGGCGGCTGTGCCCCGCCCCGTGCGAGTCGGCGTGTGTGCTCGGCATCAACCAGTCGCCGGTCACCATCAAGAACGTCGAGGTCTCGATCATCGACAAGGCGTGGGACAGCGGCACCGTCAGGCCGCAGGCCCCCGAGCGCCTGTCCGGCAAGACGGTCGCCGTCATCGGCTCGGGCCCGGCCGGTCTGGCCGCCGCCCAGCAGCTGACGCGGGCCGGCCACACGGTCGCGGTGTACGAGCGCGCGGACCGCGTCGGCGGCCTCCTGCGCTACGGCATCCCCGAGTTCAAGATGGAGAAGCGGCACATCAACCGCCGCATCGAACAGATGCGCGCGGAGGGCACCCGCTTCCGTACCGGCGTCGAGGTCGGCCGCGACCTCACCGCGACGGACCTGCGCAAGCGGTACGACGCGGTGGTGATCGCCGCGGGCGCGACGACCGCACGCGACCTCCCGGCCCCCGGCCGTGAGCTCAAGGGCGTCCACCAGGCCATGGAGTACCTGCCCCTGTCCAACAAGGTGCAGGAGGGCGACTACGTCACCTCGCCGATCTCGGCCGAGGGCAAGCACGTGGTCGTGATCGGCGGCGGTGACACGGGCGCGGACTGCGTGGGCACGGCCCACCGCCAGGGCGCGGCCTCCGTCACCCAGCTGGAGATCATGCCCCGCCCGAACGACGAGCGGCACCCGGTCAGCCAGCCCTGGCCCACCTTCCCGCTCCTCTACAAGGTCACCTCGGCCCACGAGGAGGGCGGCGAGCGCATCTACTCGGCCTCCACGACCCACTTCGAGGGCGACGAGGACGGCAATGTGCAGTGGCTGCACCTCGCCGAGGTCGAGTTCGTGGACGGCAAGCTGACCCAGAAGCCGGGCACCGAGCGGAAGATCCCCGCGCAGCTGGTCACCCTCGCCATGGGCTTCACCGGCACCGACCAGCAGAACGGGCTGGTCGAGCAGTTCGGCCTGGAGCTGGACCAGCGGGGTAACATCGCCCGCGACGCCGAATTCCAGACCAACGTTCCGGGGGTGTTCGTGGCGGGCGACGCCGGCCGCGGCCAGTCCCTGATCGTGTGGGCGATCGCCGAGGGCCGCTCGGCCGCCCGGGGTGTCGACCGCTACCTCACCGGCGCCAGCGACCTGCCGGCCCCCATCCGCTCGACGGACCGCTCCCTGACGGTCTGAGCCCCGCGGACGTGACCTGACGGTCACGCATACACGTCCCGTACAAAGGCGTACGGAACACAGGCGGCGCCTGCCCCAGTCCCCGACCGGACCATGGGGCAGGCGCCGTCGCTCGTTCCCAACCGCTCAGCTCGTCAGTCCGGTGACCTTGCCGACCGTCAGCAGCACCAGCAGCACCAGCAGCCCCGTACAGGCAGCGGCCTGGATCAGGCCGCGACGCGGGCCGCGCGGGACGTACGCGAACACGAGGGTCACCACACCGCCCGCCAGCAGGCCGCCGAGGTGCCCCTGCCAGGAGGTCAGCCCCGCCGAGATCAGCAGCCACAGCAGCAGGCCCGTCATATAGCGGTTGACGGTGCTCATGTCGGCGCCGAGACGGCGGGCCATCACGTAGTAGGCGGCGCCCAGACCGAAGATCGCACCGGACGCGCCGATCGTGGGGTTCCCGGGCGCGATCAGCAGGACGAGCACCGAGCCGCCGAGAGCCGACAGCAGATAGAGCGTGATGTAGCGGACGCGGCCCAGCTGCGCCTCCACCATCCGGCCGACGTTCCACAGCGACACCATGTTCATCACGATGTGCAGGATGCCGAACGTGCCCTGAGTGGGCGGCAGATGCAGAAACGCACCGGTCAGCATCCGCTCCCACTGCCCGCCGACCACACCCTCCGCATGCAGCTCAGGCGGGTACGGGTACTGCCACGGGTAGTGGCCGCCGTCCGGTCCCCGCAGACCGGCGCCCAGCATCGCGAACCGGTCCACGATCGCCGGACGTACCAACTCGCCGAGGTAGGCGAGCACATTGAGGCCGATCAGCACATATGTCACCACGGGCGCCGTGGTGATCCGGCCGCCGAACGCAGTGCGCGCCTGACGGATCGACCGCGTGCCCTCCTTGACGCACTCCACGCACTGGTGGCCGACGGCTGCCTCACGCATGCAGTCCGGGCAGATGTAGCGGTCGCAGCGGGTGCAGCGGACGTGAGACTCCACCTTGGGATGGCGGTAGCAGGTGGTGACGGCGGACTCGGGCTCCACGGCCGGCTCCTGGGTCGGGGGATGGATGAAGATGAGCCGGTGGGGACGGCGGCGAACAAAATAGCGAACTCGGTGGAACGGTGATCGGCGAGGGGGAGCGATGACGTGACGCAGGCCCCCGCCACCGCCGGTTCAGACGCGGGAACCCCCGCCGCGACGGTTCGGCGGACACCGTCTCAAGGGCCCGGACGACGGCCGCTGAGGACGGCGGCCCGGCACTCCGCCGGTGTCCCCCACATCCCGCGCAGCACGCGGGCCTTCGTCAGCCACAGGGACAGGTCGTACTCGGCGGTGTAGCCGATCGCCCCGTGCAACTGGAGCGCGGTCCGGGCGGTCGTATACGCCGCCTCGCACGCCGCGACCTTGGCGGCGGCGATGTCCGCCGGAGCCATCGACAGCGCGGCCCCGAACAGCAGCGGCCGCGCGAACTCCAGGGCGATCGCGGCGTCGGCCAGCCGATGCTTGACCGCCTGGAACGAGCCGACCGGCACACCGAACTGGACCCGCTGCCGCACATACCCGACCGTCCGGCCGAGAAGGGCCAGACCCACCCCCAGGGCCTGCGCCGCCGTGGCCAGACGCGCCCAGTCGAGAGCACCCGGGGGAACGGCGGAGCACAGCAGCTCCCCGCCGGGCAGCGGGACGGCCAGCCGACGGGCGGGATCCAGCGACGGCCGCACCTCGGGACGGCAGCCGGGCGCGAGCCGCACCTGCCCGTCCGCGAGGACCAGGACGACCTCCGCCACGTCCCCGTCCAGCGCGTACGCCCCGCCCACCGTGGCCATGACCTTGCCGGAGACCAGCGAGGGAAGCAGCCGCGCGGCATGCTCGGGGACCCCGGCCAGCAGGGCCGCCGCGAGCACCGTCTCCACCACCGGGCCCGGCACCGCATGGCGCCCCAGTTCCACGAAGGCCACGGCCAGTTCCACGGGGAGCGGGCCCATTCCCTCGTACGTCTCCGGGACCGCCGGTGCGAACACACCGGCCTCGGCCAACCGCGACCACAGCGCCCGCCCGGCCGTGTGCTCGCCCGCGCCCCAGGCCCGGGCGACCGACGGGGTGCCGGCGGCGGTCAGCAGCGCGTCCAACGACCTGGCGAACGCGCGCTGTTCATCGGTGAGCAGGAAACGCATCAGCGTCGGCCCTTCGGCAGGCCGAGCAGCCGCTCGGCGATGATGTCGCGCTGGATCTCGTTCGTGCCCGCGTAGAGAGGGCCCGCCAGGGCGAAGACGTACCCCTGCGACCAGCTCGTGTCCGCCGGCTCGCCCTCCTCGCCCAGGAGATCGAGCGCGGTCTCGTGCAGCGCGATGTCGTACTCGGACCAGAACACCTTGTTCAGACTGGCCTCCGGACCGATCCGCGAGCCCTCCAGAAAGCGGGCGGCCGCCGCATGGGCGAACAACTGGTAGGCACGGGCGCCGATCAGCGCGTCGGCCACCCGGTCGCTCATCGACGCCGGGCTGCCCTGGGCCCGCCAGAGCCCGAACAGCCGGTCGGCGGCGGCCAGATAGCGGCCAGGGGAGCGCAGAGTCAGCCCGCGCTCGTCGGCCGCCGTCGACATGGCGATCCGCCAGCCCCGGCCCGGCTCACCGATCACGTCCTCGTCGGGCACGAACACGTCGTCCAGGAAGAGTTCGGCGAAGGCCGGCTTGCCGTCGAGACGGCCGATCGGACGAACCGTCACCCCGGGAGCACGCAGGCCGAACATGACGTACGTCAGGCCCTGATGGGGCTTCGGGGCGTCCGGATCGCTGCGGAACAGCCCGAACGCACGGTCCGCGAAGGCCGCCCGCGACGACCAGGTCTTCTGGCCCCTGAGCAGCCAGCCGCCTCGGGTGCGCACGGTCCGGGACCGCAGGGCGGCCAGGTCGGAGCCGGCCTCGGGCTCCGACCACGCCTGGGCCCAGACCACCTCACCCGCGGCCATCGGCGGAAGCACCCGGGCGCGCTGCTCCTCGGTGCCGTGCTCGAACAGGGTCGGCGCCAGCAGGCCGATGCCGTTCTGGCCGACCCGGCCCGGGGCGCCCGCCGCGTGGTACTCCTCCTCGAAGATCAGCCATCGCACCAGCCCCGCGTCCCGTCCGCCGAACCGGGCCGGCCAGGACACCACCGACCAGCGATCCCGGGCGAGTTCGGCCTCCCAGGCACGGTGGGCCGCGAATCCCTCGGCGGTCTCCAGGGAGGGCAGCGGCACCGACGGCACATGCGCGGCCAGCCAGGACCGGGCCTCGGCGCGGAAGGCCTCGTCGGCGGGCGAGCGGGTGAGATCCACGGGCGGCACCCTTCGAAGACGGACTCGGACGGGTTCGGGCTCGGGTGACTCGGGACGGCCCGGGCGGCTCATGCGGGGCTCGGACGGACTCGGCCCCTTCCCTAACAATTGTTTGGTAGGTTAGCGTGGGCCTATGACAGGCGTCGAGAGTCCGGCGTATGTGCCCGGCCACGGGCTGCTGAAAGGCCGCACCGCCGTCATCACGGCGGCGGCCGGCGCGGGCATCGGAGGCGCGACCGCGCGGCGGTTCCTGGAGGAGGGCGCGCGCGTGCTGATCAGCGACGCCCACGCGCGCCGACTGAAGGAGTACGCGGCCGCACTCGACCGGGAGTTCGCCGGGGCGGTGGCCCACACCGTCTGCGATGTCACCGACGAGACCCAGGTGGGCGCCCTCTTCGACACGGCCGTCCGGCTGCACGGCCGACTCGACATCGTCGTCAACAACGCCGGCCTCGGCGGCACCGCCACGCTCACCGACATGACCGACGACCAGTGGTCGAGCGTGCTCGACGTGACGCTGAACGGCACCTTCCGCTGCAGCCGGGCGGCCCTCAGATCGATGAAGGAGACCGGCGGCGGCGTGATCGTCAACAACGCCTCCGTGCTCGGCTGGCGCGCCCAGGCCGGACAGGCCCACTACGCCGCCGCGAAGGCAGGGGTGATGGCCCTGACCCGCTGCGCGGCGATCGAGGCCGCCGAGTACGGGGTACGGGTCAACGCCGTCTCACCGAGCCTCGCCCTGCACCCCCATCTGGCGAAGGTGACGACCCCCGGACTGCTGCGGAATCTCACCGCCCGGGAGGCCTTCGGACGGCATGCGGAGCCATGGGAGGTGGCCAACGTGATCGTCTTCCTGGCCTCCGGGTACTCCTCCTACATGACCGGCGAGGTCGTCGCCGTCAGCAGCCAGCACGCCTGACGCCGTGCGATGGACCAGCACCCCCGGGATCACAATGGACCCGTGCCGACCAAGAAGAAGCCTCAGGTGACCGCCGCGCCCGCGCGCCGCCGTGAACTCCTCGACACCGCCGCCGAGGTCTTCGCCGAACAGGGCTACAACGCCACCACCGTCCGCACGATCGCGGACCACGCCGGGATGCTCGCGGGCAGCCTCTACTACCACTTCGACTCCAAGGAATCGATGCTGGAGGAGATCCTGCGCACGTTCCTCGACGAGCTCTGGAACGGCTACGACACCGTCCTGGACTCCGAACTGGGCCCACGCGAAACCCTGGAGGCGCTGGTCACCGAGTCCTTCAGGGAGATCGACCGGCACCGCGCCGCCGTCGCGATCTACCAGAAGGAGTCCCGGCAGCTCGCCGCGCAGCAACGGTTCGCGTTCCTCGCCGAGTCACAGCGCAAGTTCGAGAAGGCGTGGCTGTCGACGCTGGAGCGCGGGGTCACCGCCCGGGTCTTCCGGTCCGACCTCGACGTCCGGCTCACCTACCGGTTCGTGCGCGACACCGTGTGGGTCGCCGCGTCCTGGTACCGGCCCGGCGGACAGCACAGCCCGGAGGAGATCGCCCGGCAGTACCTGTCGATGGTGCTCGACGGGATCGCCGTACGCACCTAGCGCCCTGTCGTCAAACTCCCGCCTGCCCTGCGACGCCGTGCACGCTCCCCCACTCTCGGCTTCGCTCGAGCGGGAGGGGCCCCACGCCGCCGCAGAGCCCGCCCTCCGGCCGGACGGCGGGAGTTTGACGACAGGACCTAGCCCTATGTGAGACCCGCCCATTGTGAGGGAGTTGACCATGGCCGAGGCCTATGTCGTCGAAGCGGTCCGCACGTCCGTCGGACGGCGCCGGGGCGGACTGAGCGGGGTCCATCCGGCCGATCTGGGCGCGCATGTGCTGAAGGCCCTGATGGCGCGCTCCGGCGTGGACCCGGCCGCCGTGGAGGACGTCGTCTTCGGCTGCCTGGACACGGTCGGGCCGCAGGCCGGGGACATCGCCCGCACCTGCTGGCTCGCCGCCGGGCTGCCCGAGGAGGTGCCGGGCGTGACGGTCGACCGGCAGTGCGGATCCTCCCAGCAGGCCGTGCACTTCGCGGCGCAGGCGGTGCTGTCCGGCACCCAGGACCTCGTGGTCGCGGGCGGCGTGCAGAACATGTCGCAGATCCCCATCGCCTTCGCCTCCCGCCAGGCCACCGCACCGCTGGGACTCACCGAGGGGCCCTTCGCGGGCAGCGTGGGCTGGCGGGCCCGCTACGGCGACCTGCCCGTCAACCAGTTCCACGGCGCCGAGCTGATCGCCGCGAAATGGGGCATCAGCCGCCGCGACCAGGAGGAGTACGCCCTGCGCTCGCACCGCAGGGCGATCCGCGCGATCGACGAGGGCCGCTTCGACCGGGAAACCGTCGCCTACGGGGACGTCACGGTCGACGAGGGCCCCCGCCGGGACACCTCCCTGGAGAAGATGGCCGAGCTGAAGCCGGTCCTGGAGGGCGGCACCGTCACCGCCGCCTGCTCCTCACAGGTCTCCGACGGCGCGGCGGCCCTTCTGCTGGCCTCCGAACGGGCGGTACGAGAACACGGGCTGACACCGCGCGCCCGGGTCCACCATCTCTCGGTGCGCGGGGAGGACCCGATTCGGATGCTGACGGCACCGATCCCGGCGACCGCGCACGCCCTGAAGAAGACCGGACTCACGATCGACCACATCGACCTCGTCGAGATCAACGAGGCCTTCGCCCCGGTCGTCCTGGCCTGGCTCAAGGAGACCGGAGCCGACCCGGAGAAGGTCAACGTCAACGGCGGCGCGATCGCCCTCGGCCACCCCCTGGGCGCCACCGGCGCCAAACTCATGACCACCCTGCTCCACGAACTGGAGCGCACCGGCGGCCGCTTCGGCCTCCAGACGATGTGCGAGGGCGGAGGCCAGGCCAACGTGACGATCATCGAACGCCTCTGAGGAGGCGGGGGATGGGTGGTGGGTGGTGGGCACTGAGTGCCGGGTGGTGGGTGGGTGGTGCGTGCGGGGTGGTGGGTGGTGAGGGCTCGTGGGTCAGGCACCGCGTCCGCCTGACTCGGTAACCCCCGCCCCGCCCCCGGCCCCCCTCCCTCCCCCCTCCCCCCTCCCGCCCCCAACCCCCATCTCCCTCCCCGGTGCACGGGCCGTCAGCGGCCGGGGTCGTTGCCCCGCGCCAAGGTCTTCAGAACCCCCTCCGCCTCCCTCATGATCCGGTCCACCAGTTCAGCGCACGACGGCAGATCGTCGATCACCCCGGCGACCTGCCCCGACGCCATCACTCCCAGGTCCGTCCGCCCGTCCACCATCGCGGCCTTCAGCAACATGGGTGTGTTCGCGGCCAGCAGGATCTGACTCCAGGCCAGATGCCTGCCGTGTCTCAGAGCGAGGCCGTCGCCGACCATGTCGGTCCAGGTCAGTCCCGACACCTTCCGGAAGCCCGCCGCCCGGCACACCGCCTGTACCAGCGCCCGGGCCCGGCCCGCGCGCTCCAGCGACTCGACGAGCGGGGTGCGGAGCATCCGGTGCGGCAGACCGTCCACGGCCCTCGTCACCGTGACGTCCTGCACCGCCGCCGCCAGATACCGCGCCTTCACCGCGTCCGGGACCGTCGAGTCCGAGGTCAGCAGGAACCGCGTGCCCATCGCGACCCCCACCGCCCCGTACGCCAGCGCCGCGACCAGGCCCCGCCCGTCATGGAAGCCGCCCGCCGCCACCACCGGGATGTCCACGGCGTCCACCACCTGCGGCAGCAGCACGCTCGTCGCCACCTCGCCGGTGTGACCGCCGCCCTCGCCGCCCTGTACGACGACCGCGTCCGCACCCCAGGCAGCCACCTTCTCCGCATGCCGCCGCGCGCCCACCGACGGGATCACGACCACCCCCGCCGCCTTCAACTCGGCGATCAGCTCACGGGACGGCGCCAGTGCGAAGGACGCCACCCGCACGCCCTCCTCGACGAGGATCCGCACCCGGTCGCCCGCGTCCCCGGCGTCCGCGCGCAGATTCACCCCGAACGGCGCCTCCGTCCGCGCCCTCACCTCCCGTATCGCCTCCCGCAGCCGGTCGGCCGTCATGGTCGCGGAGGCCAGGATCCCCAGCGCCCCCGCGTTCGCCGTCGCGGAGACCAGGCGTGGCCCCGCCACCCAGCCCATCCCCGTCTGGACCACCGGATGCCGCACCCCGACCAGCCGGGTGAGCGCCGTGTCCATCAGCGCCCCCCGCCCTCGGCGACACGGTCCGGGACCTCCCGCTCCCGTATCCCCTCCGGATCGATCACCTCACGAATCAACCGCAGTTCCTCGGCCGTCGGTTCCCGTGTGCGCGGTACCTCGTCCGGCACCGTCAGCTCGAATTCCGTCGCCGCCCGTACCTCCTCCACCGTCACCCCCGGGTGCAGCGAGGCCAGCCGCATCGAGCGGTCCGCGGTGGCGAAGTCGAAGACGCCGAGGTCGGAGACCACACGCCGGATGTCATGGAAGCGGGCCGTGGCGGGATGGCGGGCCGCGCGGTCGTACCCCACCCCGCAGACCAGATCGACCCGCTCCACGAACACCCGGCGGGAGTGCCTCGGTATCCAGTAACTCGTGGGGTTGTTGAGGGTGTTGACCGGTGCCCCGCGCATCCCCAGCAGCTGTCGCCGAGGCCGCGCCCAGTCCCCGATGCAGGAGATGTTCTGGTTTCCGAAGCGGTCGATCTGGGCGGCGCCCATCATCACATGGCGCCGGCCGCCGGTGACCAGCGCCAGATGCTGGCGGTAGGGCAGCCAGCCCTCCACCGTCCCGTCGGCGTCCACGAGCATGGCCTCCCCGTCGGTGAGCAGCAGCTCCGGCGAGAAGGTGCCCCGGGCGAGCCGCGCCCCGACGGAGGGGACGGCACCCATCGGGCTCGCGAGGATCTCGCCCGCACCGCGCCAGGCCTCGGCGCAGGCGATGACGCAGTACTCGGCGCGGGTGACCGCGCTCATGACCGCTCCCGGTGCCAGGCCCGTACCGCCGACTGGTAGGCGTGCTCGTCGCCGGTGAGGAACCGGCCGGCGAACTCGGGCCATGCGGTGGTCGCGTAGTGCCGCTGGAAGGTCTCGTCCCGCTCGTGGTCGGGCGCGCAGGACGTGAAGTGCGCGCCATGGGGGGTTTCCACCACTCCGGTCACGGTGTGCCGTTTGATCAACAGGGTCTGCGGTGCGGCCTCCTTCGTCAGCTCCGCCGTGTCCACGATCCGCTCGCACGAGACATAGGCCGCGTCGGCCGCCTCGCAGAACAGGTCGTCGAAGTACGGGTCCGGGCCCAGATACTGACCGTTGCCCAGCCGGTCGGCGCGGTTGACATGGACCAGGGCGGCATCCAGTCGCAGCGCCGGCATGGCGACGAACTCCTCGCCGCCGCCCGGCTCCCGCACGCCCGCGCCGGTGACCTCTCCAGCGGCCTCCCCGGTGGCGTGCCCCGATCCGCCGGACCCCTCGACCGGCTGCCCGCCGAACGGCCACCGGTCGCCGTACGGCGAAGTAACCGTCCGCATCCCGGGGTTGACCCGCAGCACGTCCGAGCCGACGCCCGCCCGCACCGGCAGGAACGGCAGCCGGTTCGCCGCCGCGCGCAGCCCCCACATGAACATCGCCTCGTCGACCTCCACCAACTCCAGTGCGCCGTCCTCACGCGCCGCGCGGTAGTGCGGTTCGAGCGGGATCGAGTCGAGGGTCACGAACGCGGCGACCAGTCTGCGGATCCGTCCCGCCGCCGCGAGCATGCCGACGTCCGGGCCGCCGTAGGAGACGACCGTGAGATCGGTGATCCGGGAGCGCAGCAGCGCCCGCACCAGGGCCATCGGCTTGCGGCGCGAGCCCCAGCCGCCGATGCCCAGGGTCATGCCGCTCTCCAGCCGGGAGACGACCTCGTCCGCGGCCATCGTCTTGTCCCTCATCTAGGTGCCCTCCTTCCCGAAGGTGTTCCGGATCCGGTCGGCGACGCCGCCGGTCTGTGCCTCGAAGGTGAAGCCCTGCTCGAAGCGGTAGCTGCGGCGCACGTCCACCGGGTCGATGCCGTTGATGGCCTCCTTGGCGAGCCGCAGCAGCTCTCCGTCCTTGGCGGCGATCTCACGGGCCAGTTCCAGCGCGGCGGCACGCAGACCGTCCCGTGGCACGACCCGCCACACCGAACCGTGCGCCCGTAACTCGGCCGCCGTCGCCGTGCGCGAGGTGTAGTACAGGGTGCGCATCAGATGCGGGGGCACCAGCCGGGCCAGATGCGTAGCCGCGCCGAGCGCACCGCGCTCCAGCTCGGGCAGCCCGAAGACGGCGTCCTCACTCGCCACGACGGCGTCCGCGTTGCCCACCAGACCTATCCCGCCGCCCAGGCAGAACCCCTGCACGGCCGCCACGACCGGCACCTCGCACTCGTACACCGCCGCGAACGCCGCGGAGCATCCGCGGTTGGCCCCGACCAGCGCCGGGCCGCCCTTCGCCCGTATCTCCTTGATGTCCACACCCGCGTTGAAACCGCGGCCCTCCGCGGCCAGCACGACACAGCGGACCTGTGGGTCGCGTCCCGCCGACCGCGTCGCGTCGGCCAGGGAGAACCAGCCGGTCACCGGCACTGCGTTCACCGGTGGGAAGTCGACCGTGACGACGGCGACCCCTTTTTCCGGGTACGAGGTGGAGACACCCATGGGCGCATCAGCTACCTTTCCACCAAACATTTGTTAGGTGCCTCGAAGCTAGCAGCCATCGGATCCCGCGGGGAGGCCCTGTGGACAACTCGGACGGCACGGGCGGCACAGCCGGTAGGGCAGGTATGGCCGGTACGGCTCGTGCGACCGGCGCGACCGGCGCGAGTCTGCGCGGCAGGGTCGCCGTCGTCACCGGCGGCACGCGTGGCGTCGGGGCGGGGATCACCCGGTCGTTCGTCGCGGCCGGTGCCGATGTGCTGGTGTGTGCCCGTCGGCCACCCGAAACACCCTTGCCGGGAAGCCGGTTCGCCCGGCTGGACGTTCGCGACCCGGCCGCCGTACTGGACTTCTTCGACGCGCTGCCCCGCCTCGACGTGCTGGTCAACAATGCGGGCGGCGCCCCCTACCGGTTCCTCACCGACGTCGGACCCGAACGGCATGCCCGGGTCCTCGAACTCAACCTCGTCGCACCGCTGACCGTCTCCCTCGCCGCGTACCCCCACCTGGAGCGTGCCCGGGGATCGATCGTCATGATCGGCAGCGTGAGCGGGGGCCGTCCGTCGCCGGGCACCGCCGCGTACGGCGCGGCCAAGGCGGGCCTGGAGAGCCTGGCCCGCTCCATGGCCGTTGAGTGGGCGCCGCAGGTACGGGTGAACACCCTCGTCGTAGGCATGGTCCGCACCGAACTGTCCCATCTCCACTACGGCGACGAGGACGGTGTCACGGCCGTCTCCCGGACCGTCCCGCTCGGACGACTGGCCGAGCCGTCCGACATCGGCGAGGCCGCCGTCTTCCTCGCCTCGGACACCGCCGCGTACATCACCGGCGCGAGCCTGCTCGTGCACGGGGGAGGGGAGCGGCCCGCGTTCCTGGACGCCGCGACGGTCAACAGGGGCACGACGTGACGGGTATCGCCGACGGCCGGGTGGTGATCGTCACCGGGGCGGGCCGTGGTCTGGGCCGTGCGCATGCCCTCGCGTTCGCCGCCGAGGGCGCGAGAGTCGTCGTCAACGACCTCGGAGTCGGCCTCGACGGCGCCCCCGGTGCCGGCAGCCCGGCCGGGCGGGTCGTCGAGGAGATCCGCGCTGCCGGCGGCCAGGCGGTCGCGCACGGCGGCGACATCGCGACCGGCGCCGGGGCGGCCTCCCTGGTGGCGGCCGCGCTGGAGGCGTACGGACGCCTCGACACCCTCGTCAACAATGCCGGGTTCCTCCGGGACCGGATGCTGGTGAACCTCGACGAGGACGACTGGGACGCCGTACTGCGCGTCCATCTCAAGGGCCACTTCCTGTCGCTGAGGCACGCCGCGGCGCACTGGCGGGCCGAGGCGAAGGCGGGGCGTGTGCCGTGCGCCCGGGTCGTCAACACCAGCAGCGGCGCGGGGCTGCTGGGCTCGGCCGGGCAGGGCAACTACAGCGCCGCCAAGGCCGGGATCGTCGCCCTGACCCTGGTCGCGGCGGCGGAACTCGGACGCTACGGCGTACAGGTCAACGCCCTCGCGCCCGCCGCGCGGACCAGGATGACCGAGCACACCTTCGCCGAGACGATGAGCGCCCCCGCCGCGGGCTTCGACGCGATGGCCCCGGAGAACGTCTCGCCCCTGGTCGTCTGGCTCGGCTCCGCCGCGAGCGCCGGTGTCACGGGCCGGGTCTTCGAGGCCGAGGGGGGCCGGATCACGGTGATGGAGGGATGGCGGCCGGGCCCGACGGCCGACGCGGGGGTGCGCCGCACACCGGCCGAGGCGGGGGAGACGGCCCGGAGACTGCTGGCACGGGCGGAGCCCCCGGGGGCCGTGTACGGGGCGGAGTAGAGCTGCCCCGGGCTGCGTACGGGGGGAGTGGAGTTGTCCAGGCGGTCCATTGGAGGAGGTGGAGGGCCGGAACGGCTACCCCTCGGGCGGGCCGGGATCCCTCTTCAGCAGTGCCACTATCGCGCGGTGCCCCGTCTGCCGGTTGTTGCCCGCCGCCGGCCGGCCGTCGCGCAGGAGCGCCACCTCCACGGTCACCGTGCCGGGCTCGTCCTCCCTGCGGCTGGTGACGTACTCGTACCCAGGGCCGTACGCCGCCTCCAGGCCCGCGCGCAGCTCGGTCTCGACGTCCAGTGTCAGCCACCGCCGAGCCTCGGCCAGGGCCTCGCGCCGCGCCCGCGCCCCGTGCGCCAGCAGCTCCCGTACACAGCCGGGCGAGCCGCGCCGGGCGGCCGCCACCAGCGGGGGGTCGCCGCCGGGACCGGGCAGGTCCGGGTCCGCGCCCGCCGCCAGCAGCTCCCGTACGACCGCGATGTGTCCGCCCTGCACCGCCCAGGTCAGGGCCCGGAACCCGTACTCCTCCCGCAGGTCGGGCGCGGCCCCGCCCGCCAGCAGCGCCCGCACGACCTCGAAGTGGCCCCCGCAGGCAGCCCCGCACAGCGGCGCGTCGGCACCCGCGCTCAGGCGGTCGGGGTCGGCGCCCGCCGCCAGCAGCAGCCGTACGATGCCCGGTGCGTCGCTCACCGCCGCCAGGTACAGGGCGGTCTGGCCGTCGGCGTCCACCGACTCGGGATCGGTGCCCGAGCGCAGCAGCCGTAGGACCG
The DNA here is from genome assembly GCF_042889625.1 of Streptomyces sp. NPDC002573. Lineage (NCBI taxonomy): Bacteria > Bacillati > Actinomycetota > Actinomycetes > Kitasatosporales > Streptomycetaceae > Streptomyces > Streptomyces sp. NPDC002573. The sequence goes on along the minus strand of NZ_JBIARC010000002.1, from coordinate 140,560 downwards.
CGTTCTCGTCCCCTGCGTACACCGCCGCGAACAATCCCGGCGGTTGGTGCGTGTTCATGCCTCGACCCTCGCTCGCAAAGGGGGCCGCGGGCAAAGGCATTTCGGGTGTTCTGTGCCACCGTCGGGGTGCTTCCCCGTGTCCTTCGGCGGCGGCCGGGCCTCAGGTCAGGTGTCGCACTCCAGCACGGTCCGGCACAGCCCGCAGCGGGCCCGCACCCGCCCCCGCACGGGCACCCTGATCCGCTGGTGGCAGGTCGGGCAGGGGAAGCAGACGCCCAGCGGGCCGCGGTCGGCCGAGGTGAACGAGTAGGGCACGCCCGGATGCGAGCCGGGCGCGGAGTGGTCCTGGGCGTGCCGGCGGTCCCTGGCATAGCGACGGCGGCCCGCCCAGCCGGCCGCCGTCAACGGGGGCTGCTGCTCGTCTCGGCGGGCCTGGGCCAGGCCCTTTGTGTACGCCGCGTACGCCTGCGGGCTGGTGAACCAGATCGCGGGGTCCTCGCCGAACAGCAGCGCCCGCTTGGCGAGGACGTAGCCGAACTCCTCCGGGGTGAGATAACCGAGCTTCTGCGACGACGCGCCGTCCTCGCGGAAGGCGTCGAGAAGCAGCCAGCCCGCGCCCAGGTAGGTCGCCGCCGTGTCGGTGAGGATCTCGTTGTCGCGCGTGCCGGGGAAGGACAGGTCGAGGCGGTGCAGATACACGTGCATCACCTCGTGCGCGAGGGCCGCGCCGATATCCCTGCGGTGGGTGCGGAAGCGGTCGTTCAGCTCCACGAAGTACTCGGGGCCGGCGGCGAGTTCGACATTCGCCGCGTGGGTCATCTCGCGGAAGCTGACGATGATCCGGGCGTCCGGCAGCCCGTAGTGGCGCACCATCTCGTGCGCCACGCGCTGCGCGCCCAGATGCAGGTCGTCCTGGTCGGAGAACGCCACGTCGGCCGGGGCCACGCTGGTCGCGAAGGAGCGGACGGTGTCGTACGAGAGTCGTTTGTACAGCGCGGTGACGGCCGCCCGCACCGTGTCCAGATGCGGATAGCCGTGCTCCACCGGTCCGCCGTTCGCCACGTCCACACCCCCTGAAGACGCCGGCCCTGCCTCCACTGTATGCGCGCTTCCCGTCGGTGGCGGGGCGTGCGCGCGCGGACGGCCGTCGTGGCGTCCGCGGGCTGGCCGGAAGCGGTTCTTGTCGCCCCGCCCGGTTCTCTCAATAATCCGTAAAGACTTGGTGGGAGCATGTCAATAGTGACAGTCGCGGGCTGCCGCCGGGCGATCAACCCCCCACGAAAGGAAGCACGGTGAAGCTTCTGAAGAAGACCGGCGTCCTCAAGAGAGCCCTGGCGGCCGTCGCGGTCGCGCTGGCCGCCCTCTCACTCCAGCCTCTGTCGGCGCAGGCCGCCCCCCGGCCCGTCGTCGGCGGGACGCGTGCCGCGCAGGGAGAGTTCCCGTTCATGGTGCGGCTCTCCATGGGCTGCGGCGGGGCCCTCTACACCAAGAACATCGTCCTGACCGCCGCGCACTGCGTGAACGGATCCGGCACCAACACCTCCATCACCGCGACCGCCGGTGTCGTGGACCTGCAGAGCAGCAGCGCGATCAAGGTGAAGTCGGCCAAGGTGCTCCAGGCCCCGGGCTACAACGGCAAAGGCGGGGACTGGGCGCTGATCAAGCTCGCCCGGGCCGTCGACCTGCCCACGCTGCCGATCGCCACCGGCGCCGCGTACAACAACGGCGACTTCACCGTCGTCGGCTGGGGCGCGGCGCGCGAGGGCGGCGGCCAGCAGCGCTATCTGCTCAAGGCGCAGGTCCCCTTCGTCGACGACGCCACCTGTCAGCGGGCGTACGGCACCGACCTGGTGCCCGGCGACGAGATCTGCGCCGGGTTCCCGCAGGGCGGCGTCGACACCTGCCAGGGCGACTCCGGCGGGCCCATGTTCCGCAAGGACGCCACGGGCGCGTACCTCCAGGTCGGCATCGTCAGCTGGGGCGAGGGCTGCGCCCGGGCCGGCTACCCCGGCGTCTACACCGAGGTCTCGACGTTCGCGGCGGACATAGCCCGGGCGGCCGCCGGCCTCTGATGGATGGCAGGTATATGACACAGCAGAGGACACAGCAGAGTCCCTGACGAGGACGCCCGCGGTCCGCCCCGTGCCGCGGGCGCCCTCCCCGGAGACCGCCGCCCGCCCGGCCGTGAAGGCCTCCCGGACGTCTTCCGGACGGCTTCCACGCGCGCGTGGACCCCGGTGCACGCCCGGGCGGCGGCGTACCGGCTGTCCCCGGGAGGCGATCCGCGGTCCGGACAGGAATGGGAGAGCGTCCGCGCGCCCCGTAGGGTGGACGCCCATGACCACCCGCAACACCGCCACCGGCGATGTCGACCCGGCCGTCCGTGCCGAACTCGACCGGCTTCGCGACAGCATCGACAACATCGACGCCGCCGTCGTCCATATGCTCGCCGAACGCTTCAAGTGCACTCAGCAGGTCGGCCACCTCAAGGCCGCGCACCACCTGCCGCCCGCCGACCCGGCGCGTGAGGCCGCCCAGATCGACCGGCTCCGCCGGCTCGCCGAGAGCGCCAAGCTCGACCCCGCCTTCGCCGAGAAGCTGCTCAACTTCATCATTGCGGAGGTCATCCGCCACCACGAGCGCATCGCCGACGACGCCACGTCCACCGCCGACACACCGGGGATGTGATCACGGGGCCCCGACGACGCCTTGCCACGGGGACCGCTCGCCCGTTCGGCCGAGTGACACTTTGTCAGGTCAAAGGAACACGCGGTAGGACGGTTCGGGCATAAGCTGGTTCCGCCCAAACGAGGGGACGTCGGGCCATGCCGTCTGATGCGAGGATTCTCATCGTCGACGACCACGAGGGCACGCTCTACGCCCTGGAGAGCGCACTGGCCCCGCTGGGCTACCGGCTGACCCGCGCGACCAGCGGCGACGATGCGCTCAAGGAGGTCCTGCGCGGCCAGGTGGGCCTACTCCTCCTCGATGTGCGCATGCCCAGGGTGAGCGGACTCGACGTGGTGCGGTACATGCGGCGCGTCGAGCAGACCCAGCACATTCCGGTCATCCTGCTCACCGGCTTCGGCGCCGACGCCGAACTCACCTCCGCGGCCTTCGGCCTCGGCGTCGCCGACCTGCTGCTGAAACCCGTCGACCCCTGGACCCTGCGCACCAAGGTCCGCTACCTCTACGACGCCCATCAGCGCTCCCAGGCCCTCGAACAGGAGGTGCGCGCCCTGCGCGACCGGCTCAAGTCACCCGGCGCGCCCCCCGGCCGCGCCCTTCCCCACCCGGACGCACATGTGCCGGGCAGCGCGAGGACGCCCCGGCCGACCCGGCCCCCGAGAGTTCCCCGGCCCCCGAGAGTTCCCCGGCGCCCCACAAGAGGCACACATAGGTGACGCGCGGCGCGCGGCACCGCGAGAGGGCGTGCGCGCCGTACGAGGGACGCGAGCAGGTGGCGTAAGGGGCGAACAAAGAACGCGTACCGGACCGCCTCTGTGCGCTGTCGGCGGCATCAGGCAGCATGTCCCTCATGTCCGTACTGACGCGCGACGAAGCGCAGACCCGTGCCCGGCTCCTCGACGTCCACCGTTACGCGATCGAACTCGATCTGACCTGCGGCGACGAGACCTTCGACTCCCGTACCGCCATTGGCTTCACGGTGCGCGGCGACGGGCCGGCCGCGGACACCTTCGTCGAGCTCAAGCCCGCCGAGCTGCGCTCCGCCACACTGGACGGACACCCCCTCGACCCGGACACCCTCGTCGAGAACCGGCTGCCGCTCACGGGCCTCACCCCGGGCGAGCACGAGCTGCGCATCGACACCGCCATGCGCTACTCGCACACCGGCGAGGGCATGCACCGCTTCACCGACCCCACCGACGGCGCGACCTACACCTACACCCAGCTGTTCCTGGACGACATCCAGCGCGTCTTCGCCGCCTTCGACCAGCCCGACCTCAAGGCCATCTTCGACCTGACCGTCAAGGCACCCGAAGGCTGGAGCGTCCTGGCCAACGGCATCACCGCACACGAGGGCGACGGCATCTGGCGCGCCGCCGAGACCCCCCTCATCTCCACCTACCTCGTCGCCGTCGCCGCCGGCCCCTGGCACTCCGTGCGCACCGAGCACCGCGGACTGCCCTTCGGCATCCACTGCCGCCGCTCCCTCGCCCCGTACCTCGACGCCGACGCCGACGAGCTCCTGGACATAACCCGCCAGTGCTTCGACCGCTACCACGAGAAGTTCGAGGAGCCCTACCCCTTCGACTCCTACGACCAGGCGTTCGTCCCCGAGTTCAACGCCGGAGCCATGGAGAACCCCGGCCTCGTCACCTTCCGCGACGAGTTCGTCTACCGCTCCGCCGTCACCGACGCCCAGCGCCAGACCCGCGCCATGGTCATCGCCCACGAGATGGCCCACATGTGGTTCGGCGACCTGGTCACCCTGCGCTGGTGGGACGACATCTGGCTGAACGAGTCCTTCGCCGAGTACATGGGCTACCAGACCCTCACCGAAGCCACCCGCTTCACCGACACCTGGACCGACTTCGGCGTCGCCCGCAAGGCCTGGGGATACGAGGCCGACCAGCGCCCCTCCACCCACCCGGTGGCCCCCGACGCGGTCGACGACACCGCCTCCGCGCTCCTCAACTTCGACGGCATCTCCTACGCCAAGGGCGCCTCCGCGCTGCGGCAACTGGTGGCCTGGCTCGGCGAGAAGGACTTCCTCGCCGGCATCAACACCCACTTCACCCGCCACCGCTTCGGTAACGCCACCCTCGCCGACTTCGTCGACTCCCTGGCCGCCGCCACCGAACGGGACGTGCACGCCTGGGCCGAGTCCTGGCTGCGCACCACCGGCGTCGACACCCTCACCCCGCAGCTCACCCAGGCCGACGACGGCACCTGCTCCCTCACCGTCGACCGCGACGGCAGCCGCCCCCACCGCATCGCCGTCGGCCTCTACGACCAGGACCTCGCCGACGACGGGGCCCTCACCCTGCGCGAACGCATCGAGCTGGACATCCCGCAGACGGCACCGCAGCCCCTCGGCAAGCGCCCCGCCCTGCTCCTGCTCAACGACAGCGACCTCAGCTACGCCAAGGTCCGCTTCGACCCCGACTCCTTCAAGGCCGTGCAGAGCGCCCTGTCGGGCCTGCCCGAGCCGCTCAGCCGCGCCGTCGTGTGGAACGCCCTGCGTGACGCCGTACGCGACGGCCGCCTCCCCGCCGCCGCCTACCTGGAGACCGCCTGCACGCACCTGCCGCAGGAGAGCGACCTGGCCCTCGCCGAAGGAGTCCTCGCCTTCGCCTCCGCCCAGGTCGTCGACCGCTATCTGTCCCCCGAGGAGCGGCCCGCCGCCCTCGCCGCCCTCGCCCGCCTGTGCCGCGACCTCATCCGCCGCACCGAGGACGGCTCCCACCCCGGGCTGCGGCTGATCGCCGTACGCCACTTCATCGACGCCGCCGCCCACCCCGACACCATCGCCGCCTGGCTCGCCGACGGCACGGTGCCCGGCGGACCCGAGCTCGACCCGGAGCTGCGCTGGCGCATCCTCGGCCGACTCGCCGTCCTCGGCGCCGTCGACGAGGCCACCATCGACGGCGAACTGGAGCGCGACCCCAGCGCCACCGGCCAGGAAGGGGCCGCCCACTGCCGCGCCGCCCTGCCCGACCCCGAGGCCAAGCGGCGCGCCTGGGAGGCGATGTTCACCACCGACGAGCAGAGGGATCTGTCCAACTACCTCTTCACGGCCACCGCAAGGGGCTTCTGGCAGCCCGAACAGGCCGATCTCGTCGCCGAGTACGTCGACCGCTACTGGGCCGACGTACCCGCCCTCGCCGCCCGCCGCGGCCCCGCGATCGCCGCCGCCGCGGGCCGCTGGGCCTTCCCCCGCTACGCCATCGACACGGACACCCTCCGCCGAGGCGAGAAGTGCCTGCGCAAGAAGGACCTCGTCCCGTCCCTGCACCGCAGGCTAGTCGACGAACTCGACGACCTGGTTCGCGCGTTGCGCGTCCGCGAGGCATAGTCCGCGTCGGCCGGCCGGCACCCCTCACCGGGTGCCGGCCCGAGCGTTCCCGCCTCGCGCCACACCCGGCACCACCCCGCGGCCCCTCACCCCGGCGTTTCCTGCCCACGGCGATACCCCCTCCCGGTCGGATCGTTGTCCTCTGTGAGCGGGTGAACTCCCATGCATGCAGGCCTGATTCCCCCCGCCCCATGCCCGGAGGACGTCCCATGAGCTTGCCACCCCTCGCCTCAGGCCCCGAAGGCCCCAGCGCCCTCGGGCCGTTGCTCGCCACCGTCCTCGACGCCCTCCGTGAAGGCGTACGGCTGCGCGGCGGGCCGCTGCCCGCGGGCGGTCCCGCGGCGGTCGCCGCACGGGTCCGCGACGCCGTCGGCGACGTACTCCCGGACAAGGGCGACCCGGACGCCGTCCACACCCTCGTACGCACCTTCGCCGAGGGCGCCGCCGACCCCGCCGACCCCCGCTGCGCCGCCCATCTGCACTGCCCGCCCCTCGCCGTCGCCACCGCCGCCGACCTCGCCGCCTCCGCCCTCAACCCCTCCCTCGACTCCTGGGACCAGGCCCCGGCGGCATCCGAACTGGAGTCCCTGGTCACCGCGGCCCTCGCCCGGGAGGCCGGCGCGGCCACCGCCCTCGTCACCACCGGCGGCACCGAGTCCAACCAACTCGCCCTCCTCCTGGCCCGCGAAGCCCACGGCAGGGTCCGGCTCGTCTGCGGATCAGCCGCCCACCACTCCCTGGCCCGCGCCGCCTGGCTCCTCGGCCTGCCCGAACCCGTCGTCGTCCCCACCCCGCGCGGCACCCTCGACCCCACCGCCCTCGCCGCGGCCCTCACCGGCCTGCCCCACCCGCGCGGACCCGTCCTCGTGGCCGCCACCGCGGGCACCACCGACGCCGGACTCATCGACCCGCTGCCCGCCCTCGCCGACGTGTGCGCCGCTCACGGCGCCCGCCTTCACATCGACGCCGCGTACGGGGGCGGACTCCTCTTCAGCGACCACCACCGCCCGAAGCTCGCCGGCCTGGACCGCGCCCACACGGTCACCCTCGACCTGCACAAACTCGGCTGGCAGCCGGTCGCCGCCGGCCTCCTCGCCGTACACGACCCGCACGACCTGCGGGCCCTGCGCCACCGCGCGGACTACCTCAACGCCGACGACGACACCGAGGCCGGCCTGCCCGACCTCCTGGGACGCTCCCTGCGCACCACCCGGCGCCCCGACATCCTCAAGATCGCCGTCACCCTCAAGACCCTCGGCCGCAGCGGACTCGGCGCCCTCGTCGACCACGTCTGCGCCCGCGCACAGGACCTCGCACAGCTCATCTCGGCACACCCCACCCTCGAGCTGTACGCCCCGCCCACCATCAGCACCGTCCTGTTCCGGCCCGCCGGAGCCCCCGACGACACCGTCGCCACCGTCCGCCGCGCCCTCCTCCACAACGGCCGCGCGGTCCTCGGCCGCGCCCGGCTCGACGGCCGCCTCTGGCTCAAGGCCACCCTCCTCAACCCCCACACCCGGCCCGGCGACCTGGCCGCGCTCCTGAACCTGGTGGAAGGAAGCACGCCCCGATGACCCACCTCCCGCACCACGACCCCCAGGCCCCCCGCGACCTGGTCGGCATCGGCATCGGCCCGTTCAACCTCTCCCTCGCCGCCCTCGCCCACCCCCTCACCGAACTCGACACCGCCTTCTACGAGCAGCGCCCCGGCTTCGACTGGCACCCCGGCCTCCTCATCGACGGCGCCACCCTCCAGGTCCCCTTCCTCGCCGACCTGGTGACCCTCGCCGACCCCACCAGCCCCTGGTCCTTCCTCAACTACCTCAAGAGCCTGGACCGCCTCTTCCCCTTCTACTTCGCCGAGCGCTTCCACATCCAGCGCGCCGAGTACGACGCCTACTGCCGCTGGGTCGCCGGCCACCTCCCCGGACTCCACTTCGGCCACCGCGTCGACAGCGTCCGCTGGGACCCGGAGTACGAGCTCTTCGAGATCGACTTCACCCGCCTCGGCCCGGACGGCGGGGACGAGGCCCGCGGCCGCACCCGGGCGCGCGCCGTCGTCCTGGGCGTCGGCACCGAACCGCACGTCCCCGAGCCGCTGAGCCCCCTCGTCGACGCACCCGGTGTGTCCGTCATCCACGCCGCCGACTACCTGCGCCACCGCGAGCGGTTCCTCACCGCCGGGCACATCACCGTCGTCGGCGCGGGCCAGTCCGGCGCCGAGGTCTTCCTCGACCTGCTGCGCCACCGCCCCGTCGGGTGCGAGCGGATCCACTGGCTCGCCCGCACCGAGGCGTTCGCCCCCATGGAGTATTCCAAGCTGGGCCTGGAACACTTCACGCCCGACTACACGCGCTACTTCCACGCCCTCGCCGAACCCGTGCGCGACCACCTCGTCTCCACCCAGTGGCAGCTGCACAAGGGCATCGACGCCGGCACCAGCGCCGCCATCCACGACGAGCTGTACCGCCGCACCCTGCACGGCGGCTGGCCCGACGCCGTCCTCACCCCCGGCGTCCACGTCCGCACCGCGGAACGCCACCCCACCGGCACGATCGAACTCCACCTGGAACACCCCCAGCAGGGCGCCCGCTTCCGCCTCACCACCGACGCCGTCGTCCTCGCCACGGGCTACCGCGCACGCCCCATGGACCGCATCCTCGCCGGACTCGCCCCGCACCTGTGCCGCGACAGCAGCGAACGGCCCCATATCGACGACCAGTTCCGCATGGTCCTCGACCCCTCGGTCACCGGCCGCCTCTACGTCCAGAACGCCGAACTCCACACCCATGGCGTCGGCACCCCGGACCTCGGCCTCGCGGCCTGGCGCAGCGCCACCATCCTCAACTCCCTCACCGGCAAGGAGCCCTACCCGCTGCCCCGGCGCACCGCCTTCACCACCTTCGGACTCCGGCAATCCGTCCCGAGGCCGTCCCTCCCGGCGGCCCGGGGCCTCGCCCCGGTCGCCGAAGGGCGGTAGACGGGAGGTAAGCCGGAGCAGCCAGGGAACACGGTCCGCCCCCTGACGCCGACGGCGCCGACGCGACCACCGCGCCGACGCCGCCGATCGGTCCCGTTCCCAGGGCCCGAGCAGTCCCGAAGCCTCAGAACACCGGCGTGCCGTCGCGCGTGAGCTTCCAGTCCGCCGCCGCGAAGTCCTTCGGGTCCAGCACACCCTTCGCGGTCACCCACTCCGCGATCCGGGTGCGGATCTCGGTCGACTCGGACCACAGCTCCTTGGCCGAGGCCACATACGGGAAGGCGCCGCCGCCGTTGGCACGGTAGTTGTTCACCGCGAGCACGAACTGCCGCGCGTCGTCCAGCGGGGCACCGGCGTAGGTCAGGTTCTTGATCCGGGAACCCGCCGCCTGCGCGATGTCGATGTCGTAGCGCAGCCCCGACACATAGTCATAGTTGTAGTCCGGGCGGCCGTTCGCGTTGGTCAGCTTCTCCACGTCGACCGCCGCACCCGCGGCCGTCTGCGCGAAGTACTCCGCCGAGTACTCCAGGTACGCCCGGATCTGCGCACCCGTCATCAGCTTCGCCACCAGCGTGTTGTCGTACACGTACAGGCTCGACAGATCCCGGATCGTCACCTCGCCCGCCGGGATCTCCGAGGTGCGCGAGAACGGCGACGCCTGCGCGATCACCGGCAGCGACGCGTACTCCGTGCCCGCCAGCGCCGCCTTGACGACGTCCTCCTGCACCTTGGTGATCAGGTCGATGATCGGGGCGTCCTTGTACCGGGCCTCCACCGTCGTCAGCGTGTCCGTCGCCCGGCCGACCACCTGGTTGACGTACTTCACCACGACCGCGTGCTCGTCGGACAGCAGTCTGGTGATCTTCGGGTCGTCGGCGACCGTGTTGGCGTTGCGCAGGGAGGCGGCGACGGACTCGACCTGCCACCTGCCCTTCTCGAAGGCCAGCTCGATGTCGAAGAGGGTGAGCCGCTCCCCGTAGCACAGCGGCTCGGACAGCACGACCGTCCTCCCCGTGTGCTCGTTGGTGACCTTCGACTCCGGGATCTCCACGTGCGCGTGGCCCACGAGGATCGCGTCGATGCCCGGCACCCGCCGGGCCACATCGGCGGCCGCGTTCTCGACGTACGGCAGCTGGTCACCGTACGACGACGTCCCGGAGGCGCCGGAGTGCGCCGAGACCACCACCACGTCCGCGCCCATCGACCGGAGCTTCGGCACCCACTTCGCCGCCTGCTCCTCCAGCCCCGGAAAGGTCAGCTTCCCCTGCACATACGCCTTGTCCCAGATCGCGATGCCCGGGTTGGTCAGACCGAGGACCGCGACCTTCACCGGCGGGGCGCCCGGCACCTTGAACCGCTTGATGAAGTACGGCGGGAACGCCGGGCGCTGCGTCTTCGCGTCCAGCGCGTTCGCGCCGAGCAGCGGGAAGTGACACTGCGACTCGAACTTCCGCAGCGTCTCGATGCCGTAGTTGAACTCGTGGTTCCCGAGCGCCGCCGCGTCGTACCCGACCGCGTTCATCGCCTGCGCCATCGGGTGCACCGGGCCGCCCTTGGCCGTGATCGGGTCGACCTTCGCGTAGTAGTACGTCAGTGGAGTGCCCTGGATCGTGTCGCCCGCGTCCAGCAGCAGTGTGTTGCAGTGTCCCTTCTCCTTCCTGACCTGGTTCACCAGGGTGGAGATCCGGGCCAGGCCCATCGCGTTGCGGGCGCTGTCCGTGTACTCCGCGTCCTTGAAGTAGTCCCAGTTGAAGACGTGACCGTGCAGATCCGTCGTCCCCATCACCGTCAGCGCGTACCGCTTCGGGCCCTTCTTCGCCGAGGCCGCGGACGACGCCTGGGCCGCCGGAGCCGCCGCGGCGCCGGCCAGTGCCACCCCCGCCCCGGTCACAGCGGATCTCTTCAGGAACTTCCGACGGTTCAACGGCATCTCTTGTACTCCTCAGCACCTGGTCAACGACGCGCGTAGATGTTGACCCGTTCATGGCCAGCCGAAACAGACCCCGGAGGTTTCGATCCGGTGACAGATACATGGCGCCACGTCAGGCCGCCGATGACAGAGTGGAGCGCATGACCTCCACCCCCGTGGAACCCCGGCCGGCCCCCGTCCCCTACGGCACCCCGGACGCCCCCCGTCTCGCCGTCCGCGGAGAGGCCCACCTCGAGGTCGCCCCCGATGTCGCCCGCCTCGGCATCACCGTCGGCGCGCGCGGCACCGACCGCCACGCCACCCTCGACGACCTCACCCTTCGCAACACCACGGTCCTCGATCTCGTCCGCACCTACGCGGACGCCGTCCGGCGGCTGGAGACCGGGCACTTCACCCTCAGCCCCGAACTGACGGAAGGCGGTCACGGCGAACGCGTCCACGCCTACCACGGCCGCGTCCACATCACCGCCGAGCTGACCGACTTCACGGCACTCGGCGAACTGACCACCCGTCTGGCCGTCCTCGAACTCACCCAGGTGGACGGCCCCTCGTGGGACCTCGACCCCGACTCACCCGCCCACGGCGAAGCCCGCCGGCAAGCCGTGCACGACGCGATGCGACGCGCCCGCGAATACGCCGACGCCCTCGGCACCACCCTCACGGCCCTCGTCGAGCTCGCCGACATCGGCGCGGACAACGCCGAACGGCCCGCCTTCGCGGCCCGGTCCGCGCGCCGGACGGCCCTCGACGGCACGGATCTCGCGGACGGGCCCGCAGCCCTCGCCCTCGAGCCCCGGCGGCAACATGTCCACGCCCGGATCGACGCACGATTCACGATGGCACCACCGCGGCTGTAGCCACCCGGCATCACGGGGATCAGTGAAAATGCGAGGCGCGAGGGAAAACGATCCGAATTTCGCTCCGGGATGCTCATCGGAGCGCGGCACCGCACAATTCAACACTTGTCAATAAGGCTTCACGTAAAGGTTGTTGAGTAGTCACGCCGAACGAATTCTCTACCCACCGGTAAGGCATACGCTCAAAGCATGCGCCGAGCGAAGATCGTTTGTACATTGGGGCCCGCCACCGACTCGTACGACCAGATCAAGGCACTGGTCGAGGCCGGAATGGACGTCGCCCGCTTCAACCTCAGCCACGGCAGTTACGCCGACCACGAGGAGCGCTACCAGCGCGTACGCAAGGCTTCCGAGGAAACCGGCCGTAGCGTCGGAATCCTCGCCGACCTTCAGGGCCCGAAGATCAGACTCGGTCGATTCGCCGAAGGACCCGTACTCCTTGAACGCGGGGACACCTTCACCATCACCGTGGAGGAGGGCGTCGAAGGAGACCGCCAGACCTGCGGAACCACCTACGCCGGTCTCGCCTCCGACGTCACTCCCGGTGAACGTGTCCTCGTCGACGACGGCAAGGTGTGCCTGGAGGTCACCTCCGTCGACGGCCCCCGGGTCCACACGACCGTAGTCGAGGGCGGCATGGTCTCGGACAACAAGGGGCTGAACCTGCCGGGCGTCGCCGTCTCCGTCCCCGCGCTCTCCAAGAAGGACGAGGACGACCTGCGCTGGGCCCTGCGCACCGGCTGCGACGTCATCGCGCTCTCCTTCGTCCGCAGTGGCCGGGACGTCAAGGACGTCCACCGCATCATGGAGGAGGAGGGCCGCCGCCTTCCCGTCATCGCCAAGGTGGAGAAGCCGCAGGCCGTCGAGAACATCGACGAGATCGTGGCGGCGTTCGACGGCATCATGGTGGCCCGCGGCGACCTGGGCGTCGAGATGCCGCTCGAACAGGTGCCCATCGTCCAGAAGCGTGCGATCAAGCTCGCCAAGCGCAACGCCAAGCCCGTCATCGTCGCCACCCAGATGCTCGACTCGATGATCGAGAACTCTCGCCCCACGCGCGCCGAGGCCTCGGACGTCGCGAACGCCGTCATCGACGGCACGGACGCGGTGATGCTCTCCGGCGAGACCAGCGTCGGCAACCACCCCATCGAGACGGTCCGGACGATGGCCCGCATCGTCGAGGCGGCCGAGGAGGACATCCTCGCCAAGGGTCTGCCGCCGCTGACCGAGAACAGCAAGCCGCGCACCCAGGGCGGCGCCGTCGCCCGCGCCGCGGCGGAGATCGGCGACTTCCTCGGGGCGAAGTTCCTGGTCGCCTTCACCCAGTCGGGCGACACCGCCCGTCGGCTGTCCCGCTACCGCTCCCCGATCCCGCTCCTCGCCTTCACCCCCGAGCCGGCCACGCACTCCCAGCTGAACCTCACCTGGGGTGTGGAGACCTTCCTGGGACCGCACGTCGACTCGACGGACGCGATGGTCGAGCAGGTCGACGAACTGCTGCTGAAGTACGGCCGCTGCCGGCGGGGCGACGTCGTGGTGATCACGGCGGGCTCCCCGCCCGGGGTGTCGGGCTCGACGAACATGGTCCGGGTCCACCACATCGGCGAGGACGACAGCCCGAAGTAGTCGCTGCGAACACAAAGGGCCCCTCTTTCGGCGGGGCTCTTTTCGCATGTCGTCAGTACTTGGGGCCGACGTGGGCGTCGAGGAGGGCGACGGAGGCCTTGCGGGCGACGGAGAGGTTGTACGGATTTCCGCCGCGGGTGCAGTGCGTCCACTCGACACCGAGCCGGTCGAGGGTGTCCGTGCAGAGCCGGCGGATGTCGTCGGAGACGTCGGTGAAGAAGTACCGCGGATACTCGTAGTGCCTGCGCTCACCGCCGACGAGCCGAGTGGTCCGGTTGGTGGTGCGGCAGCCGTCGGAGTGGATGAGGCCGCGGAGGAACTCCCACGGATGAGCGTCGACGATCTCCTGCTGCCGGGGCTCGAGGGCGATCCGGCGCTCGTGCTTCTTGCCGGGGCCGTGCTGGGGAAACAGACAAGTCCATTGGCCGGTGTACGACTTGACCTCGACACAGCCCGGTTTGCGATGCCGGCTGGTCCTCGGCAGGGGCATCACCCGGCGCATCGCCTCCTCGGCCGCCGCGATCAGTCCTGTCTGGGCCGCGTTGCAGAAGACGGACAGATGGTGCTGCCCGGACTTCGCGATGATGTGACCGTCGCCGAGGTAGAGGCCGAGCAGACAGGCGTAGGCCGGGCGGTCGACGTCCCGGCCTGTGCAGCGGGGCAGTCCATGGGCCGTTCGTAGGACTCACCGCGTGTTCTGCGGTCTTCGCTGCGCCACCAGCCGACGGTCCCGCGCGGGAGATTCAGCTGCTCCGCGACCACGCGGTTCGGGACTCCCTGGCGCATGAGCGCGACCGCCTGTGCGCGGATCGAAGGACTGTGCTCCATGCGGCCACCCTGCGTCACCGCTCGTGACCACGCGCAGAAAAAAGCGGAGGTTCACGAGAATCGTGAGCCTCCGCTTCGATGACTGTGCCGGGTGCGGGATTCGAACCCGCAAGCCCTCACGGGCAGAGGTGTTTGAGACCTCCGTGTATGCCGTTCCACCAACCCGGCCGGGCACCTCCGAGAGTGTACCGGGTCATCATCGTCCGGCGCCTCTGGGTAGGCTGCATAAGCAGCACCACCTGCCCAGCCTGTACGAGGAGCCCGAGTGACCGCCCCCGAGTCGCCCCAGCCCGTTGCCGACGACGACAAGTCGCACGTGCCCCCGCTGACGACCCGTGTCGTCATCGCGGAGGACGAGGCGCTCATCCGGCTCGACCTCAAAGAGATGCTCGAGGAAGAGGGCTACAACGTCGTCGGGGAGGCCGGTGACGGCGAGCAGGCCGTGGAGCTGGCCCGTGAGCACCGGCCCGACCTGGTGATCCTCGACGTCAAGATGCCGAAGCTCGACGGCATCTCGGCGGCCGAGAAGATCGCCGAGGAGCGCATCGCGCCGGTGCTGATGCTGACCGCCTTCTCGCAGCGCGACCTCGTCGAGCGCGCGCGCGACGCCGGTGCCATGGCGTACCTGGTGAAGCCGTTCAGCAAGAGCGACGTCGTGCCGGCGATCGAGATGGCCGTCTCGCGGTTCAACGAGCTGAAGACGCTGGAGAAGGAGGTCGCGGACCTCACGCAGCGGCTGGAGACCCGCAAGCTGGTGGACCGCGCGAAGTCGATCCTCCAGACGGAGTACGGGCTGACCGAGCCCGCCGCCTTCCGCTGGATCCAGAAGACCTCCATGGACCGCCGGATGTCGATGCAGCAGGTCGCCGAGGCCGTCATCCAGGACGCCGAGGAGAAGAAGTCCTCCAAGGGCTGAACAGCGCGTACGGCACACGGCGAGGCCCGCACCCCCTGCCCAGGGGGTGCGGGCCTCGCCGTGTCGGTCCGGGCCTGCGGTCAGTCCTCGCCGAGGTACGCCTTGCGCACCGACTCGTCGTGCAGCAGGTCCTGCCCGGTGCCGGAGAGCACGATGTTCCCGACCTCCATGACATGACCGTGGTCCGCGAGCGACAGCGCCGCCTGGGCGTTCTGCTCGACCAGGAGGATCGTCGTGCCCTGGGACTTCAGCTCGGCGATGGTCGCCATGATCTTCTGCATCATGATGGGGGAGAGACCCATCGACGGTTCGTCGAGCATGAGCAGCTTCGGCTGGGACATCAGTGCCCGGCCCATCGCGAGCATCTGCTGCTCGCCGCCGGAGAGGGTGCCCGCGGCCTGCTTCCTGCGTTCCCCGAGGATGGGGAAGAGGTCGTAGGCCCGCTGGATGTCCTTCTCGATGCCCGGCTTGTCGCTGCGCAGGAACGCCCCGAGCCGCAGATTGTCCTCGATGGTCATCCGGGGGAAGATGTGCCGCCCCTCGGGGGAGTGGGCGAGCCCCAGGGAGACCACCTGGTGGGCGGGGACCTTCTTGAGCGATCTGCCGTTGAACCTGATCCGGCCGCCGACCGGCTTGAGGAGCCCGGAGAGCGTGCGCAGGGTGGTGGTCTTGCCGGCGCCGTTGGTGCCGATGAGGGTGACGACCTCGCCGGCGTCGACCTTGAAGGAGATGCCCTTGACGGCTTCGATCTTGCCGTAGGCGACCCGGAGGTCCTCGACTTCGAGCAGTGCGGTCATCGGTCGTTCTCCTTGCCGGGCGCGGCGTCCGTCTGGGCCTCGGCCTGCGCCTCGGCGGCCTCCACCTCGGCGATCTCCTCGTCGCCGGGGGCGTCCTCGAAGGGTTCGCCGAGGTAGGCGGCGATGACGCGCTCGTCGCCCTGGACGGTCGCGCTGTCGCCCTCGACGAGCTTCTCGCCCTGGACGAGGACGGCGACGCGGTCGCAGAGGTTGAAGATGAAGCGCATGTCGTGCTCGATGACGAGGACGGCGATGCCCTTCTCGCGGATCGCGAAGACGAGTTCCTCGGTGGCCCGGGTCTCCTGCGGGTTCATGCCGGCGGTGGGCTCGTCGAGGAGCAGCAGGCCCGGTTCGCTGGCGAGGGCGCGGGCGATCTCGAGCTTGCGCTGTTCGCCGTAGGGGAGGTTGCGGGCGAGGTGTTCGGCCTTGTCGGCGAGGCCGACGAACTCCAGGAGTTCCATGGCGCGTTCGCGGGAGGCGGCCTCCGCCCGGTGGAAGCCGGGGCCGCGCAGCACGGCGGACCAGAAGCCCTCTTTGGTGCGGGTGTGCCGGCCGACCAGCACGTTCTCCAGGACCGTCATGTTGGAGAAGAGACGGATGTTCTGGAAGGTGCGGGCGATGCCTGCGGCGGTGACCTTGAAGGACTTGGGCGGCAGGACGTTGCCCTTGTAGCGGACCTCGCCCTCGGTGGGGACGTAGAGGCCCGTCAGGCAGTTGAAGAAGGTGGTCTTGCCGGCGCCGTTGGGGCCGATGAGGCCGACGATCTCGCCGCTGTTGACGGTGAGGTCGACGCCGCGCACGGCGGTGAGGCCACCGAAGCGCATGGTGACGCCGCGTGCGTCGAGCACGACCTCGCCGGGGGCGGTGGCGCCCGGGGTGCTGTCCTGGGTGGTGGTGTCGGTGGTCATGGTGGTCAGGCCCCTGTCGTGCTGAGGACTGTGGGCGCTTCCGCCTCTTCGTGGAACTCCAGCTGGCGGCGCCGGTTGGGGATGAGGCCCTCCGGACGGAAGCGCATCAGCAGGATGAGTGCGACACCGAAGGCGAAGAGCTGGTAGTCGCCGAGGAACTGGAGCTTGTTGGGGATGAGGAAGAGCAGTGCGGCGCCGATGAGGGGTCCGCTGATGGTGCCCATGCCGCCGAGGACGACCGCGGCGAGCAGGAAGGCCGAGTTGGGCGGGATGGGACCGGCGAAGAGGTACTGCTCGGGGGTGACCGTGTAGGTGACGTGCGCCTGCACGGTGCCGGCGAGACCGGCGAGGGAGGCGCCGACGGCGAAGGCGATCAGCTTGACCCGGAAGCCGTTGATGCCCATGGCGAGGGCGGCGGTCTCGTCCTCGCGGATGGCGACCCAGGCCCGGCCGATGCGGGAGTTGCCGCTGCGCCGGAAGACGAGCACGACGACGGCGGTGATGATCAGCATCAGGAAGAAGTAGTTGGCGAAGCGGCCGATGGTGAACCCGGCGACGTCGTGCTGGGCGCCGAAGTCGAAGCCGAGGATGTCGAGGTTCGGGATCGACGCGATGCCGTTGGAGCCGTTGGTGACGTCCGGGCCGGAGGTGCCGTCCAGGTTGTTCGCCGTGATCCGGAAGATCTCACCGAAGCCGAGGGTGACGATGGCGAGGTAGTCGCCGCGCAGGCGCAGCGTGGGGGCGCCGATGAGGACGCCGAACACCAGGGAGGCGGCGGCGCCGATGAGGACGGCGGCCCAGAACGGGAAGTGGACGTGGAAGGGAGAGTTGGGGGAGCCGGAGACCAGGGCTGCGGCGTAGGCGCCGACACCGAGGAAGGCGACGTAACCGAGGTCGAGGAGGCCGGCGAGGCCGACGACGATGTTCAGTCCGAGGGCGACGGTGGCGAAGATGAGGATGTAGACGCCGATGGTCGCGTACTGGTCGTCGGTCTGGGTGAAGGGGAACAGCGCCGCCGCGACGAACGCCCCGCAGACGGTGATGTTCTGGTGGCGGGCGGTGAGCTGGGAGGCCTGGCTGATCAGGCCGGCCTTGTTGAGGGCGGCGAAGCCGAAGCCGGCGGTGAGCAGGAAGCCGATGAAGAGTTCGTCGTACTCGGTGCCGATGCCGTAGGTGAAGACGATCAGGCCCAGGGCCAGGATCCCGACGATGATCAGGATCTCGGCGTACGCGGGCAGCTTGCCGAGGGGACGCGGGGTGCCCGAGGCGAAGGAGGCCTTGACCGTCTCCCACTGGTGGGCGGCCTTGCGCCGGAAGCGTTCCCCGGACGTCTCGTCGGGGTCGACGGGCTCGGGCACGGGCCGCTGGAAGGGCAGGGCCAGGGCGCCGATCAGGGCGGCGAGGCTGGTGACGGCCACGAGGTAGCCGCCGGGTTCGAGGTTGACGACTCCGCCGAGTTCGACGCTGATCGCCAGGACCGTGTACCAGGCGGTGGCGAAGGTGGTGAGGGCGGCGAACTTGAGGGCCCCGTCGGCGCCGGCGGGGATGAGCCAGCCAAGTCCCTTGACGCCGTAGGAGGCGAGAGCGAACAGGGTGGTGAGGACGCCGCCGATGAGGACGAGGACCTGCAGGCCGCCCGGGTAGCCGTAGACGGTGAGGTCGCCGGGGAAGTCGGCGGTCCAGGTCCAGGAGAGGAAGGTGGAGATGATGGTGAGGACGCCGCCGGCGGTGGCGAGGGCGCGGCCGATGTGCGGCGGGATGCCGATGAGACCGGACGGGGCGCCTGCGGCAGGGGTGCTCGGGGTGTCGGGTGCGGTGGTCTGTGTGGTCATCGGTGTCACGCCCTGTCCGCGACGCGCTCGCCGAGCAGGCCCTGGGGCCTGAACAGCAGCACGAGGATGAGGAGTACGAACGCCCAGACGTCTGCCCAGGACTGGCTGCCGAACTTCTCCATGCCGGGGAGGTCGGCGATGTAGGCGGTGGCCAGGGTCTCGGCGACGCCGAGGACGATGCCGCCGATCATGGCTCCGTAGATGTTGCCGATGCCACCGAGGACGGCCGCGGTGAAGGCCTTGAGGCCGAGGATGAAGCCCATGCGGAAGTCGATCTGACCGTACTTCAGGCCGTAGGCGACACCGCCGATGGCGGCGAAGGCGGCGCCGAGGGCGAAGGCGACCACGATGATGCGGTCGGTGTTGATGCCCATGAGCTTGGCGGTGTCGGGGTCCTGGGCGGTCGCCTGCATGCCGCGTCCGGTGCGGGTCTTCATGACGAAGTAGGCGAGGACGGCCATGCTGATGGGGGCCGCGATCAGCAGGAAGATGTCACCGGTCTGGATGGTGACGTTGCCGATGTGGAAGGGGCCGCCTTGGATCTGCGGGAAGGTGCGGGCGGACTTGGCGTCGGGGTACCAGGCCCAGACCGCCTGCTGGAGTGCGAGGGAGAGACCGATCGCCGTGATGAGCGGGGCCAGGCGGGGAGCGCTGCGCAGAGGCCGGTAGGCGAACCGCTCCGCTCCCACGGCCACGGTGACGGCGACCAGGACGGCGCCGATGAGCATCAGTGGCAGGGCGACCCACATGGAGGTGCCGTCGGGCAGGATGTACGCGTAGACCGTGAGGGCGCCGAAGGCCCCGGTCATGAAGATCTCGCCGTGGGCGAAGTTGATGAGCTGGACGATGCCGTAGACCATTGTGTAGCCGATGGCGACCAGCCCGTACATGGATCCTAGTAGCAGGCCGTTGACCAGCTGCTGCGGCAGTTCGTTCACCGCATGTCCTCCGAGACTTTCGGACGTTCGACGGATGTGGCCGGATGCGAGACCGCGCGGGGCGCCAGTGGAACAGCGCCCCGCGCGGCTCGTGGGATGGTGCGGGCCTGGTCAGCCGGTGAAGGTGCCGGACTTGACGGGCGTGAAGACGCCGTTCTTGATGGCGTAGACGGTGAGCTGCTTGTTGGTGGCGTCACCGAATTCGTCGAAGGAGACCTTGCCGGTCACACCGTCGAAGGAGACGTTCTGCGTAGCGGCCGTGACCTTGGCGCGGGCGTCGGAGGGCAGCTTGCCGCCGTTGTCCTCGACGACCTTCTTCACCGCTTCGATGATCGCCCAGGCGGAGTCGTAGGAGTAGCCGCCGTAGGCGGAGTACTCGTCCTTGTAGCCGGCGGCCTTGTAGTCGGAGACGAACTGCTTGGCGGAGGGAAGGGACTCGACGGGGGCGCCGACCGAGGTGGCGAGGTCGCCGGTGCTCTCGGGGCCGGCCAGCTTGCCGTAGGTGGCGTCGTTGATGCCGTCGCCGCCGACGAGCGGGATCTTGGCACCGGCGGCCTTGATCTGCTTGCTGAGCGGGCCGGCCTGCGGGTACTCGCCGCCGTAGTAGACGACGTCGGCGCCGGAGTTCTTCACCTTGGTGACGACCGCGGAGAAGTCCGTGGTGTCGGGGTTGATGTGCTCGGTGCCGACGACCTTGCCGCCGAGCTTCTTGAACTCGTCGGTGAAGGTGGCGGCGAGGCCCGCGCCGTAGGTCTTCTTGTCGTCGATGACGAAGACCTTCTTCTTCTTGGCGTCGTTGTAGACGTACTGAGCGGCGAACGGGCCCTGGATGGCGTCCGTGGTGGCCGTGCGGAAGTACGACTTGTACGGACGGACCTTCTTGGTCTGCCAGTCGGCGCCCTGGGTGAGGGCGGGGCCGGTGTTGGCCGGCGAGATCTCGACGAGCTTGGCGTCGTCGAAGACCTTCTGCATCGACTCGGCGACAGAGGAGTTGAGCGGGCCGACGACGCCGAGGACGTTGCTGTCGGCGACGAGCTTGGAGGCGTTCTGCTGGCCCTGGGACGGCTGCTTCTGGTCGTCGAGGGGCTCGATCTTGAAGGTGATGCCCTTGACGTAGTTCTGCTTGTTGGCGTTCTTGGCGGCGAGGTCGGCCGAGTTCTTGATGCCGAGGCCCATGGCGGACAGGTCGCCGGTCAGCGGGGCGTCGACTCCGATGGTGACGGTGGTGCCGCCACCCTTGCCGGAATCCGAGCTCTTGCCGTTGTCGCGCGAGCCACAGGCGGTGAGGGTCAGTGCACCCGCCGCCAGCGCGGCGGTGATGGCGATGAGCGAACGTTGACGCACGATCAGTCCTTTCCCTGGCACGGTCCCTCCCCACCTGGAAGGGGCCGAGTCGAGCGCTGGGCCGAAGTGACATTCAGACCGCGCGGTGACTGGCCGTGACTCTAAGCGTGCGTGGGGAACATGGAGGAGGGTCTGGCCGAGGCTGTGACGCTCTTGTTATGACACGAGGTAATGCAGAGCGGTACTGCACGGGTGGAACAGCGGAATTCCGGCCGATTCGCCCGGTCCGCATGCTGAGAATCCGCAGGACGCGCGGTGAGGGGTTCAGGCGTGTCGGCCGTTTTGGTGATTACCGGGAACGGTTGCCGCAGGCGACGTGCAGGGCTGCAGAGAGGTCGTGCGCATAGCGTGAGCCGAGGATGTAACTGTGGGCCTCTATTGCCCGTGTATTACGCAGAGTTACATCAAGGAAAGGCAGTCCGGCGTTCTCGGGTACTTTTCCGCATTCGGTCACATGCATGGTGATGTCGATCTTGCGGGCAGAGCCCGCCTTTGTGCGGAAAGGGGGCCGCGGGGACGAGATCACGGAAAGGCCCGCATAGGGCTGGGCTATCCCGGTCACGGTGACGGGCGGGCCCGACTGCACGCTCAGCACCACCGACAGGCGGAAGCTTCGAGGCGGAGCGTCCGGAGATGCGGGCTCCGCGTCCAGGTAGCTGACGTCGACGACTTGGGAGGGGTTCGGCGGGGGAGAGGGCGGTGGTGGCGGCGGGCTCTGCGGGCGGGTGACGTAGAGGTAGCCGCCGCCCACGAGGAGAGCGGCCACCGTCGTCGCCGTGAGAAGAGTCCGGCGGTGCCGGCCGTACAGCAGGGCGAGGCGTCCGCGGGACCGCGGGGGGCCCGGATCCGGGTTGTCGTTCCCCGCGCGCGTGCCCTCGCCGGGCTCGACGGGACCGACGCCGCTCACTGCCACGGGCCCTTGCTCGGGCGCCCGGTGCGATTCCGGCCGGCACAGCTCTCACGCACCCGACGGACCGTCAATTGATCAACGGCGGAGGCATCCTGATGCTTTGTCAAGTCTCGGGTCGCAGCGACGACCCGCGCGTACAACTCCCCGGGACGCGTGGGCCCGAGGGACGCCGAGGCGGCGACGGCCGCCTCGGCGCTCGTCGGGCCGGCGAAGCCCATGCGCGCGCGGGCGGCCGTCGTCGCATCCTTCAACAGGGCCTGCCCGAGCCGCAGTCCACGCACCGTCAGCCCCCGCCTGGGGGCTCTGCCCGTCGCCATGCCATGAAGCTAAGGCGCCGGTGCCCCGGGATCAACGGCAGTGCGGACGCCGGTTCAGCCCGCGTGCGGGATGTTGTCCCCGTCGCCCCGCCGCACATCGCGCAGCAGGCAGGTCAGCCGGGCCGTGCACACCCGCTTGCCGTCCTCGTCGCTGATCACGATCTCGTACGTCGCCGTCGAGCGGCCCCGGTGGACGGGGGTGGCGACGCCGGTGACCAGACCGGAGCGCACCCCCCGGTGGTGGGTGCAGTTCAGGTCGACGCCTACGGCGATCTTGGAGCTGCCGCCGTGGAGCATGGAGCCGACCGAACCGAGGGTCTCGGCGAGCACGGCGGAGGCGCCCCCGTGGAGCAGCCCGTACGGCTGGGTGTTGCCCTCCACGGGCATCGTGCCGACGACCCGCTCCGGTGAGGCCTCGGTGATCTGGACGCCCATACGGGTGCCGAGGTGTCCGGCGGAGAAGAGGGCGGGCAGGTCGACGCCGAGCGCGGCGTACTCGTCGACGATCTCTTGCGGGAACTTCACTGTGTGCTGCTCGCCCATGGGACATGGCTCCGTTCGTCGGGGTCGGTCACTCGCCTCCGGCTGAGCAAACGCTCAGTCGGCCGCCGATTGTTCCAGGCGCACCACGACGGACTTGCTCGCGGGGGTGTTACTGGTGTCGGCCGTGGCGTCCAGCGGGACCAGGACGTTCGTCTCCGGGTAGTAGGCGGCCGCGCAGCCGCGGGCCGTCGGGTAGTGGACGACGCGGAAGCCCGGGGCGCGCCGCTCGACGCCGTCCTTCCACTCGCTCACCAGGTCGACGTACGACCCGTCGGCCGCACCCAGGGCCCGGGCGTCCTCCGGGTTCACCAGCACCACCCGGCGGCCGCCCGTGATGCCCCGGTAGCGGTCGTCGAGGCCGTAGATCGTGGTGTTGTACTGGTCGTGCGAGCGCAGGGTCTGGAGCAGCAGCCGGCCCTCGGGCAGGCTCGGGTACTCCACGGCGGCCGCCGTGAAGTTGGCCTTGCCGGTGGCGGTGGGGAAGCGGCGCTCGTCGCGCGGCGCGTGGGGGAGCGTGAAGCCTCCGGGGCGGGCCACGCGCGCGTTGAAGTCCTCGAAGCCGGGGATCACGCGGGCGATGCGGTCGCGGACGGTCGCGTAGTCCTTCTCGAACTCCTCCCACGGCACCACGCTGCCGTCGCCGAGCACGCGGCGCGCCAGGCGGCACACGATGGCCGGCTCCGACAGCAGGTGCGGGCTCGCGGGGTCCAGCCGGCCCCGGGAGGCGTGCACCATGCCCATGGAGTCCTCGACGGTCACGAACTGCTCGCCGCTGCCCTGGAGATCACGCTCGGTGCGGCCCAGGGTGGGCAGGATCAGGGCACGCGCGCCGGTGACCGTGTGCGAGCGGTTCAGCTTGGTCGACACGTGCACGGTGAGCCGGGCCCGGCGCATGGCCGCCTCGGTCACCTCGGTGTCGGGCGACGCGGACACGAAGTTGCCGCCCATCGCGAAGAAGACCTTCGCCTCGCCGTCACGCAGCGCGCGGATGGCCCGCACGACGTCGTAGCCGTGCTCGCGCGGCGGGGTGAACCCGAACTCCTTCTCCAGGGCAGCCAGGAAGGCGGGCGCGGGCCGCTCGAAGATGCCCATCGTGCGGTCGCCCTGCACGTTCGAGTGGCCGCGCACCGGGCACACGCCCGCGCCCGGGCGGCCGATGTTGCCGCGCAGCAGCAGGAAGTTCACGACCTCGCGGATGGTGGGCACGGAGTGCTTGTGCTGGGTGAGGCCCATGGCCCAGCAGACGATGGTGCGCTGCGAGGCGAGGACCATCCGCAGGGCCTGCTCGATCTCGGCGCGGGTGAGACCGGTCGCGGTGAGCGTCTCGTCCCAGTCGGCGGCGCGCGCGGCCTCGGCGAACTCCTCGAAGCCGTGGGTGTGCTCGCGGACGAACTCCTCGTCGACCGCGCCCTCGGTCCGGAGGATCAGTTGGTTGAGGAGGCGGAAGAGGGCCTGGTCGCCGCCGATGCGGATCTGCAGGAACAGGTCGGTCAGGGCGGCGCCCTTGAGCATGCCCTGGGGGGTCTGCGGGTTCTTGAAGCGCTCCAGGCCCGCCTCGGGCAGCGGGTTGACGCTGATGATCTTCGCCCCGTTGGCCTTGGCCTTCTCCAGGGCCGACAGCATGCGCGGGTGGTTGGTGCCGGGGTTCTGCCCGGCGACGATGATCAGGTCCGCCTGGTAGAGGTCCTCCAGCAGAACGCTGCCCTTGCCGATGCCGATCGTCTCGGAGAGCGCGGAGCCGGACGACTCGTGGCACATGTTGGAGCAGTCGGGCAGGTTGTTGGTGCCCAGCTCGCGGGCGAAGAGCTGGTAGAGGAACGCGGCCTCGTTGCTGGTGCGGCCGGAGGTGTAGAAGACGGCCTCGTCGGGGGAGCCCAGCGCGGCGATCTCCTCGGCGACGATGTCGAAGGCGCGCTCCCAGGTGACCGGCTCGTATCGGTCGGCGCCCTCGGGGAGGTACATGGGGTGCGTGAGGCGCCCCTGCTGTCCCAGCCAGTAGCCGCTGCGGGCGGCGAGGTCGGCCACGGAGTGCGCGACGAAGAACTCCGGGGTGACCCGGCGCAGGGTGGCCTCCTCCGCGACCGCCTTCGCGCCGTTCTCACAGAACTCCGCGGTGTGCCGGTGGTCGGGCTCCGGCCAGGCGCAGCCCGGGCAGTCGAAGCCGTTCTTCTGGTTGACACGGAGCAGGGTGAGCGCGGTGCGGCGCACTCCCATCTGCTGCTGGGCGATGCGCAGGGTGTGTCCGATGGCGGGCAGTCCCGCCGCCGCGTGCTTCGGCTCGGCGACCTGCGGTGCGTCCTGAACCGGGTCACCTGTGGGCGGCTTGCTGGCCATCGCGGTCCTCCCCTTCGCGTCCACCTGTGAGGTACGTCTCCGATCCTCGCACGCGCCGCCGACGAGGACTGCGCCCGGTCGCGGAGAGGGCGGCGGCCCCGAGGTGTGGAGGGGGAGGCGGCTTCGGGGCGCGGAGGGCGGCGGGCCGGGGCGGGCCCGAGTGTCGGTGGAGCGTGGCAGGATCGGGGACGTGGCAGAAACAGCATCGAAGAAGACCGAGAAGACCTCCGGCGGCGGCCGTCCCCGGCTGATGCTCATGGACGGGCACTCGCTGGCCTACCGCGCGTTCTTCGCGCTGCCCGCGGAGAACTTCACGACCGCGACGGGCCAGCCGACGAACGCGATCTACGGCTTCGCGTCGATGCTGGCGAACACGCTGCGCGACGAGGCGCCCACGCACTTCGCCGTGGCGTTCGACGTCTCCCGCAAGACCTGGCGCTCCGAGGAGTTCACGGAGTACAAGGCGAACCGGTCGAAGACCCCGGACGAGTTCAAGGGCCAGGTCGAGCTGATCGGCGAGCTGCTGGACGCGATGCGGGCCCCCCGTTTCGCGATCGAGGGGTTCGAGGCGGACGACGTGATCGCCACGCTCGCCACCCAGGCCGAGGCCGAGGGCTTCGAGGTGCTGATCGTCACCGGCGACCGTGACTCCTTCCAGCTGGTCACCGAGCACACGACGGTGCTGTATCCGACGAAGGGTGTCTCGGAGCTGACCCGGTTCACCCCGGAGAAGGTTTTCGAGAAGTACGGACTGACGCCCGCGCAGTACCCGGACTTCGCGGCGCTGCGCGGCGACCCGTCGGACAACCTGCCGGGCATCCCGGGCGTCGGCGAGAAGACGGCCGCGAAGTGGATCAACCAGTTCGGCTCGTTCGCCGAGCTGGTGGCGCGCGTCGACGAGGTCAAGGGCAAGGCCGGGCAGAACCTGCGCGACCACCTGGAGTCGGTGAAGCTGAACCGCCGGCTCACGGAGCTGGAGCGGCAGGTGGAGCTGCCGAAGACGGTCCTCGACCTGGAGCGGGCCGCGTACGACCGCAAGACCGTCACGATGGTCCTGGACACCCTGGAGATCAGGAGCCCCTCGCTGCGCGAGCGGCTCTTCGCCGTCGACCCCGGGGCCGAGGAGGCCGAGACGACGCCGGTCGCGGCGGCCGGTGTGGAGCTGGACGGCGCGGTGCTCGGCGCGGGCGAGCTGAAGCCGTGGCTCGCCGCGCATGGTGACCAGCTCCTCGGCCTGGCGACCGTCGACTCATGGGGACTGGGCGCGGGCTCGGTGGCGGAGATCGCGCTCGCCGCGGCCGACGGGACGGCGGCCTGGTTCGACCCGACGGCGCTGGACGAGGCGGACGAGAAGGCGTTCACGCAGTGGCTCGCCGACCCGGCCCGGCCCAAGGTGCTGCACAACGCCAAGGGGGCGATGCGGGTCTTCCCCGAGCACGGCTGGTCCCTGGCGGGCGTGGCCATGGACACGGCGCTCGCCGCGTACCTGGTGAAGCCGGGTCGCCGTTCGTTCGCGCTGGACGCGCTGTCGCTGGAGTACCTCGGCCGGGAGCTGGCGCCTGCGGCCACGGCGGACGGCCAGCTCGCGTTCGGTGCCGACGAGGGTGCCGAGGCCGACGCGCTGATGATCCAGGCCCGCGCGATCCTCGACCTCGGCCAGGCGTTCGAGGAGAAGCTCGGCGAGGTCGGCGCGGCGGACCTGCTGGGCGACATGGAGCTGCCCGTCTCCGCGCTGCTCGCCCGTATGGAGCGGCACGGCATCGCGGCGGACCGCACGCATCTGGAGGCCATGGAGCAGCTGTTCGCGGCCGCCGCTCAGCAGGCGGTGAAGGAGGCGCACGCGGCGGCGGGGCACGAGTTCAACCTGGGCTCGCCCAAGCAGCTCCAGGAGGTCCTCTTCGGCGAGCTGGGTCTGCCCAAGACCAAGAAGACGAAGACGGGCTACACGACGGACGCGGACGCCCTCGCATGGCTCGCCACCCAGACCGACAACGAACTTCCGGTGATCATGCTGCGTCACCGCGAGCAGGCGAAGCTGCGGGTGACCGTCGAGGGTCTCATCAAGACGATCGCGGCGGACGGCCGGATCCACACGACGTTCAACCAGACGGTCGCGGCGACCGGCCGGCTGTCGTCGACGGAGCCGAACCTGCAGAACATCCCGGTGCGCACGGACGAGGGCAGGGCGATCCGCCGCGGCTTCGTGGTGGGCGACGGGTTCGAGTCCCTGATGACGGCGGACTACAGCCAGATCGAGCTGCGGGTGATGGCGCATCTGTCGGAGGACGAGGGTCTGATCCAGGCCTTCACCTCCGGTGAGGACCTGCACACCACGGTGGCCTCTCAGGTGTTCGGGGTGGCCCGGGACGCGGTCGACGCGGAGATGCGGCGCAAGATCAAGGCCATGTCGTACGGCCTGGCCTACGGTCTGTCGGCCTTCGGTCTGTCCCAGCAGCTGAACATCGAGGCGGCGGAGGCCCGGGCCCTGATGGACACGTACTTCGAGCGCTTCGGAGGAGTGCGGGACTATCTGCGCCGGGTCGTGGACGAGGCCCGGGCCACCGGCTACACCGAGACGCTCTTCGGCCGCCGTCGCTATCTCCCGGACCTGAACAGCGACAACCGTCAGCGCCGGGAGATGGCCGAACGCATGGCGCTGAACGCCCCGATCCAGGGCACGGCGGCGGACATCGTCAAGATCGCCATGCTGAACGTGGACCGGGCCCTGGACGAGGCGGGCCTCGCCTCCCGCATGCTCCTCCAGGTGCACGACGAGATCGTGCTGGAGATCGCTCCCGGCGAGCGCCGGAAGGCGGAGGAACTGGTCCGCCGCGAGATGGCGGGCGCGGTTCAGCTGAGGGCGCCGCTGGATGTGTCGGTGGGTGACGGAGCGGACTGGGAGTCGGCGGCGCACTAGCCCGCCGGACACCCGCGCCCCCGTCCCCGGCAGCCATGGCCCCGTTCCGCGTCGGCGGTCGGGGCCGGCGGCCGGGATCAGGGGGCGGTGGGCCGGCCTCGTTCCGGCCGGGGGGCCGACGGGTCGGCGGGGGCCGGGCGCAACGCCCTGACCCCCGCGACATACACCGCCAGCCCGATGGCGAGCCCGGCGCCCGCCCCGAAGCACACCGGGGGGATCATGTCCCACGGTTTCGCGGTCGCCCCCCAGTACGCCCACCACTGGGACGCCCGCTGCACCGCGCCCACCGCCGCGCAGCCCCCGATCACCGCACCCGCCAGCCAGCGGTCGGCCCAGGACAGCACCGGCACCCCCGACGCCGCGGCCGGGCGCGCCGGCATCCGTCGGAGCAGGACCGGCACGAACAGCGCGATCACCACCAACGCCACCACGGAGCTGCCGTACTGCAGATACGTGTACAGCGGCGTTCCCCCGGCCGGCCTCAGCAGCACCGGGAACAAACGGGTCCCCCACCGGTCGAGATGCGTGAACGCGTCCCAGACGACATGGGTCAGCGCGCCCAGCGCCGCGGACACGTACCACTGGACGAGCAGCCCGAACGAGACCTTGCGGCGCGGTGTGCCACAGCGCACCAGGGCGGCCACCCTCCCCTGTGCCGCCGCCGGCAGCAGCGCCACCACCGGCTCCCGCAGCACCAGCCATGCCCCCATCAGCGCCCACGCGATGAGCACGTCAACCGTGAACACCCCGGCGATGGAGTGGGTGACGGCACCGAAGTCCATCGCTCCGGACACCACGCTCGCCGCGAAATAGGTCATGTCGGGCGCGAACGAACCCGCGACGAGGACCGAGGGCACCAGTCGTCCGCGCCCGGATCCGTCCCCGCGCACGGCGGGCAGTACCGCCGCGGCATGGCTGAGGGTGAACGGCACGTCGGCTCCCTCGGCAGGCATTGACCGGGCACAACCACCCGGCGATCACAGACGTCCAGTATGAGGGACACAAGAAACGGGTGAGGTGAGCTCCCGATTCCTGTTTTCCAACCCAAGGGCACATGACCAACTGGTGAAAACCGGGCGCCAACGGGTGCCGAGGCGGCGGAAGTTGTCGTAGGGTCACTTGGTCGCTGTGCTGGGGGACACGGTCGCACAAACAGACAGACCACTACATAAGGTCGTCGACAGGAGGGGTTCACTCGATGGCGGCGCATATCGGCAGGCGGCTGCGCAAGGGGGCGGCCAGC
Source organism: Streptomyces sp. NPDC002573 (assembly GCF_042889625.1). NCBI lineage: Bacteria > Bacillati > Actinomycetota > Actinomycetes > Kitasatosporales > Streptomycetaceae > Streptomyces > Streptomyces sp. NPDC002573. Next base: position 111,300 of record NZ_JBIARC010000002.1, on the reverse strand, counting down.
ACGGCTTTGGCCGCGGCCGCGGTCGCGGCTCTGGCCGCGTCCCAAGCTCCGGGAGTGACCATCGACGACCAGGGCAGACAGACCACCGGCGCGCAGGCAACCCCCGAGACGGACAGCACCGCCCTCGACGGCGGTGACGGCACCGCCACCGGCAACGGCGGCTACTACACCGACCTCCCGCCGCTCAACAGCCCCACCGCGTCCCCCGGTCCGACCGCCGGTCCCACGCCCGGCGGCCCCGTCGGCGCGGCGGAGGCCGGAATACCGGCCACCGTCCTGGACGCCTACAAGAAGGCGGCCGCGGAGCTCCGGCAGTCCAAGCCGGGCTGCAATCTGCCCTGGCAGCTGCTCGCCGCCATCGGCCAGGTCGAGTCGGGCCAGGCCCGCGGCGGCGATGTCGACGCGAACGGCACGACGAACTCGAAGATCCTCGGCCCGCTCCTGGACGGCAACGGCTTCGCGAACATCAAGGACACCGACCACGGTGCCTACGACGGCGACGCCACCTACGACCGCGCCGTCGGCCCCATGCAGTTCATCCCGTCCACCTGGGCATGGGCGGGCCGCGACGGCAACGGCGACGGGGTCAAGGACCCCAACAACGTCTACGACGCCGCCCTCGCCGCCGGTCACTACCTCTGCCGTTCCGACCGTGACCTGTCGGTCCAGGCCGACATGAACGAGGCGATCCTCGGCTACAACGCCTCGCAGGACTATCTGAACACCGTTCTGTCCTGGTACGAGTACTACCTCAAGGGCACCCACTCGGTCCCGGACGGCACGGGCACGGTGCCCAGGCACCGCAGCGACTCCGGCGCGAACCACGACCCGAAGCCGGGGAGCACCGAGAACTCCGGCACCCACAAGCCGGGCCGCCCGGACAAGCCCGGCCGCCCCCAGAAGCCCGGGGGCCCGACCACTTCGCCCTCGGACCCGTCGACGCCGGGCAAGCCCTCGTCCAAGCCGCCCACCGCGAGCGACACGGTGGACCATCTGGCGGACGCCGTCACCGGCACGCTCTCGGCCAGGACGGGCGACACGTTCGACCGGAAGATCGCGCTGACGGCCGTGACCAAGGCGGGCAAGGCGGTGCCGAAGGTCCGCGTGAGGTTCACCATCGAGGCCGGTACGGACGCCACCTTCACGGGCGGCGAGACCGTGGCGACCGTCATCACCGACGCATCGGGCAAGGCCACCGCACCGGCGCTCGTGGCCGGCCAGAAGACCGGCGACTTCAAGGTCCGTGCCCTTCTCGTGGGCCGCACGGTGGCCACCGAGTACACGGCCACTGTCACCGAACGCCAGGCCGACACCCTCGCCCGCACCAGCGACACCGCGCTGACCTGCACCCCGGGAGGCGAGTTCGCGGACCAGGTCGAGGTGAAGGCCACGTACAAGGGTGCCGTCGCCGACGGTGTCGCCGCTACCGCGACCCTCGTCAAGTCGGCCGACGACCCGACCGAGAACGACAAGGGCCCCTACTTCAAGGACGCCGACGGCAAGACCGTACGCACCCTCACGGGTCTGCAGACGGACGCCAAGGGCCTGCTGAAGCTCCCGAAGCTGTACGCCGACGACGCCACCGGCACGTTCCTGCTCCGCATCACCACCGCGGGCGGCGCGACCCTCACGGTCGAGCTGAACGTAGCGCAGGCCTCGCCGTCGCCCAGCCCGAGTTCCTCGGACAGCCCGTCGCCCAGCCCCAGCGCGTAGCGCCGCACCGGTCCGCGTACGACGGCGGCGCCCTTCCTTCATGGAGGGGCGCCGCCGCCTTCTTGCAGCACGTGTTCTCATCTGGCGCGCCCGTTGCTACGGTGCCGGACCTGATGGGTTGTCAGCTCTGCCCGGGGAGGCCCGTATGCGCGCCCTCGTCGCCGCCGCGATCGGTCTCGCCGCGGCGCTCGCCGTGGTGTTCGCGCTGTCGGCCCTGGGCCCGCCGTCCGGCAGCACGTCCCCGAAACCGCTGCTGACGACCGTCCCCAGCCATCCGTGACGGACGAGCAGGCGGCCCCGGACGCCCGCACCGTACACACAGGGAGGACGCCGAGATGCGACGCAAGGCCGGTCTGATCCTGCTCGCCCTCGCCGTGTTCTTCACGGCGCTGTCGCCCCTGCTGCGCTGGTACGTCTTCCCGCGCCTGGCCAAGGTCCCCGCGAACCAGTACCAGACCATGGTCCTCCAGGCGAAGAACGCCACCCTCCTCGACTACTCCACCATGACCCCCCGCACGGTCCCCGAGGTCACCGTCGTGCAGACCCTCAAGGGCAACGTGGAGGCCGCGCGGACGGTCCGGCGGACGACGGGCCGGGACGTGGTGGTCTGGGACGGCCTGTCCTACGCCCAGGGCCCCGACGGGCAGATGGTCTCCCGCATCCCCGAGCGCTACATCTTCGACGCCCACAGCCAGCAACCCGTCCACGCCGCCGGCGAGATGGTCGACCAGGACCCCGTCCGGCGCGACGGCATCGAGTTCAAGTGGCCGTTCCTCACCCAGAAGAGGGACTACGAGTACTTCGACGCCCAGGCGCGCGTCACCGCTCCCATCCACTACAAGGGCACCCGGACCTTCCGCGGGGTGACGGTCTACTACTTCGAACAGACCATCCCCTGGACCAAGGTGCCCTTCCCCAAGGTCATGCCCGTCAAGGGCATCACCCCCGAGGGGGTCGCGAAGACCGGCACGACCCGCTGGTACACCACGGTCCGCAGGTTCTGGGTCGAACCCCTGACCGGGGCGCCGGTCTCCGGGGAGGAGATCCACAAGGAGGAACTGCGCGGCGGCGCGCTCCTCGGCGGCCGCGCCAGGGTCACGGCGTTCGCGGGCGATGTGAAGATGCGCGAGGACTACATCAGGTCGACCGTCGCGCTCGTCAAGCACAACCGCCTGCCGATCCTGCTGCTGACGTCGTATCTGCCCTGGGGCTTTCTCTCCCTGGGCCTCTGTCTGCTGGCGCTGTCGCTCTACCTGGAGGCGCGCGGCCGCCGCCCGGCCGGTCCGGCGCCCGCCGAGCCGGCCGAGCCCGAGCCGGTCACCGCCTGAGCCGCGCGTTGGTGTGCCGGGTCGGCTCCGCGGAGGCGGGGTCCTCGGGCCAGGGGTGCTTGGGGTACCGGCCGCGCAGCTCGGCGCGTACGGCCCGGTAGCCGTCCCGCCAGAAGGAGGCGAGATCGGCGGTCACGGCGACCGGCCGCCCGGCGGGGGACAGCAGATGCACCAGCACGGGCACACCGGCGATCCTGGGCGACTCCTGGAGCCCGAACATCTCCTGGAGCTTCACGGCGAGGACCGGCCGCTCCGGGTCGCCGTAGTCGACCCGGACGGCGGACCCGCTCGGGACGGTGAGCCGCTCGGGCGCCAGTTCGTCGAGCCGGGCCGCGTCCCCGGTGGACCAGGGCAGCAGCCGCGAGAGCGCCTGTCCCGCGTCGATCCGCGCGAGATCGGCGCGCCGCCGCGCACGGCTCAACTCGGGCTCCAGCCACTCCTCCACGCGCGCGTGGAGCGCGTCGTCGCGGACGTCCGGCCAGGGATCGGCCAGGTGCAGCCGCAGGAAGGCGAGCCGCTGCCGCAGCGCTTGCGCCCCCGGCGACCACCGCAGCAGACCGAACCCCTCCTCCCGCAGCCCCGCGAGCAGCGCATCCCGTACGAGGCCCGGGTCCGGGTCCCGCAGCGGCCGCACCGTCAGCTCCACGGCCCCGAGCCGCTCGACCCGACGGGCCACGACGTCCCCGTCCGCCCAGCGGACCTCCTCGCCCTCGGCATGCAGCGCGGCGGCGGCCCGCCGCGCCACGTCCTCGTCCACCACCGCGGCGAGCCCCACGCGCGCGTGGACCGCGCCGACGGGCCGGTCGGCCACGGCGACCGCCAGCCAGGGAGCACCGCGCAGTCCGGACCCGTCCGCGGGCTCGGCACGGGTGCCGTTCACCATCAGGCAGGAGCCGCCGTCGGCACGGGCGAGCCGCTCGGGGTAGGCGAGGGCCGCGGCAAGACCGGCCACCTGATCGTCCGTCGGCCTCGTCGGCCGCTCCGCGTCGCGGTGCCGGGCCCCGTCCGCCCGTACGGGGAGGCCGTCCGCCGTCGACCGCAGCCGGCGCACCTCGTCCCGCCAGCGGGCCGCGTACGCGTCGCTGCCGCGCCGGGCCGCCCGCCAGGCCGCCGCCAGATCGTCCCCGTACTCCCGCGGCGGCTCCTCGCTCAGCAGGGCGACCACCTCGGCGGCCCGGTCCGCCCCCACTTCCGGGGCCGCGTCCAGCAGGGCCCGGGCCAGCCGCGGATGCAGACCGAGCCGGGACATCCGCACACCCCGGTCCGTGGCCCGTCCCGCCGCGTCCACCGCGCCGACCGCCGTCAGCACCGACCGCGCCGCCGCCATCGCCCCGCCCGGCGGCGGATCCAGGAGCGCCAGCCCGGACGCGTCCGGATCGCCCCAGCACGCCGTCTGCAACGCGAACCCCGTCAGATCGGCGAGCCTGATCTCGGGCGCCGGGAAACGGGGCAGTCGTCCGTCCTCCGCCTCGGGCCAGCAGCGGTAGACCCGTCCCGGCGCCTCACGCCCCGCCCGGCCCGCACGCTGCCGTCCCGACGCCTGCGAGGCCCGTACCGTCGTCAGCGCGCTCAGCCCGCGCGCGTGGTCCACCCGCGGCTCCCGCGCGAGCCCGGAGTCGACGACCACCCGCACCCCCGGCACCGTCAGCGACGACTCCGCGACGGCCGTCGCCAGCACCACCCGCCGTCCGGCGCCGGGGGACAGCACCGCGTCCTGCACGGCCGCCGGAGCCCGCCCGTGGACCTGGAGCACCTCGACGTCCCCCAGGCCCCCGAGCTGTCCGGCCACCCGCGCGATCTCCCCGACCCCGGGCAGGAAGCAGAGGACGTCGCCCTCGCACTCGGCGAGCGCCCGCCGCACCACCGACGCCACATGCGTGAGCAGCGCCGGGTCTACCCGCAACCCGTGCGGCGGCCGCACCGGACGCGTGGGCGGCGCCCACACCACCTCCACGGGGTGCGACACGCCCTCCGCCTCGACGACCGGGGCCCCGCCCAGCAGCCGGGCCCAGCCCTGCGCGTCCGTCGTCGCCGAGGCCGCCACCAGCCGCAGCTCGGGCCGCAGGGCCTCGCGTACGTCGAGCAGGAAGGCGGCGACCGTGTCGGCGTCCAGATGCCGCTCGTGGCACTCGTCGAGGACGACGACGTCGACGCCCGAGAGTTCCTGGTCCCGCTGCAGCCGCTGCAGCAGCACACCGGTCGTGACGACCTCCACGCGCGTGTGGCGCCCCGTCACCCGCTCCCCGCGCACGGTGTAGCCGACGCTGTGGCCGGGCTGCTCACCGAGCAGCCACGCCATCCGCCGGGCCGCGGCCCGCGCGGCGATCCGGCGCGGTTCGGCGACCACCACACGGCGGGCCGGGCCGCCGCCGACGAGCCCGGCGAGGGCCAGCGGCACGAGGGTCGTCTTGCCGGTACCGGGCGGCGCGCACAGCACCGCGACCCCGTGCTCGTCGAGCGCGTTCCCGAGGGCGGGCACGGCCGAGCGGACAGGAAGGCGGTCGAGGGCGTCGTGGCGGATCACCGCACCAGTGTTCCAGGAGGCCCGGGCACGGTGTCGGGGGAGAAGCCCGCACGGTGTCAGGGACACGGCGGCAGCGTCACAGGAGGGATGTCAGGGACAGACGTCACGGGAGAAAGGCGTGGTGGCAGCGACGGCAGAACTGCTTCCGGTGCCAGTCGGCCCGTAGCCGCGCCGCCTGGGCCACCTTGTCGCGCAGCGACACCAGCCAGACGCCCCCGCCGGCCACCCCGACGAACCCCAGCCACGCCTCGGAGACGAGGAGGGCGCAGCCCAGGGTGAGCAGCCCGAGCGGCTCGCTCCAGCGCTCGTCGTGGAGCGCGGGGCGCGCGAGGTGCGGCGCCCCGGCCCGCTGGCCGGCCGACAGCGCCCTCCAGTGCGCGCTGAGCTTCGTGGTCCTGTCGCTGCGCCCGCAGACCGGGCAGACGTGACAGACGTGCATGCGCGTACCCCCCACCGCGTGGCACCGCTGACCGCAGCCCTGAGGGCGACGACTTGTCGACTCATCGTTTGTGCCCGGCCGGTACGGCGGGCACACGCGGACGGCGGCCCGCACCGCTGATTGACCGGAACCCTCCGGAACCGCCCCGCCCCCGTGCCCGCGCTCGCCCCGCTCCGTCAGTCCCGCTCGCACACGAAGATCGCCGTGCCCGGGATCAGACCGCCGCGCAGCGGCGACCAGCCGCCCCACTCCGAGGTGTTCCAGGCGGGCCACTCGGGCTCGACCAGATCGACCAGCCGGAAGCCGGAGGACGCGATATCCCGCACCCGGTCACCGAGCGTTCGGTGGTGCTCCACGTAGACCGCCTGCCCCTCCTCGTCCTGCTCGACGTACGGCGTGCGGTCGAAGTAGGAGGCAGACACCGACAGCCCCTCGGGGCCCGGCTCGTCCGGGAACGCCCAGCGGATCGGGTGCGTCGCCGAGAAGACGAAGCGGCCCCCGGGACGCAGCACCCGGTGCACCTCGCGCAGGACCAGGACCGGGTCCGCGACGAACGGCAGCGCGCCGTACGCGGAGCACGCGAGGTCGAAGGAGCCGTCCCGGAAGGGCAGCACGCCCGCGTCGGCCTGGACCAGGGGGAAGGTCCCGCCGATGCGCAGGGCGTGCTGGAGCTGGCGGTGGGAGAGGTCCAGGGCCACCGGACGGGCGCCCTGCGCGGCCAGCCAGCGGGAGCACTGGGCGGCGCCGGCGCCGATCTCCAGGACGTCCTTGCCCTTGAGGTCCTCCTGCGGGCCGAGGAGCTCGGCCTCGACCTCGTCGAGCCCCTCCGGGCCCCAGACGAAGCGGTCGTCGCCGAGGAACGTCCCGTGCTCGATCTGGTACTCGTCCGCGTTCCGGTCCCACCAGCCCCGGTTGGCCCGGGAACTCTCCGTGACACCCGCCGTACGTCGGGTGGCTTCCGGGTCGGACTGCTCGGGCTCTTGGATGATCGGCTCCCTCGTCGTACTCTTCCGTCCATCCCGCTTCGGCGGAGTCACGGAAGAGGTGTCTCAGGCCTGCGCGGCCTCGTGGCGTGTCCGGTATACGGGTGGTGTCGCACGCCGCCTTGTGCCTGGAATGCGGCGATCCGCCCCGGGTGTGCGTCTTCGCGCATTGACCCTGTCCGGCTGCCCCCGTATGCTACAAGTTGCGCTGCGGGCCTGCGCACCTCAGACGTAGCAGGCTGCGCTCGCATCTGTTGTATGTCCCCTCGGTTCTCGAGGCGTCATCACCAGTGATTGGTGGGGCGCTTCCTTGGCTGTCCGGCTTCTGCAGAGCGAAACAGGCTCCCGGCGTAAGCAGTACCTACGACTTCAATGTCCGTACCGGAGCCCTTTCCCACATGACGAGCAGCACCGAGACCACCGCCACCACCCCGCAGGTAGCGGTCAACGACATCGGTAACGAGGAAGCCTTCCTCGCCGCGATCGACGAGACGATCAAGTACTTCAACGACGGCGACATCGTCGACGGCGTCATCGTGAAGGTCGACCGGGACGAGGTCCTGCTCGACATCGGTTACAAGACCGAAGGTGTCATCCCGAGCCGCGAGCTCTCGATCAAGCACGACGTCGACCCCAACGAGGTCGTCGCCGTCGGTGACGAGATCGAGGCCCTGGTCCTCCAGAAGGAGGACAAGGAAGGCCGCCTGATCCTCTCGAAGAAGCGCGCCCAGTACGAGCGTGCCTGGGGCACCATCGAGAAGATCAAGGAAGAGGACGGCATCGTCACCGGTACCGTCATCGAGGTCGTCAAGGGTGGTCTCATCCTCGACATCGGCCTCCGTGGCTTCCTCCCGGCCTCCCTGGTCGAGATGCGCCGCGTCCGCGACCTTCAGCCGTACGTCGGCAAGGAGCTCGAGGCCAAGATCATCGAGCTGGACAAGAACCGCAACAACGTGGTCCTGTCCCGCCGTGCCTGGCTGGAGCAGACCCAGTCCGAGGTCCGCCAGACGTTCCTCACGACCCTCCAGAAGGGTCAGGTCCGCTCCGGTGTGGTCTCCTCGATCGTCAACTTCGGTGCCTTCGTGGACCTGGGTGGCGTCGACGGTCTGGTCCACGTCTCCGAGCTGTCCTGGAAGCACATCGACCACCCGTCCGAGGTTGTCGAGGTCGGCCAGGAGGTCACCGTCGAGGTTCTCGACGTCGACATGGACCGCGAGCGCGTCTCCCTGTCGCTGAAGGCGACCCAGGAAGACCCGTGGCAGCAGTTCGCCCGCACCCACCAGATCGGCCAGGTCGTGCCCGGTAAGGTCACGAAGCTGGTTCCGTTCGGTGCGTTCGTCCGCGTGGACGAGGGCATCGAGGGTCTGGTCCACATCTCCGAGCTGGCCGAGCGCCACGTGGAGATCCCGGAGCAGGTCGTCCAGGTCAACGACGAGATCTTCGTCAAGGTCATCGACATCGACCTCGAGCGCCGCCGCATCAGCCTCTCGCTGAAGCAGGCCAACGAGTCCTTCGGTGCCGACCCGGCCTCGGTCGAGTTCGACCCGACCCTGTACGGCATGGCCGCGTCCTACGACGACCAGGGCAACTACATCTACCCCGAGGGCTTCGACCCCGAGACCAACGACTGGCTCGAGGGCTACGAGAAGCAGCGCGAGGAGTGGGAGCGCCAGTACGCCGAGGCGCAGCAGCGCTTCGAGCAGCACCAGCAGCAGGTCATCAAGTCCCGCGAGGCCGACGCTGCCGCTGCCGCCGAGGGTGGCGAGGCCGCCGCTCCGGCCGCGACCGGCGGTTCGTACTCCTCCGAGGGTGGCGACACCTCCGGCGCCCTGGCGTCGGACGAGGCGCTGGCTGCCCTGCGCGAGAAGCTGGCCGGCGGCCAGAGCTGAGCGCACGTCGCTAGGCACTAGCCACTGACTGAAGGCCCGTCCCCTCTGGGGGCGGGCCTTCAGTGCGTCTCAGCGTGCCTCCGGTGTGTCCCCAGTGCTCCTCCCCCAGGGCAGTGGCCGGCCCTCCACGCATGCGTAACACACCTCGTCGCGACCTCGTACAGACCCGCGCCCCGAGGCCACCGCCCCAACCGGCAGGAGAGGCAGGCGGAAGGGCGCGGTCCGGGAATGCCCACGTCCTGGAGCGCGTTGTGCCGGAAAGAACACGAGGAGGAGCGGTCCACAGTGCTTGATCCGCAGGGTTTGTACGCATGGGAGCCGAAGGGGCTCGCCGTGGTCGACATGGCGCTCGCCCAGGAGTCGGCGGGCCTGGTGATGCTCTACCACTTCGACGGATACATCGACGCGGGCGAGACCGGCGACCAGATCGTCGACCGGCTCCTCGACTCACTGCCGCACCAGGTCGTGGCCCGCTTCGACCACGACCGGCTCGTGGACTACCGCGCGCGCCGTCCGCTGCTCACCTTCAAGCGGGACCGATGGACGGACTACGAGGTCCCGTCCATCGAGGTGCGCCTCGTCCAGGACGCCACCGGAGCGCCCTTCCTGCTGCTGGCCGGCCCCGAACCGGACGTGGAGTGGGAGCGGTTCGCCGCGGCCGTCGGACAGATCGTGGAGCGGCTGGGGGTGCGCCTGGCCGTCAACTTCCACGGCATCCCCATGGGCGTGCCGCACACCCGCCCGGTGGGGCTCACCCCGCACGGCAACCGCACCGATCTGGTGCCGGGCCACCGCAGCCCCTTCGACGAGGCGCAGGTCCCCGGCAGCGCCGAGTCCCTGGTCGAGTACCGGCTCATGGAGGCCGGACACGACGTTCTGGGCGTGGCCGCGCATGTCCCGCACTACATCGCCCGCTCCCCGTACCCGGACGCCGCGCTGACCGTGCTGGAGGCCATCACGGCCGCGACCGGCCTCGTCCTCCCCGGGATCGCGCACGCGCTGCGCACGGACGCGCACCGCACCCAGACGGAGATCGAACTTCAGATCCAGGAGGGCGACGAGGAACTGGTCGCTCTCGTCCAGGGCCTCGAGCACCAGTACGACGCCGCCGCGGGCGCCGAGACGCGCGGCAACATGCTCGCGGAGCCCGTCGAGATCCCGTCCGCGGACGAGATCGGACAGGAATTCGAGCGCTTCCTGGCGGAGCGCGAGGGCGAGGGCTGAACGCCCGGGCCTGCCACGGAGGCTGTCAGTGGCAGGCCGTAGGCTTCCGGTCATGCTGAAGGTGGGCCTGACCGGCGGTATCGGCGCCGGCAAGAGCGAGGTGTCGCGGCTGCTCGTGGAGTGCGGGGCCGTGCTGATCGACGCGGACCGCATCGCGCGCGAGGTCGTCGCGCCCGGCACCGCCGGGCTCGCGTCGATCGTCGAGGCCTTCGGGGAGGGCGTCCTCACGCCGGACGGCAGCCTGGACCGCCCGAGACTGGGCTCCCTCGTCTTCTCCGATCCCGAGAAGCTCGCTGTCCTCAACTCGATCGTGCACCCGCTGGTCGGCGCCCGCTCCCGTGAGCTGGAGACCGCCGCGCCCGAGGACGCCGTGGTCGTCCACGACGTGCCCCTCCTCACGGAGAACGGACTGGCCCCGCTCTACGACCTGGTGGTCGTCGTCGACGCGAGCCCCGCCACCCAGCTCGACCGGCTCGTCCGTCTGCGCGGCATGACGGAGGAGGACGCACGGGCGCGGATGGCCGCCCAGGCGCCGCGCCAGAAGCGTCTGGAGATCGCGGACATCGTCATCGACAACGACGTCCCCCTGGAGGAGCTGCGACACCAGGTGGGGCAGGTATGGGCGGATCTCGTGCGCAGGGCCGGACGTTCGCCGGAATAGCGATCGCCGCGGGGAGCGTTGAATCGCTCCAGTGAGGGAAGGACTCAGCCGTGCCCGAGATCAGCGATCCGACCGGACGTACTCCGGAGACCCATGTGATCGACTTCCGTGCTGCCGAGCAGTTGCTCGCCGCACGGGATCCGAGGGGCGCGGTCAAGCTGCTGGACGGCGTGATCGCCGCGCACCCCGAGAACACGGCCGCCCGGCTGCTGCGCGCCCGGGCCTTCTTCGCCGCCGCGCAACTGCGTCCTGCCGAGCTGGAGTTCAGCATCGTGCTGGAGCGTGAGCCGGACAACGCGTTCGCGCACTTCGCGCTGGCCCGCACCTATGAGCGCCAGGCGCGGCCCGAGGAGGCGAAGCGGCACTTCCGGCTGGCGGCCGCGCTGGACCCGAACCCGCAGTATCTGAAGGCGGCGGGTTTCGACTCGTAGCGCCGATGCGGCGGGCTCAGGGACGTGGTCCGGATACGGCGGGCTTGGGCTTCGTCTGAATCCGGACGGCGCTGGTGCGCGACGGCCGGCCGTCACCAGCGGCGTCGGTCCGGCGGCGGATACGGCGGGACGTCGCGGCCCGGCTGCCAGTGGGGCCCCTGCCGGATGTGCCGCACGATCATCGTCAGGTCCGCGCTGATCACCAGCCACAGCACGCCGCAGGCCGCCGCCCAGCCCGGTCGCCCCACGAGGGCGAAGATGACCGTTCCGAAGGTCGCCCAGGCCAGGCCCCAGACGCTCAGCCAGAAGCGCATCCGCAGTGCACTGCGTGCCGTCGCCGGTTCACTGCCTGTACGCATCGACATCACCCACTCCTGACCCGACACGTACCCTTCGTGGTGCATGTTCACCATGGAACGGCGACCAGAATCCGGCGGCGCGGGGGCGCGGCCGGGGTCACCCGGGGAGGCGATGGTGCTGCTGGACGCGGTGCGGGCGGACGCGAGGCTCGCCGAGTGGATGAAGGACCTGGAGCGTGAGGACGGCGCGTGGGTGACGGTCGTCCTGCCCGATGCGGACGAGCTGCCCGACGTCCTGCTCGACCTGGCCGTACCCCACGAGGACATCAACGAAGTGGTCGCGCTGCGCGTCCGGCTCGCGCGGGATGCCGAGGCGATGACGCTGCTGGCGCGGTGTGTCACCCGCTTCGTGCGGGACATGGGAGAGATCGGGAAAGCCTGTGAGCCGCCTTCGTTCCCGGACTCGGCCGGCGCGCTCGGGCGGTTCTTCCATCTCTACGTCTTCGTCGCCTCGCTTCCGTATGTGCGCGCCTACCACCGGGAGCGCGGTGTTCCGGAGGCGGTGACCCGCCGTACGCTCGCGGATCTCGGACGCCAGGTCGCGGTCCACCGAAGACGACGTGGCACCGGGGGACTGCTGTTCCCGTGGTGGCCGGCCCTGCACTTCCACGGGGAGCTGTTCCAGTTGGGGCGGCTGCAGTTCCAGCGTGGACGGCTCGGCGAGCGCACGGGCCGGGCCGTCGCGGCGGCGGGCCATGGGCTGGGGCCCGGCGATCCATGCCTGGAACTGCACATCCCCGACTTCCGGGGCCCGCTGTCATCGTCCGCCTGCGAGCGGTCCCTGACCTCGGCACGGGAGTTCTTCGCGCGCCACTACCCGGACGAACGCCATGAGATCGCCGTGTGCCACTCGTGGCTGCTGGATCCGCAGCTCAAGCGGTACCTGCCCGCCGACTCCAACATCATCCGTTTCCAGGACCGCTTCGAGCTCGCGTACGAGGAGGCGACCCCCGACGACGGGGTGCCGATCGGGTTCGTCTTCGGCGATCCCGATCTGCCGGTGGAAAGCCTGCCGCGGCGCTCCGGCGTCGAGCGGGCGGTGGCGGACCACCTGCGCGGGGGCGGGCACTGGTACACGGGGCACGGCTGGTTCGCCCTGTGAGCCGAGCGGGGCGGACCGGCGGACCGTTCGGGAGCGACAAGGCCCCGGACACCGATGAGCCCGGGGCATCAACAAGTCCCGGGACAGCGATGAGTTCCGCGACGGACAAGGGTCTTACCTCTGACAGCACGCGCACCCGTTGCCTTCAGGAGGACCCCATGTCCGAGACCGTCGCCGCTGCCCGCCGAGCCACCTCCGTCGCCTCGGCCACCGCCGCCGCCCCGGCCCCCGTCGCCTCGTCGGTGAACCGAGGCCGGAGCCGGCGCGCCCAGATCTCCCTGCGCGCCCTGCAGATCGTCCTGGCGCTGTTCTACGGCCTCGCCAGCGCACTGCCCAAGCTGATCGCGCACCCGTCGGCGGTCGAGTCCTTCGACAGGATCGGCTGGGGGAGCACGGGGATGTACACCATCGGCGCACTCGAACTGGCCGGGGCCGTCGGCCTGGTCGTACCCCTGCTGTCGTCGGTCGCGGCCGTGGCGCTGTCCGGGCTGATGGTCGGCGCCTTCGTCGTCCAGCTCACCGTCTTCGACGGGCAGAACGCGGCGACCCCGCTGATCCTGATCCTCCCGCTCACCGTGATCGCCTGGACCCGCATCGCCGACCTGGCAGGCCTGGCGCGGCGCCGGGTGTGACCGCCTCCGTCGCCTCCTCAGCGACCGCCGGTGCCGCTTCGCCCCTGAGGCCGGCCGCGACCACCGGACTCGCCGTGGCCACCGGAACGGTCCCGTCCACCGGACGACCCGCCCTTGCCACCGAACCCGCCCTTGCCACCAGACCCACCTGTGTCACCGGCCCGGTCCTGGCCACCGGCGCGGTCCCGGTCCTCCGAGCGGCCCCGGCTCTCGGCCCGGGTCTGGGCGCCGAGGGCCTCGGCGTAGCCGCCGTACGGCGTGCCCGGTGCCGCGCCCATACCGCGGAGGCGTTCCATCTCGCGGCGGTCGCGCTTGGTGGGACGGCCGGCCCCGCGGTCGCGGACGCCCGCCGGGGCCACGGCCTCGCGGGGCGGCGGAGGCGGGCTGTTGTCGACATAGCACTGAACCGCCACCGGGGGTCCCACCCGCTTGCGGATCAGCCGCTTCACGACGACGACCCGCTCCCGGCCCTCTTGGCGCAGCCGTACCTCGTCGCCGATCCGCACGGCGTACGCGGGCTTCACACGCTCGCCGTTGACCCGGACGTGTCCGCCCCTGCAGGCGGTGGCGCCGGCAGAACGGGTCTTGATGAGCCGCACGGACCAGATCCAGCTGTCGATGCGCACACTCTCGCCGTGCGACGGGCCGGCCGCCTCGGCGGCGGCCACCGCGGCGGCGGTCTTCGGGTCCATGCCCTGGGCGGCGGGCTCCGGCGCGCCCTCACCGGAGTCCCGGGAGTCCGTCTCGCCGTCCCGGCGTGCCCCGGACTCCTGGTCCGTCGCCGTCGCGCGGGTTCCCCCGGTCCCGCCCGCCTTCTCGTCGTCCGTGCCTTCGGAAGCCATGCCCCCGACCTTAGCCCGCCGAGCCCGGAGCATCCGACGCCTTTTCCGCCGGGGCCCGACCGCCCGGACCCTCGCCGTCCAGACCTACCGTGGAGGCATGGAAGACAGCAGCCTCGCCAGGCTGGACGAGCGGATCACCGGGTGCCGTGCCTGTCCCCGCCTGGTCGCCTGGCGCGAGGAGGTGGCCCGTACCAAGCGCGCCGCGTTCGCCGACTGGACCTACTGGGGACGGCCGGTACCGGGCTTCGGGCCGCCCGACGCGAGGCTGCTCGTCGTAGGACTCGCACCCGCGGCGCACGGCGGGAACCGGACCGGACGGATGTTCACCGGCGACCGGTCGGGAGACGTGCTCTACGAGGCCCTGCACGCCGTCGGGCTGGCGTCGCAGCCCACGTCGGTGTCCGCCGACGACGGGCTCGAACTCTACGGCGTACGCGTCACCGCCCCCGTCCACTGCGCCCCGCCGGCCAACAAGCCGACCCCCGAGGAGCGGGACACCTGCCGACCCTGGCTCGTCCAGGAACTGCGGCTGCTGCGCCCCTCCCTGCGCGCCGTGGTCGCGCTCGGGGCCTTCGGCTGGCAGGCCTCGCTGACCTCGCTCGCCGAGGCGGGCTGGGCGCTGCCCCGGCCACGGCCCGCCTTCGGGCACGGGGCCCGGGTGCCGCTGGACGGGCTGGAGCTCTTCGGCTGCTTCCACGTCAGCCAGCGCAACACGTTCACCGGCCGGCTCACCCCTGAGATGCTGCGGGACGTGCTGCGTACGGCGGCGCGGGCGGCGGGGTTGCCGACCGCATCGTAGCGACGGACCGGCGCGGTCCCACGCCGGTTCAGCGCTCCGTGGGAACCACGGCGGTCGCGGTGATCTCCACGAGCTGGCCGGAGTAGCCGAGGCAGGCCACGCCGATCAGCGTCGAGGAATGCGGCCCGGCGCTGAGCCCCGACGCCTCGACGACGTCCCACACGGCCGAGAGCACCGTCGGCTCAGCGCTCACCACGTACACATCCGTGGACACCACATGCGCCAGGTCGCTGCCGACCGCGTGCAACTGCTCGTCGAGGTTGGCGAGCACCTGCTGCGCCTGCCGTACGGGATCGCCCTCGCCGACGAGCTTCCCCTCGGCGTCGAGGGGCACGGATCCGGCCAGGAACGCCAGCCGGGTCCCCGCCTCCACGACGGACGCGTGCGCGTAGCGGGGCGGCGGGAACAGGGTGGGAACGGTGACGCGCTTGAGCATGGGACCTCCCGGAAACGTTCCTCGTATCGGCCCGGCCGAGCGCCGGCCTGGGCGGCAAGTGTCGGCCTGAGCGGCAACCCGTCGATCGACGGCAAATCCGCCGGACGACGGCAACCCGTCGATGGAGGGGGACCCCGCCGGTCGACGCCAATCCCCGATCATGCGGGGACCGGACGGCGCGTGCATCCGATTTTCCGGTCCCCACGTCACCACGAACGCACACCGGTCCGCGGCGGAACTGAGGTAGGTTGCGTCCCCTCAACAAGAGGGCCTGACGGCCCCGTTGACGGAGGTGGCAGCAACGACCCCGATGCCCATGGACGACGAGACGTTTCTCGACGGCGTGGCGGACCGTCTGGCCGCCCTGCCCGCCGTCCGGGCCGTCGCGCTCGGCGGCTCCCGCGCGCAGGGCCTCCACGGCCCGGACAGCGACTGGGATCTGGCCGTCTACTACCGGGGCCCGGGATTCGGCCCCGCCGACCTCCGGGCCATCGGCTGGCCCGGTGAGGTCTCCGAGATCGGCGGCTGGGGCGGAGGCGTGTTCAACGGCGGCGCCTGGCTGACCGTCGAGGGCCGCCGGGTCGACGTGCACTACCGCGATCTCGATGTCGTGGAACATCAGCTGGCGGAGGCCGAGGAAGGCCGCTTCCACGTGGAGCCGCTGCTCTTCCACCTCGCGGGCATCCCCAGCTACCTGGTGGTCGCCGAACTGGCCGTCAACCGGGTACTGCGAGGCACCCTTCCACGCCCCGCGTCGTACCCGCGCAAGCTGCGCGCCTCCGCCCCCGGCCGCTGGCACGACACGGCGGGCGCGACCCTGGCGTACGCGAAGGCCAACCACGCCCCGAAAGGCCGCCTCACCGAGGTCGCCGGCGCCCTCGCCCTGGCCGCCGCGCACACCGCGCACGCGGTGCTCGCGGCATGCGGGGAATGGGTGACCAACGAGAAGCGGCTGCTGGAGCGGGCGGGGCTGCGGGCCGTGGACGGGATCGTGGCGGGGCTGCGGGCCGATGCCGACAGGCTCGTGGCGGCCGTCGTGGCGGCCGAAAGGCTCTTCGAGGACGCCCTCGCCGCCGCGCGGGGACCGGCGGCCGGGTAGCCCTACGGGGCGCACGGTTCCACGCTCCCGCCACTGCGTGAAGGCAGACCGCCCTCGTCCATCAGGAGCCCTGTGTCGCGCCGCGCGTGCCCATGGGCCCATTGCCTGTCCGTGTTCACGGGTGACGTGGGGGACTTGAGGTGTTCCTGTGGCCGGGCAAATCGGATCGCTCCAGGCTTTTCCTCACCAATGGACCGTGACTGAGTGTCGAATACGTCTCAGTACCGTCACTTCACGATCCGTTCACCGGGAGATTGGCGTTTAACTCTACGAGCCGATCGGGATCGGCCGCCGATACTCGGCGTTGCAAGGAGGTGCAGGGTGAGCGGGCGAATGGTTCTGGAGCGCTTTCCCGCAGGTGGTCCGCGCGGCTCGTGGCCCGCGGAGGAGTACGCGCAGGCGCGCCGCCTGGAGGGGCAGCCCGCGGAGGTCGTCATGGACCTGGCGACGGACGCGTTCCTGGTGATCGTGCGGGGGGCCGACGCCGCCGAGTGACGCCCTCGTGGTCAGGCGCTGAGGGGCCGCGACCACGCCGGCGCCGTGCCCGTGACCTGACAAACGGCCAGGTACAGCGGGATGGGCGGGGTGTACGGCACGGTGTCGTCCGGCCGGTGGATGAGGCCGGGGCCGTCCGAGGCCTCCGGGACGAGTGCTTCCTTCGCGTAGCGCGTGGGCGCGGGCCAGCTCAGTGCGACGTCGGAGTCCGACGGCACGATCCACCACCAGTCGGCGCGGTCGGCGTAGACACAGCCCACCCTCGGCAGTCTGGACAGCAGCAGCGGGCCGTAGGACGCGGGTACGGTCACCGCGTCGCAGCCCAGTGGCGCGGCCATGTCCTCGGGCAGGGCAAGCCTGCCGGGCATCGCGCCGGACGTCCGCCGTGCCCGCTCCAGGCGGACCAGCGAGTCCAGGGACAGCATCGCTCCGGCTCCCTGCCCCAGGGCCCCGGTGCCCCTCACGCCCACGTGGTCCCCGTCCCCCGGGACGCCTCCGCCCCGGAACCCCGGCCGTCGGCCGGGGGTCGCTTCGCGCCCCATCCCAGGTCGCACCGTGCCTCGCCGTTCACGGGCGGCCTTTTGGCGCCCCAGCCGAGGTCGGACCGGGCCGTCGTGTCCTCGGTCGCCCGGGACCTGTCGCCGGAACACGACAGGTCCCGGGACGACTGCTCGGGCCCGGACGGCTCACGGGACGCCGGCTGTTCGGCATCCCGTGCCAGCTCCGCCCAGACCAGCAAGCCGGGCCCCGCCTCCTGGGCTCCCCAGGCCCGGCACAGCGCCGCGACGAGAAGCAGTCCCCTCCCGTGCTCCTCATCGGGGCGCTGTGGACCCGTGTGCGGCTCACCCGGAGCGCATCCCTCGTCCTGGACGGCTATGCGCACCAGGTCGCCGGTGTCGTGCAGTTCACACAAGACATGCTGTCCGGCGGTGTGCACGATCGCGTTGGTGACCAGTTCGGAGACGACCAGGGCGGCCGTGTCGCATGTGTCCTCGCACACCGCCCAGCCGGACAGCCGGGCGCGTGCCAGCCGTCGGGCCTGCCCGACGGAGCCCGGGTGCGAGGCCAACTCGAAGCGGAAACGGCGCTCGGCAGCCGCGGCGGGGCGCGGCACTGAGGTGCCGCCCCGGCCGAACCGGTCTGCGGCGGCGTCTGTTCCTAACGGCGCGGACGGAATCACGATTGCCACTATCGCTGTGACATGAACACTTGGCAAGGGTCACTCTGAAAAATGCAGAGTGCAGTGTGACTCGGCGAAAGGCCATGGCACACTGCTCGCAACGGCCCGCGAGGCGGAGCCAGTTGGGATCCGAAGCACGGACGGCCGGGTGCGGTGCCCACACCGGCTGAGAACGGATCGAACCGCGGGGAACGGGTCGAACCAGCACCGAAGCGGATCGAACCAGCAGCGAAGTGGATCGAACCAGTACGGAAACGGATCGAAGCTTAAGACGGGTGTGCGGCGAGAGCGCCGGACGGTCCCGAACGGCGCCGTCCGGGCTGTCAGGACACATCAGGACGGGAGGAACGCGAGGTGAGCGAGCCGCGGTCAGCACCGACGGTCGGTCAGGTCGTCCTCGGTCGGCGCCTGCTGGACCTCCGTGAACGCGCGGGCCTCAAACGGGAGGAGGCCGGACGCATTCTGCGCGTCGCGCCCGCCACCGTCCGCCGCATGGAGACGGCCGAGGTCGCCCTGAAGATCCCGTACCTTCAGCTGCTGCTGAAGGCGTACGGAGTGAGTGACGAGGAGGCCGAGGCCTTCGTCCAACTCGCCGAGGATGCCAACAAACCGGGCTGGTGGCAGCGGTTTCACGACATTCTGCCGGGCTGGTTCTCGATGTACGTCAGCCTGGAGGGCGCGGCCGCGCTCATCCGCCAGTACGAACCGCACTTCGTGCCCGGCATCATGCAGACCGAGGCGTACGCCCACGGGGTCCTGAGGTCGGGGGCCGTCGGGCAGACCAGTCCCGAGGACATCGAGCGTCATGTGGCGTTGCGCATGCAGCGTCAGGAACTGCTCTCGCGCAAGGACGCGCCCCGGATCTGGGTCGTGATGGAGGAGACCGCGCTGCGCCGCCCGGTCGTCGGGCCCGCCGTCATGCGTGCCCAGGTCGAGAGGCTGCTGGAGGTCACCCAGCTGCCCCATGTGACGCTCCAGGTGCTGGAGTTCGCCTCGGGACCGCATGCCGGTACGTACGGGCCCTTCGCCCTGTTCCGATTTGCCATGTCAGAACTGCCGGACATGGTCTACAGCGAGTACCTGACCGGCGCGGTCTACCTCGACGCGCGCACCGAGGTGGCGACCCACCTCGAGGTCATGGACCGCATGGCGGCCCAGGCCGCTACGGCACAACGCACGAAGGAGATCCTCGAGGGTCTCCGCAAGGAGCTGTGAATGGACCGCATCACGCCGCGCGAACGCGTCTACAACGGCATGCCCGCCCATGAACTCGGCAGCGAGGGCTGGCACAAGCCGTGGAGCGGAGGCAACGGCGGCAACTGTCTGGAGGCGATGAAGCTCGCCGACGGCCGGATCGCCGTCCGTCAGTCCACCGACCCGGACGGGCCCGCGCTGATCTACACCTGCGACGAGATGACGGCGTTCATCGAGGGGGCCAAGGCGGGGGTGGCCGACTTCCTGCTCTCGTGACCAGCCGTCGGTCCACGGCCTTGTCGTCCGCGCCCCTGACCTGTCGTTCAGCTTTTCAGTTCAGTTGATCATTGACGTTCCCATGGAATTACGGAGTTCCTTCATGACCGGGCAGAACCCCGCACCGGACGCCGTCGTCATCGACACCAGCAAGCCGCACCCGGCACGGATGTACGACTGGTACCTCGGCGGGAAGGACAACTATCCCGTCGACGAGGAGATGGGCCGGCAGATGCTCGCCCTCGACCCGAGGGTGCCGGTGATGGCACGAGTCAACCGTGCGTTCATGCACCGTGCCACGCGCTGGCTGGCGCACCACGGCGTACGGCAGTTCCTGGACATCGGCACGGGCATCCCGACCGAGCCGAACCTGCATCAGGTCGCGCAGGAGATCGCGCCGGACGCGCGCGTCGTCTACTTCGACAACGACCCCATCGTGCTGGCCCACGCGGCGGCCCTGCTGCGCAGCACGTCCGCGGGGGTCACCGAGTACCTGCAGGCCGATGTGCGGGAGCCGGACACCATCATCGAAGGCGCCAAGCGGATCCTGGACTTCGACCAGCCCGTCGCGCTGTCCCTCGTGGCGCTGCTGCACTTCGTCTCCGACGAGGACGGCGCGCACGCCCTGGTGGATCGGCTGCTGTCCGAACTTCCCTCCGGCAGCTACCTGATGATGACCCACGCCACCGCCGACTTCACCCCGGAGGAGTCCGCGGCGGCCACCGAGAAGCTCAAGGCGGCCGGCGTCACCCTCGCGCTTCGCTCCCGCGACGAGTTCGCCCGCTTCTTCCACGGGCTCGACCTCGTCGAACCCGGGGTGGAGGTGGCCCACAAGTGGCACCCGGAGCTGGGCGAGCCGGTCCCGGGCCAGGACGACGGAGTCATTCCCGGCTACGGCGCGGTGGCTCGCAAGCTGTAAGTCGGAAGCCGGGGATCCAGAGGCCCCGTGGAGCCTGGGTATCAGGCGTTCGTCGCCTTCGGGGAGCAGGCATCATCGCAGCCCGCTCCCGTTGGTCTGCGCGATCCGCCCGCTCCCCGTCGGTTCGCCTGATCCGCCCGGTCACCCGTCATCGGCCGCGCCGCTACGCCGTCATCGGCCGGTCGTACGGCCCGATCGGTGCCGGCAGGCGCGACGCACTGCCCGTCAGCCGCCGGTCGACCGCCGCCGCCACGGCCCGCCCCTCGGCGATCGCCCACACGATCAGCGACTGCCCGCGCGCGGCGTCCCCCGCGGCGTACACCCCCGGGACGTTCGTCGAGAAGTCCTCGTCCCGCGCGATGGTCCCGCGTGGATCGAGGGCTATCCCGAGCTGGTTGATCAGCCCGTCCTCGCGGTCGGGCCCCGAGAACCCCAGCGCGAGCAGCACGAGGTCCGCGGGCAGCGTCCGCCCGGTGCCCGACACCGGTCGCCGCCGCTCGTCCACCTCGGTCAGGCGCAGTGCGCGCACATGCCCCTCGGCGTCCCCCGTGAAGCTCAGCGTGGACGCCGCGAACAGGCGCGCGTCCGCGTCCGCTGCGGGCGCCGTGCGCAGATCGCGCGCCTCCTCGTGCGCGGCGGACAGTCGGTAGATCTTCGGGTACGTCGGCCAGGGCTCGGTGTCCTCGTTCCGGCCCGGCTCCGGCTGCGGGTAGATGTCGAGCTGGGTCACGGACGCCGCCCCTTCGCGCACCGCGGTGCCCAGACAGTCCGCCCCCGTGTCCCCACCACCGACGATCACGACGTGCTTCCCCGCCGCCGACAACGGCGAGACCTCAAGGTCTCCCTCGCACACCCGGTCCGCCAGCGGCAGGTACACCATCGCCTGATGGATCCCGGCCAGCTCCCGCCCGGGCACGTCCAGCTCACGCCATGCGGTGGCGCCCGTCGCGATCACCACCGCGTCGTACCGTGCCCGCAGCTCCACGGCCGCGATGTCCCTCCCTATGGCCGTCGAGGTACGGAACTTCGTCCCCTCCGCCCGCATCTGCCCCAGGCGCCGGTCGAGATGCCGCTTCTCCATCTTGAACGCCGGTATCCCGTACCGCAGCAGCCCGCCGATCCGGTCCGCGCGCTCGTACACCGCCACCGTGTGCCCGGCGCGGGTGAGCTGCTGGGCCGCCGCGAGCCCGGCCGGACCCGACCCCACGACCGCGACCGTGCGCCCGGACAGCCGCTCGGGCGGACGCGGCTGGGCGAACCCCTCCTGCCAGGCCCGGTCGGCGATGGCCACCTCCACGTTCTTGATGGTGACCGCGGGCTGGTTGATGGCGAGCACACACCCCGCCTCGCACGGCGCCGGACACAGCCGTCCCGTGAACTCAGGGAAGTTGTTGGTGGCGTGCAGCCGGTCGGCGGCCGCGCGCCAGTCCTCGCGCGAGACGAGGCCGTTCCACTCGGGGATCAGGTTGCCGAGGGGGCAGGCCTCGTGGCAGAACGGGATCCCGCAGTCCATGCACCGGTTCGCCTGGCGGCTGATGATCGGCAGCAGCGCGCCCGGGACGTACACCTCGTTCCAGTCCCGCACCCGTTCCTCCACGGGCCTGCGAGGCCATTCCTCCCGGGGGGTGCTCATAAAGCCCTTGGGATCGGCCATGGCCCTCCCCCTTGCGCGCACGTACGGGGTCGCTTCGTGCCAGGGTACGACGCCCTACGCCGCTCCGCCCCTCGTCATCAGGGCCCCGACCAGGCATCGGGTCGCCCGGGCCCGGGCGAGGACGCACCCGCTGACCTTCACGGCCTACGGTCGCCGTACGTCACGCCGCGTATGTGCGCAGTGACCACCCGGTCGCCCCACACGGACGACATACGCGAGGCACGGCTGACCTCCCACGGAGTCCGACGCCGCCTGCCCGGCGCCCGGCGACCGTGTCCCCTACGCCCGACAGCCGCCCCTCCGAATCCGCCGGGCCCCTTCCTGGCCCCGCCCCGACCGCATGCGCCGCCCTGCTACGCCGCCTCTCGAAGCCCCCACTCCCGCAGCACCGCCTCCACGCTCCCCGCGATGCGCCGACGCGCCTCGGGCCTCGGCACCCCGTTCATCAGCAGCTGGTCGTACGGCGTCTCCAGGTGCCGTATCGACGCCCGTACCGCGGCCGACACCGCGTCCGGTGACAGCGCCCGCCCCGCCGCACTGCGGCCGACCCGTCCGCTCCCGCGCACTGAGGCATGCGCCGCGATCTCCGCCGCGCGCCCGGCCGGGCACCCGGGGAGCAACCGACGGATCTCCCGCGCGAAAGCCTCCGTGAACCGCAGGTCCTCGGCCGCCCGCCGCCGTGCGTCCCGCGCCCGGCGTCTGCGCCGGGCCTCCGCGTCCGCCAGGCACCGCTCCTCGGCGAGCGCCAGCGCCTCCTCCTCGACGAGCACCCCCTGCCGCTCGTACCGGCCCTGCCGTCGGTTGAAGCGCACCACCACCGCCGAGAGCGCACTCGCCTCCCGCGACCGCCGGGTCAGTGCCGTGTCGCCGCGCGGCAGGAACACCAGATGCCCGAGATCCGCGCAGTCCAGGCACCGGGGCGCGCCCTCCTCCAGCACCAGCAACGACAAAGGCCCGCGGCTGCATGCGGCGCAGTGCCGCCGTCTCACTGGCTGGAAGGCCAGAAGTCCGCCACCACGCGGGGGAGTTGCGCTCGGTGCCATACCCGTCTCATTCCCCACCCTGTTCAGCGGTGACCCCGAGGGACGCCGGTCCGGCGGCGGCTTCGTCGCGCTCCGCCCCTGTGGGCGGTCAGCGGCCGGGTCGTGGTTCCACCCTGTTGGCGGGGCATCATGGGCCCTGTGCGACTCGAAGCGATCACCTGGGAGCGGCTCGGCGATGTTCTCGCCGACCGGCTGCTCGATCTGAAGCCCGACGACGGCAGTCCCTGGCCGCGCGTCGCCTTCGACGGAGCCCCGGCCGCGCGCCCCGGCGACCTCGCCCTGCGTGTGTCCGACGCCCTGCGGATACGCGGCCGCTCCTCGCTCGTCGTCGGCGCGGAGGGCTTCCTGCGCCCCGCGTCCGTCCGCCTGGAGTACGGCCACCGGGACCTGGACTCCTACTACGACGGATGGCTCGACACCGGCGCCCTGTGGCGCGAGGTCTTCGGCCCCCTCGAACCAGGCGGCGACGGCAGCGTCCTGCCCGATCTGTGGGACCCGGTCACCGACCGTGCCACTCGGAGCCCATACGTCCAACTTCCACCCGGCGGCATTCTGTTGCTCCATGGTCCCCTCCTCCTTCGGCACTGGTTCCCCTTCGACCTGACCGTCCACGTGCTGCTGTCGGCCGGCGCCCTGCGCCGACGCACCCCCGAGTCCGAGCACTGGACGCTTCCCGCCTTCGGGCGCTACGAGGCGGAGACCGACCCGGGTGCCCTCGCCGACGTCCTGGTCCGCGCGGACGACCCGCGTCACCCCGCCTGGAACGGCTGAACCCACGCCCGGCCACCATGCCGTCGGCCCGGCCGCACCCGCCCGCCTGTCGCCTCGGGGTGCACTACCGCGCGG
Organism: Streptomyces sp. NPDC002573; assembly: GCF_042889625.1. NCBI lineage: Bacteria > Bacillati > Actinomycetota > Actinomycetes > Kitasatosporales > Streptomycetaceae > Streptomyces > Streptomyces sp. NPDC002573. The sequence goes on along the minus strand of NZ_JBIARC010000002.1, from coordinate 87,232 downwards.
GCACGGCGAGAATTGAGGGCGCCGGGACATGCGGTGCGTCCCGTGCCGCGCCGGCCGTCCGGCAACGGGAGGTACTACATGACCACCGCCGGAGACATCATGCACCGTGGTGCCCAGTGGATCCCCGCGCACGAAACCCTGGACCGTGCCGCCCAGCTGATGCGCGAACTCAACGTCGGCGCGCTGCCCATCAGTGACGAGAACGAGCGGCTCTGCGGCATCCTCACCGACCGCGACATCGTCGTCGGCTGCGTGGCCGCGGGCCACGACCCCGCACGTGTGACCGCGGGCGAGATGGCCCAGGGCACACCGCGCTGGGTCGACGCGCGGGCCGACATCAGCGAGGTCCTCCAGGAGATGGAGGGCCACCAGATCCGCCGGCTTCCCGTCATCGACAACAAGCGCCTCGTCGGCATGATCAGCGAAGTCGACCTGGCCGAGCACCTGACGCAGGGTCAGATGGTCGAGTGGGTCGGCAACGTCTACGCGAGGAGCACCTCGCGCTGACCCGGAGCACTCCGATCCGGACCCACCGACCCGGACCACGCGGCGCCACCCGCCTGCCGATCGCCCCGCCCGGGGCGAAGGCCGCCCAAGGCCCGTCCGCCGGCCGGTCGGCATTAGTCGACCGGCTCGGACCGGCGGCGCTCAACGCCCCTGGAGGTCCGTCGGCGGCTGAGTGAAGGACCCGCGGGGTCACAACCAGCCGTTGCGCTTGAATCCCCGGTACAGGACGAGACAGCCCACGGCTATCAGGACCAGAACCGCCGGGTAGCCGAATCTCCAGCGCAACTCGGGCATGTGCGCGAAGTTCATGCCGTACACACCGGTGAGCATCGTCGGCACCGCGATCAACGCGGCCCAGGCCGTGATTTTGCGCATGTCCTCGTTCTGAGCGACGCTCACCTGCGCGAGATGCGCCTGAAGGATCGAGTTGAGCAGTTCGTCGAAGGCGGCTATCTGCTCGATGGCGCGCAGCAGATGGTCGGAGACGTCCCGGAAGTACGCCTGTATCTCCGGGTCGATCACCCGGATCGGCCTGGTGGCGAGCTCCTGGATGGGGCGGTCCAGGGGCGCCACTGCCCGCTTCAGTTCCAGGAGTTCCCGCTTGAGCTGGTAGATGCGGCCCGGATCCAGTCGCGCGCTGTTCTCCGCGAACACGTCCGTCTCGACCTGGTCGATGTCCTCCTGCACCGCGTCAGTGACGCTCAGATAGTCGTCCACCACCTGGTCGGCGATCGCGTGCAGCACCGCGGCGGGGCCCTTCGCGAGCTGTTGAGGGTGGGCCTCCAGCTCCTCACGCAGGGGCCCGAGCGAGCCGTGCCGTCCGTGCCGCACCGTGATGACGAAGGCGGGACCGATGAACACCATGATCTCGCCGGTGCTCACCACCTCGCTCGTCGCGGTCAACTCCTTGTGCTCCACGTAGCAGACGGTCTTGAAGACCGCGAACAGCGTCTCCCCGTACCGCTCCAGCTTCGGGCGCTGATGCGCCTCGACCGCGTCCTCGACCGCGAGCGGATGCAGATCGAAGAGCTCGGCGATCCCCGCGAACTCCTGGTCCGTCGGCTCGTGCAGTCCGAGCCAGACGAACCCGTCGGCGCTCTTGCGGACCCGCTCCACGGAGTCGACCAGATCGCTGGCGTCGGGAACGCGGACGCCCTTCTGATACGTCACGCAGTTGACCACCGCGGAGCCCAGGGGTGACCGGGCGGGGTGGCTCAGGTCGACGCGTGTTCGACGCCGCGCCAACCGTGCCACCTTACGGAGGCCGCTGACCCTGTCGAGGCCCGTGACCTTCCGAAGATTCCCTGCCATGGACATCTGGATCTCCTTGCGTGGATCTCCTCGCGCCGCGCATTCCGCGCCTTCGCGTGCCAGTCTGCCAGTCGGCCCCGATAGCCGGAAAAGCCTGTGGAAACGGAGAGTTCCGCTTCGATGCGAAGGTGGGCGTCACGCTGCGCCGGTCGCACGGAGCGTCGTCGGGCACGGCCCGCGCGGCCGGCTGAGATGATCGTTGCATGACGCAGAGCGACGGATATCTCCTCGACAACCAGCAGGCCGAGGCGGGGCGGCGCTTCGACGCGCTCTCCACCCTCCTCGACCCCACCACGTTCCGTCACATCGAGGACCTCGGTATCGGCCCCGGCTGGCGCTGCTGGGAGGTCGGCGCCGGAGGCACCTCCGTGGTCTCCTGGCTGGCCGAGAAGGTCGGTCCGACCGGACAGGTCCTCGCCACCGACATCGACACCTCGTGGGCGGCGTCGGCCGCCCGGCCCCCGATCGAGATCCGCACCCACGACGTCGGGACCGAAGAGCCGCCGGGGGAGGGATTCGACCTGGTGCACGCCCGGCTCGTCCTGGTCCATGTACCGGACCGGGAAAGAGCGTTGCAGTCGATGATCAAGGCCCTGCGCCCCGGCGGACGGCTGCTGATCGAGGACGCCGATCCTGCGCTCCAGCCCCTCATCTGCCCGGACGAGTACGGCCCCGAGCAGCAGCTCGCCAACCGCCTGCGCCAGGGTTTCCGCTCGCTCCTCGCCCAACGCGGCGCCGACCTCTCCTACGGCCGCCGACTTCCGCGCCTGCTTCGCGAGGCGGGACTGCAACGGGTGGAGGCCGACGCCTACTTCCCGATCACCTCGCCCGCCTGCTCGGCCCTCGAATCCGCGACGGTCCGGCAGATCCGCGACCGGCTCGTCGCCGCGGGCCTCGCCACGGACGAGGAGATCGACCGCCATCTGTCCCATGTCGCGTCCGGCACGATGGACCTGGCCACGTCCCCCTTGATCTCGGCGTGGGGCCGCAAGGAGTAGACGCACACGGGAAGGGCGGCGCCTGCCGGGCGTCGCCGACCGGAGCCGCCTACCGGACGGCCGCCGGAGGTCTGCCTCCCACTCTCTCCACCGCCATGGCCCCCGCCCTGCACCCTTGCGCCGTCGCCTCCTCCGGCTCCGCCCCCGACAGGAGGGCCGCCAGAAAGGCGCCGGTGAAGGCGTCGCCCGCGCCCGTCGTGTCCCGAGGGGTGGCGGGCACAGCCGGGATCCGGGCACGGACCGTTCCCGACACGGCCACCAGCGCCCCCTCCGCGCCCTGCTTGGCGACCACCAGGGGCAGATGGCGACTCAGTTTGGCGGCCGCGTCCGCGGGGTCGGGCAGCCCGGTCAGCAGACACGCCTCGTCCCGGCTGGGCAGCAGCACGTCCACACCTTCGGTGAGCGTCAGGAACCGGCCCACACCCAGCTCGGTGAGGAACCCGGCCGACGCCGGATCCAGACTCACCGGCACGCCACGCGCGCGTGCCGCCGCCAAGGCCACCTCCACCAACGCCCGGCTCGGCTCGGAGAACAGCAGATAGCCCGACAGATGGAGTCGTGCGACCCCGTCGAGCAGCGCGTCCGACCAGTCCCCGGGGTCCAGCCGCAGACAGGCCCCGCTGTCCGTGAGGAAGGTGCGCTCCGCCGAGGCGCCTCGGTCCACCAGACAGATGACCGTCCCTGTGGCCGCCTCGGCGTCGACGACCAGGTGGGGCCGTACCCCTGACCCGGTCAGTTCCCGTGCGTGCCAGGCTGCCGTGTCGGCCCCGACGCGTCCGAGCAGCCGCACGTCCGGGCAGCCCCAATGGGCCGCCCAGCAGGCCACGTTCGCACCGGCGCCGCCAGGAAGCGTGCGGATGACGGCGGCCGTGTCCGTGCCCGCCGCGAGCGGGCCGCGGTGCCGGGCGACGACATCCGTGACGACGTCCCCGATGACGAGCAGCGCCCCGCTCACGCCTTCGCCCAGGCCGCCGCGATCCGTGCGGCGAGGCGTACGTTGCCGCGCACCGCGGCCAGATTGGCGCTCAGCGAGGCCCCCTCGGTGTGCCGCACCAGATAGTCGAGCAGGAACGGTGTGACCGCTTGGCCGGCGACCCCCTCGTCCTCGCACGCCTGCAGCGCGGCGGAGAGCACACGCGCGTGGAGCTGCGGATCGAGCTGCTCCTCCTCCGGAACGGGATGAGCGACGACGAACGCCGACTGCGGACCGCCGAGCGCGTCCTGCGCCCGCATGACAGCCGCCACCTCCTCCGGGGACTCGAGGGTCCAGTCGACCGGATGCCCGGAGTCGGAGAGATAGAAGCCCGGGAAGCGGTCGGTGCGGTAACCGGCCACCGCCACGCCCAGCGTCTCCAGACGCTGCAGCGTCGCCGCCACGTCCAGGATCGACTTCACGCCCGCGCACACCACGGTGATCCTCGTCCTGGCCAGCAGCCCCAGGTCCGCGGACTCGTCCTGGGTCGCGGTCCACTGCCGGTGCACCCCGCCGAGGCCGCCGGTCGCGAAGACCCGTACCCCGGCGAGGGAGGCCAGCAGGGCCGTCGCGGACACCGTCGTCGCCCCGCTCACGCCCGCTGCGGCCGCGAGCGGCAGGTCGCGATGGCCCAGCTTGCGGATCCCCCCCTCGTTCGCGATCCGCTCGACCTGTTCCTTGTCCAGCCCGACATGGGCCCGGCCGTCCAGGACAGCGATCGTGGCCGGTACGGCACCCTCCTGGCGTACAAGGTCCTCCAGCTCCAGCGCGGTCTGGAGGTTCCGCGGACGGGGCAGCCCGTGCGCGATGATCGTCGATTCCAGGGCCACCACCGGTCGGCGGGCGGCGAGGGCCTCCCGTACCTCTTCGGACACCATCAGCACGTGCGTGCCTCCTGTCTCTCGGTCTTCCCTCATCTCTGGCGGGCGGCGCCCGGGACCAAACACATGCGAGCTGTGGAGGGGAGAACACCAGCCTGGGCGCATGGCGGACAACTCGCCACGTCTCGACCATGTCGTCCTATGGGTCCGGGGCCGCGACGCAGCCGCCGGTTCCTGTGAGGAGGCGGCCGGCCTGGAAACGCTCGGGGGCGCCTTCGAGGCACGGCACCGCGAGCAGCGCGCGGCGCGGGTCAGAAGAGCGGCTCCGGCAGTACCCCTTCGAGGGCGAGCAACTGGCGTTTGGTCTCCCGTCCGCCCCCGAACCCGCCGAGGCCGCCGTCGCTCTCGACCACGCGGTGGCACGGCACGACCACCGGCAGCGGGTTCGCACCCATCGCCATCCCCACGGCCTGGGCCGCGCCCGGCTGACCGACCCGGCGGGCCAGGTCGCCGTACCCGACCACGGCGCCGTACGGCACCCCGGAGTCCAGCGCGCGCAGCACCTGCCGGTTGAAGCCGGTGATCAGGGACCAGTCCAACGGCAGCGTGAAGTCGCGCAGCTCACCCGCGAAGTAGGCCGCCAACTGGCGTATCGCCTCGGCCAGGACCGGGGCGTCCGGCGTCTCGAGGGGCTCCGTGCCGAACTGGGACGCCAGTCGTGCCAGGGCCTTGTCGCGCACGGCATCCGTCGCATGGAACACCACGTTCACCAGGCCGTCGCGCGTCGCGGCCAGCAGCAGGGGTCCGATGTCCGTGCCGAGCACGGTCCACACCAGATACTGCTCGTCCTGCCCGTCACTGTTCATGCGCCCACCGTACGACCCGCCACCGACAGCGCCGCTGTGGGCGGGCGCCGGGGCCGGACAGAGCCCGCGGGCGCCGCGGGGTCAGCTGGCCGTGACCGCCCGCCGCACCACGTCGGGGACGTTCGTGATGACACCGTCCACGCCGAAGTCGTCCACCCGCCGGGCCTCGTCCGCTCTGTTGACGGTCCAGGCGAAGACCCTCATCGGCTTGTCGTGCGGCCCCTTGAGCGCGTGCACCGCGGAGACATAACCGAGCGAGAGCTTGGTGTACTCCCCGTTGATCTGGTCGGCGAACCGGGAGTACGCCTGCAGCTCCGACACCGGCGGCGTGCCCAAATACGCGGTACTGATCGCAGGTCGCAGGTCGTGGACCGTGCGCACACTGGCCGCGCTGAAGCTCTGGACGATCAGCCGGTTCCTCAGATGGCCGGAGTCGAGCCAGCCCTCCTTGTCCAGCAGGGCGAGGGTCTGCCGCTCGATGCCCGGGTACAGCTCAGGATTCTTGATCTCCAGGATCAGGCTCTGGTGGTTGTGCGACAGGCGCTCCATGTACTTCTGCAGTGTCGGCACGCGGACGCCCGCGTACCGGCGGTCGTACCAGCTCCCCGCGTCCAGACGCGCGATCTCCTTCGCGGTGAAATCCTTCACGCGCCAGGGCGCCCGATGGGGGAACAGCTTCTTGACGTCGGTCGTCCGGTCCAGCGTGGCGTCGTGGATCACGACGAGCCGGCCGTCCTTGGTGCGCTGCACGTCGTTCTCGACCCAGCCGAAGCCCATGGCGGCCGCCCTGTCGATGGCGGCCAGGGTGTTCTCGGGCGCGTAGCCGGAGGCGCCGCGGTGGGCCACGACGACCAGTCGGTCGCTGCCGTCGGCACCCGCGTGCGGCGTCGGCAGTATGGCGATGCCGATTCCGAAGAACGCGATGGCCGTGGCGGTGACTGCAACGCGCGCGTGCATACGTACTCCTCGCATCGAGGTGATCACTTACAGCACCAGAGTGGCAGCAGGGAGTCAAGTAGGCGGCGGAGCGAGACAGGCACAGTTGGGCAGGCGTTACCCAAAAGTGCTCACAAGCGCCGCACAAGTGCGGCAGCGTCGTGCTTCTTTGCCGGAAAATCGTTCGTCCGTTCCGGTGGGAGTCATACTCTCTGCCACAGCCCTGACCGTCGTCGCGGTCCTGGGGATGGGGGGCATTTCCGGATTTTCAGGGACGTACAGGGTGAGGAGGGCCGCCGCGTATGCAGGGCACCGTCGACGGCTTCAGCTACGGATTGGTCACCCCGGTGGTGGCGTACCTCATGGCCTGCCTCGGCGGCGCGCTCGGTCTGCGCTGCACCACGAGATCGATGCTGGTGGCCCAGTCCTGGCGGGCCGGATGGCTCGCCCTGGGGTCGGCCGCCATCGGGTCCGGCATCTGGACCATGCACTTCATCGCGATGATGGGGTTCACCGTCCAGCAGACCCCGATCCACTACGACAAGGCGATCACGTTCGCGAGCCTCGCCGTCGCCATCGTCATGGTCGGAGTCGGCGTCTTCATCGTGGGGTACCGGGGCGCGACCGGAGTGGCCCTGTTCACCGGCGGCACCATCACCGGCCTGGGCATCGCCTCGATGCACTACCTCGGTATGGCGGGGATGCGTCTCAACGGCATGCTGGAGTACAACACCGTTACCGTCGCCGCGTCCGTCGTCATAGCGGTCGTCGCGGCGACCGCCGCCCTCTGGGCCGCCGGACAGATACGTGGCTTCCTCTGGAGCATCGGCGCGAGCCTCGTCATGGGACTCGCCGTCACGGGCATGCACTACACGGGCATGGCCGCGCTCAGCGTCCATCTGCACGGCATCGGGGGAACCCCGGACGGCGAGAAGCCCGCGGCCCTGCTCGCCCCGATGATGATCGGCCCGCTCGCCTTCCTGTGCCTGGCCGGCGTCGTCGTGATGTTCGACCCGCTGATGGTCATGGGCAAGCCCGACTGGACCCCGGTGGAGCGCAAGCCCGGGATCCCGGCGCACCCGCAGGTGACCCACACCGGAGGGCGTCCGTCCCACCACCCCCGGCGACGCACCGCACAGCGGAACTTCCGGACCCCGCAGAACCGGTGACCGGCCCCCGTTGTCAGTGCGGGGTCGTACGGTGGAGAACATGCGGCCCGTTTCCCAGATCGAACGCTCGGTGGCGCCCTTCGAGGTCGTCAGCTCCTACCAGCCCAACGGTGACCAGCCCACGGCCATCGCGGAGCTGGACAAGCGCATTCGCGCAGGTGAGAAGGACGTCGTCCTGCTGGGCGCGACCGGCACCGGTAAGTCCGCGACCACCGCGTGGATGATCGAGAAGCTCCAGCGCCCCACCCTGGTGATGGCCCCGAACAAGACACTGGCCGCCCAGCTGGCCAACGAGTTCCGCGAGCTGTTGCCGAACAACGCGGTCGAGTACTTCGTCTCGTACTACGACTACTACCAGCCCGAGGCGTACGTCCCGCAGTCGGACACCTACATCGAGAAGGACTCCTCGATCAACGAGGAGGTGGAGCGCCTGCGCCACTCCGCGACCAACTCGCTGCTCACCCGGCGTGACGTCATCGTGGTCGCCTCGGTCTCCTGCATCTACGGCCTGGGTACCCCGCAGGAGTACGTGGACCGGATGGTCAACCTCAAGGTCGGCGACGAGATCGACCGCGACCAGCTGCTGCGCCGCTTCGTCGACATCCAGTACACGCGCAACGACATGGCGTTCACCCGAGGCACCTTCCGGGTGCGCGGCGACACCATCGAGATCTTCCCGGTCTACGAGGAGCTCGCCGTCCGCATCGAGATGTTCGGCGACGAGATCGAGGCCCTCTCCACCCTCCACCCGCTCACCGGAGAGGTCATCAGCGACGACGAGCAGCTGTACGTCTTCCCCGCCTCCCACTACATCGCGGGACCCGAGCGCATGGAGCGGGCGATCAACGGCATCGAGAAGGAGCTGGAGGTACGCCTGGCCGAGCTGGAGAAGCAGGGCAAGCTCCTGGAGGCCCAGCGGCTGCGCATGCGCACGACGTACGACATCGAGATGCTCCGCCAGATCGGCACCTGCTCCGGCGTGGAGAACTACTCGATGCACTTCGACGCCCGCGAGCCCGGCTCCCCGCCGAACACCCTGCTCGACTACTTCCCGGAGGACTTCCTGCTCGTCATCGACGAGTCACACGTCACGGTGCCGCAGATCGGTGCCATGTACGAGGGAGACGCCTCCCGCAAGCGCACCCTGGTCGACCACGGCTTCCGTCTGCCTTCGGCCCTGGACAACCGCCCGCTGAAGTGGGAGGAGTTCCAGAAGCGCATCGGTCAGACCGTCTATCTCTCGGCGACCCCCGGGCAGTACGAGCTCTCCCGGTCCGACGGCCAGGTCGAGCAGATCATCCGCCCCACCGGACTTGTCGACCCGGAGGTCGTGGTCAAGCCCACCGAGGGCCAGATCGACGACCTGGTGCACGAGATCCGCAAGCGCACCGAGAAGGACGAGCGCGTCCTGGTCACCACGCTCACCAAGAAGATGGCCGAGGACCTCACCGACTACTTCCTGGAACTCGGCATCCAGGTGCGCTATCTGCACAGCGACGTCGACACCCTGCGCCGGGTCGAGCTGCTGCGCGAACTGCGGGCCGGTGAGTACGACGTCCTGGTCGGCATCAACCTCCTGAGGGAGGGTCTCGACCTGCCCGAGGTCTCGCTGGTGGCGATCCTCGACGCCGACAAGGAGGGCTTCCTGCGCTCGGGGACCTCCCTCATCCAGACCATCGGCCGTGCCGCGCGCAACGTCTCGGGCCAGGTCCATATGTACGCGGACAAGATCACTCCAGCGATGGAGAAGGCCATCGAGGAGACCAACCGCCGCCGCGAGAAGCAGATCGCCTACAACAAGGCGAACGGCATCGACCCGCAGCCGCTCCGCAAGAAGATCAACGACATCGTGGCGCAGATCGCCCGCGAGGACGTGGACACGGAGCAGCTGCTCGGCACCGGGTACCGCAAGGCCAAGGACGGCAAGGGTGCCAAGGCCCCCGTCCCCTCGCTCGGCGGCCAGACGACGAAGGGCGCCAAGCCCGCCAAGGGCAAGGCCAAGGAGACGGTCCCGACCGACCGTCCGGCGGCCGAACTCACCGAGCAGATCGAGGAGCTGACGGCGCGGATGCGGGCCGCGGCCGCGGATCTGCAGTTCGAGATCGCGGCCCGGCTGCGCGACGAGGTCTCCGAGATGAAGAAGGAACTGCGTCAGATGAAGGAGGCGGGCCTGGCCTGACGGCCCCGCCACCCGTGGCGGACCCCGGAATGTGCGCGATGTGTTGCAAGACCGACACAAAGCGCGGTCCGGGGTTCGTCACTGTCAGTGCCGCTGCGTAGGGTTTTGGCATCCGCGGATTCCGCGGCCACAGGGGACGGTTCGAGAGGGGAACGGCGTGACCGTCAACATGACCAAGGGGCAGGCCATCAGCCTGCAGAAGAACGACGGAGGCACGCTGACCGCGGTGCGCATGGGGCTCGGCTGGCAGGCTGCCCCCCGGCGCGGGCTGTTCGGTTCGCGCACCCGGGAGATCGACCTCGACGCGTCCGCCGTGCTCTTCGCGGACAAGCAGCCCGTCGACGTCGTCTTCTTCCGTCACCTCGTGAGCGACGACGGATCCGTGCGGCACACGGGCGACAACCTCGTCGGCGGAGCGGGACAGGGTGGCGACGACGAGGCGATCCTCGTCGATCTCCAGCGCGTTCCGGTCCACGTCGACCAGATCGTCTTCACCGTGAACTCGTTCACGGGCCAGACGTTCCAGGAGGTGCAGAACGCGTTCTGCCGTCTGGTCGACGAGACTAACGGCCAGGAGCTGGCCCGTTACACGCTGGCCGGCGGGGGCGCGTACACGGCGCAGATCATGGCCAAGGTCCACCGCCAGGGCGGTGGCTGGACGATGACAGCGCTGGGCACCCCGGCCAACGGCCGTACCTTCCAGGACCTGATGCCGGCGATCCTGCCGCATCTGTAGACGTCTGGACGCCGGGCACACAAAGCGACACAGGGGGACGAGGCGATGACGGCCGAGCTGGTCCGGGGGCAGAACTATCCGCTTCCGCAGGCCCGCCTCGAGGTCCGCGTGTCGGCCTGCACGCCGGTCGTGGCCGGGGTCACGCTCGCCGACGCGCAGGGCAGGGTGCCCGGCGTCGAATGGGTGGCCCACCCGGGCGCGCCCACGCTGCCCGGCCTGGAGGTCTCCCGGCAGGCTGCGGCGGACCACCGGCTGGCGTTCGATCTGGACGCGCTGCCGGAGAGCGTGCACCGGGTCAGCGTGCTGCTCGCCCTGCCCACGGGGACCGGTGGCCCGGCGCGATTCGGGGGCCTCGCAGCCCCCGTCGCCACGGTCACCGGGATCGACGGTTCGGGCGTCGCGCACTACACCATGGGCGGCCTGGACGCCGAGTCCGCGGTCATCGCGCTGGAGCTCTACCGCAGGCAGGGGGCCTGGAAGGTCCGCGCGATCGGCCAAGGATATGCGGGCGGGCTCTCCGCGCTCCTCGCGGACCAGGGCCTGACCGAGGCCGAGCCTCTCGCCGGCGGGATCAACGAGGCGGTGGTCCAGGGCTTGGCCCGCTCGATCGCACCGCCACCGCCGCGCCTCCCGGATGGCGACCGGCCCCGGCAGACGGCCGCCCCTGCGTCCCCTCAGGGGGCGTCCGGCGCCGTACCGCCCCACCAGGATCCGCCCGGTGTGCCCAGGCGGGGATCCCCGTACGACGCCACCGGCTCGCCCGACCCGGTTCCGCAACCGGCCTCCGGCGGCCCGATCGACTATGTGCACCCGCGTCGGGTCGGCGCGGCACCGCCGACGCCCCCGCCGACCGCGCCCGCGACCCCGCCGGGGCAGCCCGCGCTACCGGTCGCGGGCGACGCCACCGGCTGGTCCATGGAGGAGCGGCTCTACAACCAGGTGTGGGGCATGTTCGAGGACCTGGCGCGGACGGCCGCCGCGTACCGCAGCGCCGTCGACTTCGCCGACTCCCGCCTGGATCGGGAGCTGGACAGGACGCTGGCGGATCCGCGCAACCGGATCGGCGGGCAGGGCGACGCGGCGCGCGAGGCGGCCCGGAGCAAGCACGTCGGACTCGTCACCCAGGCCAGGGCCTCGCTCGACCGCGATCTCACCCAGCTCAACGCGGAGTCGGATGTCGTCGAGCCCGCGCTGCCCCCGGCGTTCGCGGGCTGGGACAGCCCGGTCTGGCATGGGTACCGGGTGCCGACGGAGATCCCCATGGCTGTGCGCCTCGGCGATCTGCACCTCCCCGAGAGCGAGGCTCTGCGCATCCCCATGCTGGTCAGACTGCCGCTGCAGCGCGGGCTGTGGATCGACAGTGGCCGCTCCGGATCCCTCGACCCGCTGGTGGACTCCGACGAACTGCGCGGGCTCGCCATGGAGACGGCGGTGGTGCACGCGGCACGGCTGCTGGCGGTGTACCCGCCCGGCGAGTTCGCGGTGCAGGTGATCGACCCGGCGGGCTCGGGTGCCTCGGCACTCGCGCCCCTGGTGCGGTCCGGGGTGCTCGCCGAGCCGCCGGCCGTCGGCGGCTCGGGCGTCGCCGATGTGCTGACCCGGCTGACCCAGCGCGTCGACCTGCTGCAGATGGCCGTGCGCGGCGGCGCCTCGGAGGATCTGCCGCCGGGCCTCGACACCGCAGGGTGTCTGCTGATCGTCCATGACTTCCCGCACGGCTTCGACGACCGGGCGGTGACCCAGCTGCGCTATCTCGCGGACGAGGGCCCGTCCGTCGGCGTGCAGCTGATGATGGTCGCCGACCGCGAGGACGCCGCCGCCTACGGTCCGCTGCTCGACCCGCTCTGGCGCTCACTGCTGCGGCTCACCCCCGTCCCCGACGACCACCTCGCGGACCCCTGGGTCGGCCAGGCGTGGACGTACGAGCCCCCGCGGGTGCCCCGGGGCAGCCAGGTGCTCACCCAGGTGCTCAGCCGGGTCGCGGAGTCCCGTAGCGCCTGGGACCACTGACTGAACTCCCGTTCTCCAAGGGCGAGTAAAGGCATCCTGAGCTGCGAATTTGGATCTTTCTTTACTTTTCTCTTTACCTTTCCTTGGTGGTTGGGGTACTGTCTTTCCCACGGAGGGGAGTACTCCCTATCTGCTGCGGCGCACCCGTCAGTACGGATCAGGCCAGATCCCGGGGCGTCGGCCCGCGGAGACCGGACGCATCACGCGCCCCGGGATCCTCGGGTGGAAGAGACCTCCGGTAGCGACGACGCTGAAATCCGCCGTGACGTACTGCCGGAGGCGCAGTGAATGTTTCCCTGACCCTGTGGGTCCTGACGATCGTGGGCCTCGCGGCCCTCATCGCGGTCGACTTCTTCATCGGCCGCAAACCGCACGACGTGTCGATCACGGAAGCCGGCATCTGGACGATCGTCTGGATCGCCCTGGCCGGACTGTTCGGCCTGGGTCTGCTCGTCTTCGGGGGCGGACAGCCGGCCGGAGAATTCTTCGCCGGTTTCATCACCGAGAAATCGCTCAGCGTCGACAATCTCTTCGTCTTCGTCCTGATCATGGCGAAGTTCGCGGTGCCCTCGCAGTACCAGCAGCGCGTGCTCCTCGTCGGCGTGCTCATGGCCCTGGTCCTGCGCGCCGCGTTCATCGCCGCGGGCGCCGCGATCCTCGGGTCCTTCTCCTGGGTCTTCTATCTCTTCGGCGCGTTCCTCATCTGGACCGCCTGGAAGCTGATCCAGGAGGCCAGGACCAGCACGGAGGAAGAGGAGGAGTACGAGGAGAACAAGCTGCTGAAGGCAGTCGAGCGCCGCTTCGGGGTGGCCGACCGGTATCACGGCACCAAGCTGTGGATCCAGCAGAACGGCAAGCGGGTCATGACGCCGATGCTGGTCGTGATGCTGGCGATCGGCACCACGGACGTGCTCTTCGCCCTCGACTCCATCCCCGCCATCTTCGGCCTGACCCAGGATCCGTACATCGTCTTCACGGCCAACGCGTTCGCGCTGATGGGCCTGCGGCAGCTGTACTTCCTCATCGGCGGCCTGCTCAAGAAGCTGGTCCACCTCTCCTACGGCCTGTCGGTCATCCTCGGCTTCATCGGGGTCAAGCTGGTGCTGCACGCGCTCCACGAGTCCGGTGTGCACGTCCCCGAGATCTCCATACCGGTCTCCCTGGGCGTCATCTGTGCCGTGCTGGCCGTCACGACGATCACCAGCCTGACGGCCTCCAGGAGACGGGAGGCGGTCGAGGCGGTGGACAAGGGCGGCGAGCGCGCACGGAAGGACAGTGTCGAGACGTGATGAGCCCACGAGACCGAAGCAGTCGGCCGGCAGGGACGCGCGACGCGGCACCGCGCATCCCCACCGCGGGCGTCGGGCGGCGCGGTGGGGGCCTGACCCGGAATGCGGGCCCTGTACGGGTCTGCGACGGTCGTTAGCATGGTCGTCCGGTTCCGATCACTCGCGGCACGCTGGCCGGCCGTCGTGCCGGTGGCCGCGGTGGGGCTGCTGGCCCTCACCTGGGGACGGGCTCTGCCCGGCGGGGTCGTAGTCCTGGTGACGGTGATCCTCGCGGGATCCGTCCTGGCGGCGGTCCACCACGCCGAAGTGATCGCGCACCGGGTCGGTGAGCCCTTCGGGTCGCTCGTCCTCGCCATCGCGGTCACGGTCATCGAGGTCGCCCTGATCGTCACCCTCATGGCCGACGGCGGAGCCAAGAGCGCGACTCTGGCCCGCGACACGGTCTTCGCGGCGGTGATGATCACCTGCAACGGCGTCGTCGGCGCGAGCCTCCTGGTGGCCTCGCTGCGCCACCGGATCGCGGTCTTCAACCCTGAGGGGACCGGAGCCGCGCTCGCCACCGTCGCGACCCTGGCGACCCTCAGCCTGGTTCTGCCGGGGTTCACCACGAGCAAGCCCGGTCCGCAGTTCTCCCCGGCCCAGCTCACCTTCGCCGCGCTCTCCTCGCTCATCCTGTACGGGCTCTTCGTGACCACCCAGACGGTGCGCCACCGGGACTACTTCCTCCCGATCACCCGGCAGGGAGAGGTGATCCACGCGGACGACCACGCCGGCGCGCCGTCCGCCCGTGCCGCCGCCCTCAGTCTGGGCCTGCTCACGATGGCCCTCATCGGGGTCGTCGGACTCGCCAAGGGTGTCTCGCCCGCCATCGAGTCCGGTGTGGCGGCGGCGGGCATGCCGCAGTCCGTCGTCGGGGTGGTGATCGCACTGCTGGTGCTGCTGCCGGAGACCATCGCGGCCCTGCGGTCGGCACGCCGCGACCGGGTCCAGACGAGCCTGAACCTGGCCCTCGGTTCGGCGATGGCCAGTATCGGCCTGACCATTCCCGCCGTCGCGCTCGCGTCCGTGTGGCTGTCCGGACCGCTCCTCCTCGGCCTCGGCCCGCTGCACATGGTGCTGCTCGCGCTGACGGTGGTGGTGAGTTCGCTGACCGTGGTGCCCGGGCGTGCCACGCCACTGCAGGGCGGTGTGCACCTCGTGCTGTTCGGGGCGTATCTGGAGCTGGCGGTGAGCCCGTAGACGGCCCGGCGCCCACGACCGGCGGACAGGCCGGCATACGGGCGCCGCTGGGCTCTCGTCCGCTCAGCCGGGCGCTGGTTCCGTCACCGGGACGGGCCCGGGAGCGGTCTCCGGCAGCAGCGCGAAGCACCCCAGGCTGACCAGGGCCACGGCCGTCAGATAGGCGCCGACCCCCCAGGGCACCCGGCCCCCGTACCCGGCCAGCGTCGTGGCCACGATCGGAGTGAGGGCGCCGCCGAGCACCCCTCCGAGGTTGTAGCCCACGGCAGCGCCCGTGCACCGCACTCGGGGTTCGTACAACTCCGGCAGATACGCGGCGGTCACGGCGAACATCGTGATGAAGGCGAGCATCGCTCCCAGGAACCCCAGGAACATCAGCACAGCCTCGCCCGTGGCCAGCAGCGCGACCATCGGGAACATCCATAGGGCGACCCCGGTGCACCCGGTGAGGCACAGGGACCGCCGCCCATAGCGGTCCCCCAGGAGGGCCGCGAGGGGCGTCAGGGCGCCCTGCACCAGGACGGTGGCCATGACGCACGCCAGCATGACCGGACGGCTCACGCCGAGCCGCTCCGTCGCGTACGCCAGGGACCAGGTCGTCACGGAGTAGAAGACCGCGTACCCGATCGCGAGGGCACCGGCCGTGAGCAGCACCAGCCTCCAGTGGACACGCACCACCTCGGCGAGCGGCAGGCGCGCGTGGTCGTCGATCTCCAGGAAGAGCGGACTCTCCGTCACCGAGGAGCGCAGCCACAGACCCGCTGCCGCCAGGAGCCCCGCCGCCCAGAAGGGGATCCGCCATCCCCAGGAGGCGAACTGCGCGTCCGACAGCGTCGTCGACAGCCACAGCACCATGCCATTGGCCAGGACGAACCCCAGTGAGGGGCCCACCTGGGGAAAGCTTGCCCACAGGGCGCGTCGTCCGGGCGGCGCGTGCTCCATGGTGAGCAGCACCGCGCCGCCCCACTCCCCGCCGAGCCCGAGCCCCTGCAGAAAGCGCAGTACCAGAAGGAGCACGGGCGCGGCCGTGCCGATCGTGCCGTACGTCGGCAGACAGCCGACCGCCACCGTCGTGGCGCCGGTCAGAATCAGGGAGGCGATGAGAACCGGCCGTCGTCCGCGCCGGTCCCCCATGTGCCCGAACAGCACCGAGCCGAGCGGACGGGCCAGAAAGCCCACCCCGAAGGTGCCGAAGGCCGCCAGCGTGCCCCCCAGCGGCGAGAAGGTCGGAAAGAACAGAGGCCCCAGGACCAGGGCGGCGGCGGTCCCGTAGACGAAGAAGTCGTAGAACTCGATGGCGGTCCCCGCCAGGGAGGCGGCCGCGAGCCGCAGCAGGGAAGGCGCCCTCACATTGCGTGCATGGTGCATGCCGCTTCAATTACCCAACATGATCGGCGGCTACGGGGGCGCATGGGGGCTCGGTGCACGACGTGACAGGAGAGGGCGTACGCCCGGGGCCGTGGGGTGATCAGTACGCCGCGGTGATGCGCCGGGCGGTCGTGATAGACCGGGGGCTGAGCAACGGTCCTGCGTGGACCGGTGGATCCGAACCGACCGGAGGAACCGTGCCCCGTACCCTCGCCAACGCCCCGATCATGGTCCTCAACGGCCCCAATCTGAACCTCCTCGGACAGCGTCAGCCGGAGATCTACGGCTCCGACACGCTCGCGGACGTCGAGGCGCTGTGCGTGAAGACGGCGGCCGCCCACGGAGGCACGGTGGATTTCCGGCAGTCCAACCACGAGGGCGAACTGGTGGCCTGGATCCAGGAGGCGCGGCTGAACCACGCGGGGATCGTGATCAATCCCGCCGCCTACTCGCACACCTCCGTCGCGATCCTGGACGCGCTCAACACCTGTGACGGACTGCCGGTCGTGGAGGTGCACATCTCCAACATCCACCAGCGCGAGCAGTTCCGGCACCACTCGTACGTCTCCCTGCGCGCCGACGGCGTCATCGCCGGGTGCGGTGTGCAGGGCTACGCCTTCGCGGTGGAGCGGGTCGCGACGCTCGCGGGGGCGCGACGCACGGAGGTGTGACGCCCCGTCACCGGGCCTGAGCGGAGATGTTCAGTCCGGTTGTCAGTGGCGGGTGCCACGCTCAACTCATGAACTTCTTCGACGGACCGGCCGCGCCGGAACCCCCGGGCCGGGCGCGGTCCCAGAGCGAGCAGGGCTTCCTCGTCGCCACAGGGCCGGGGGAGATCGTCACCACCGTCGTCGGTCCCGCCGGGCGCGCCGACGACGGGCCGGCCGATCCGGCGCGCCCCGATCCCGACCGCGACGACTGGGAGAGGATCACCCACGACGGCTGGCGGGACCTCGGCCTCATCAGAGCACGGCTGGCCCGGGGCGCCGATCCCGTCGCGCTGCTGGAATCCTGGAGCGGCGAGACTCCGTTGCACCTCGCCGCGCGGCACGGTTCGCCCGAGGTCGTCGTGGAGTTCCTGCGCCGAGTCGAGGACGTGGACATCCCCGCGGCCGTCGGCCGGACCCCGCTGTGGGACGCGGTCTGCCATGGCGCGCGGGAGGCCGTGGAACTGCTGCTCGCCGCGGGCGCGGACGCGTGGGGCCCGCGTATGGGCGGACGCTCCCCAGGCAGGCTGGCGCTCACCACCGCACTCGCCCCGTTCTTCGAGGGACTACCGAACGCGGTGGCGCTCACCGCCGAGGAGCGCGCGGCCCAGGAGGACGCCGACCGCAGAGCCGCCGTCTTCCACGACGTTCACACCGAGGGAGCCTCGTTCGCGTTCGTGGCCGGGCTCGACGAGGAGACGGCGATACGACGGCTGGGCGCCGGCCCGGTCCTCACGGCCGCACCGGACCCCGACGCGGAGTCGGGCCCGTGCGGTGCGGGACCCGACGGCTTCGACCCCTACGAGGACGAGCTCGGACGTTTCGTGGGGGTGACCGGCGTGCCGGGCGGCTGTGTGCTCGTCCAGCCCCCGGGCTACAGGGTAAGCACGGAAGCGGTGCTCGACGCGCTGTCCCCCGGCACCACCGCGTACGGACTCTACTTCAACCCCAAGGGAGGCACTTTCGGCCGGTTCTCGCGCGACGGCCACTGCGAGCCGCACGAGGAGATCGGGCTCATCCGGGGCGACGCGTCCGACCTGCACTGGCTGTACCGCTTCTGGCAGTGGGACAGAGCGGGGCTGTGGGACGCAAGCGAGCTGGCGTACGCCTCGCACAGGGGTGGAGTGCGCCTGACCGACCAGTACGCGGTCGCGAGGCCGCCGCGGCGGTGGGCGGAGATACCGGAGGGCAGCCCGCTGTTGGCCTGAGGCCGGGTGGCGAGGCCGGACGCCCGGAGTTCGGGCACCCGTGCCTCAGAGCCGCCTCGCCTCCACGATCCGACTCAGAAAGCGCCGGGTGCGCTCCTGCCGAGGATCGCCGAAGACCTGCTCGGCCGTGCCGCGTTCCAGGACCACGCCGCCGTCCAGGAAGCAGACCTGGTCCGCGACCTCACGGGCGAAGCCCATCTCATGGGTGGCCAGCACCATGGTCATGCCCTCGTCCTTCAGGTCCCGGACGACGGCGAGGACCTCGCCGACGAGCTCCGGGTCGAGGGCGGCGGTGATCTCGTCCAGGAGCAGCAGCCGGGGGCGTACGGCCAACGCGCGTGCGATCGCCACCCGTTGCTGCTGGCCGCCGCTCAGCCGGTCCGGATACTCGCCCGCCCTGCTCCCGAGCCCGAGGCGGTCCAGCAACCCTCGAGCGTGCTCCTCGGCGGTGACGCGGTCCACGCCGTGCACCCGGCGCGGGGCGAGGGTGATGTTCTCCAGCACGGTCATGTGCGGGAAGAGGTTGTAGGCCTGGAAGACCACGCCGATCCGGCGGCGTACTGCGTCCTGATCGATCCGTGGGTCGGTGATCTCCTCGCCGTCCAGCCAGATGACGCCGTCGTCGATGTCCTCGAGGAGGTTCGTACAGCGCAGCAGCGTCGACTTGCCGGAGCCGGAGGCGCCGATCAGCGCCGTCACCGAGTGCGGTGCGACCTCCAGATCGACGTCCCGCAGGACGACCGAGCCGCCGAAGGTCTTGCGCACCGACTCCATGCGCAGCACGGGCGACCCGGGGGACTCGGAGTCCTCGGCGGGGCCGTCCGAGGGGAGGATGTCGCTCACAGGTTCCCTCCCTGCGCCCGCTGCCGGTCCATCCGGGCGGTCACCCAGTCCGTGAAGCGGGTCATGGGGATGGTCAGCGCCACGAAGACGAGCCCCGCGACGATGTACGGCGTGTAGTTGAGACTGCGGCCCACGATGATGTCCGCGGCCCGCACCGCGTCCACCGCACCGCCGATCGAGACGAGCCCGGTGTCCTTCTGCAGCGACACCAGATCGTTGAGCAGGGGCGGCACCTGACGCCGTACGGCCTGCGGAAGCACGACGTGGCGCAGCGCCTGACGGTTGGTGAGACCGAGGGAGCGGGCCGCGGCGCGCTGCGAGGGGTGGACCGACTCGATACCGGCGCGGAACACCTCGGCGACGTACGCGGAATACGTCAGGGTGAGCGCCGTGCCGCCGAGCAGGACCGGGTCCACGGTCACGCCCTGCAGGCGCAGCGCGGGCACGCCCAGCACCACGATCATCAGGTTGATGATCAGGGGCAGTCCGCGGAAGAAGTCTGTGTAGGCGGCGGCCAGCACGCGCAGCGGGAAGAACACCGGCCCGCGCAGGGTGCGGGCGACCGCGATCAGCATGCCGAGGACCAGGACGGCGACCCCGCACACCAGCAGCAGACGGATGTTGAGCCACACACCGTCGAGGACCTTCGGGAGGGCCTCGCGCGCGTAACGCGCGCTGAAGAACGTCTCCTTGGTGCGCGGCCAGCCCGGCGCGTCGACGACGATCAGATAGAGGACGGCGCCGGTGACGAGGGTCGACACGGCGGCGACGGCGGTGGCGCGGCGGGCGCGGGCACGCTTGTACCGCTCGCGCTCGATCCGCCGCTCGGAGGGGACGTATGCGCCGTCTCCGCCGCCCCTGTCCGCCGTGTCGTCCGTGACCGACCGGCCGTGCTTGCCGGATCCGTCCCCGGACTCCTCCTCGGTGACGGTCACTTGAGCACCGGGGCGTCGACGGCGTCGGACAGCCACTGCTTCTCGAGCCTGGCCAGGGTGCCGTCCTTGCGCAGGGCGTCCACGGCGGAGGTCACGCACGGAGTGAGCGCGCTGCCCTTGTCCAGGACGAGCCCGAACTGCTCCGGAGTGCCGCCCTGGTTCTCGAACTGACCGACGATCCTCGCGTCGGTGACCTCGGCCGCGGTGATGTAGAAGGCGGTCGGCAGATCGGTGACGATCGCGTCGACCTGACCGTTCTTCAGGGCGGACTTGGCCTGGTCGTTCTTGGCGTACGCGGCCGACTGCCGGGTCGGCTTCACCACGTCGGTGATGTAGTCGAGGCTGGTGGTGCCGACCTGGGCGCCCAGCCTGAGAGCCCTCAGATCCGCGATGCTCTTCGCCTGCGCGGCCTTGGACCCCTTCAGGGCGATGACGGCCTGGCGGACGTCGTAGTAGCCGGACGAGAAGTCCACGGCCTGCTTGCGTTCGGTGCTGATCGAGACCTGGTTGATGTCGAAGTCGAAGGTCTTCTCACCGGGCGCGAAGGCCTTGTTGAAGGGGACGGACTGCCAGACCACGGCGCTCTTGCCGTAGCCGAGCCGCCCCGCCACCGCGTAGGCCACCGCCGACTCGAAGCCCTTGCCGTCGGACGGCTTGTCCTCCTTGAACCAGGGTTCGTACGCGGGCTCGTCGGTCGCGATCGTCAGCTTTCCCGAGATCTTGGTGGCCAACTTGCCCTGCGCACAGGTGCCTGCGGCCGTTCCGGAAGCCGTGGCGGAAGCGTTGCCCTCCGGCTGCGGGGCGCATCCCACTGCGAGGGCGAGCAGGGCGACGGTGGCGCCGGACGCGGCGCGGCGCAGAGCGCGTTGGACACGGTGCATGGCGGGAGAGTGGCAGCGCCGCACACTGCTTGTCGAGGTCACGCGGGCAACTGTCCGTATGGTGGGAACGAGTGTTGCAGCGGTGTGAACGCTCAGGCGGTGGGCGAGCGCCGGGGCCGCCGGCCGAGGGCGGGAGACGAGGGACCGGCGGCCCGTGCCGCGCAGGAGCCGTCGTCCTGAGCGGGGCTGCGCTTCAGTTGACCGCATCGACGTGTGCGCCGGGAGCGCGCGCGGGGGACCGGCGTGTGCGAACGGTTCACACGGGGCGCGTGCGCCCGGCCTTGCGTGCCGGGCGCGTTGCGGGATTGGCGTTCACCACCCGCGTGCGTGCCACTCCGGCAGGTGCGGACGCTCGTCGCCCAGTGTGGTGTCGTTGCCGTGCCCGGGGTAGACCCAGGTCTCGTCGGGAAGCACGTCGAAGATCTTCGTCTCGACGTCGTGGATCAGGCTCGCGAAGGCCTTGGGGTCCTTGTGCGTGTTGCCCACGCCACCCGGGAAGAGGCAGTCGCCGGTGAACACATGGGGGTGTCCGTGCGGGTCGTCGTAGACGAGGGCGATCGAGCCCGGCGTGTGGCCCACGAGGTGGCGCGCCGTCAGCTCCACGTGTCCCACCCGGATCGTGTCGCCGTCGTCGACCGACACGTTCGTCGGTACGGGGATGCCCTCGGCGTCGTCCCGGCCCGCGTACGTCCGTGCGCCCGTGGCCGCCACGACCTCGGCGAGCGCCTGCCAGTGGTCCCCGTGCCGGTGCGTGGTGACGACGGACGCGATGCCGTCGTCACCGATCATGCCGATGAGCGTCCTGGCGTCGTTGGCCGCGTCGATCAGCAGTTGCTCGTCCGTGGCCCGGCAGCGCAGCAGATAGGCGTTGTTGTCCATCGGGCCGACCGCGATCTTGGTGATCATCAGGTCTTTGAGCTCGTGCACATCCGCCGGGCCGCCGACCGTCACCTGTCCGCTGTACGTCATGGCGGCAGCCTATAGCGGTGACAGGGCCCAGGGGGGCGTCGGGCTACAACGGCGGAAGCGTCGGCAGCGGCCCGCCCTCGACGCGCAGCGTGGCACCGTCGTGGCGGCCCGCGAGCCAGCCGAGCAGTACCGGCGCGGGTCCGTGGACCGTGACCTCGGGCTCGGCCGCCTCCCGGCCCATGCTCCACGCGCGCGTGCCGTCCGTGACACGCGTGTGCGGCACCTCCGAGAGCCCGGTGAACCGTTCGGTCAGGAAGACGATCTCGCGCTCGGCGAACTCCGCCGACAGATCCTGAAGCTCGTAGCCGATGCCTAGGTCCACGTGGTGCAGCTCGACCTCGACCCACCGCCGGAACGGCACCCGGGCCGCCACGTCGGTGACGCCGTTGCGCAGCTCCACCGTGCGCGACCAGTCCGCCGGCGCGTCCGCGGTCTTCTGGAACCGCTCCCCGCTCGCGCGCAGGTCGGCGAGCTGGGCGTCCAGGGGGCGCGGGGCGTCCCGCTCGATGTCGGCGTCCCGTGCCTCGCCGGAGACGTACATCGGACGCCCCTCCAGTACGTTCACGAGGGCGTCGGCGTTGCGGGAGACATGGGCGAGGACATGGCCCCGGGTCCAGCCGGGCAGCCGTGACGACTCGGCGACCGCCGCGTTGTCCAGTTCGGTGACTGCGGCGAGAAGTCGCTCGGTGGCGTCATGTACAGACGCCAGGTCGCGCGCGTGATCCATCATGGGCCCGACCCTAGCCCGGCCACTCCTTCGGGTGAAGGAGGCGGACTCCGGCCGCAAATCGAATGCACGTGCTATATGGTCGAGTGCGACGTCGGGCATGCTGGATGGCCGGGGATTGTTATCAACCCAGGAATCCGACCGGCGTTGTCAGTGGCTCCCCCTAGTCTGGGAAAGCAGCGGGGGTCCCGCCCCTGTCGCTTCTCTCAAGAAAGGTGCGGACCGGCGTGGCCGACCGTCTCATCGTCCGTGGCGCGCGCGAGCACAATCTGAAGAATGTCTCGCTCGACCTGCCGCGCGACTCGCTCATCGTCTTCACGGGCCTGTCGGGGTCGGGCAAGTCCTCGCTGGCCTTCGACACGATCTTCGCCGAGGGTCAGCGGCGCTACGTGGAGTCACTGTCCTCGTACGCCCGGCAGTTCCTCGGCCAGATGGACAAGCCGGACGTCGACTTCATCGAGGGCCTCTCGCCGGCGGTCTCGATCGACCAGAAGTCGACCTCGCGCAACCCGCGCTCGACGGTCGGCACGATCACCGAGGTCTACGACTACCTGCGACTGCTGTTCGCGCGCATCGGCAAGCCGCACTGCCCCGAGTGCCACCGCCCGATCTCCCGCCAGTCGCCGCAGGCCATCGTCGACAGGGTCCTCGAGCTGCCGGAGGGCAGCCGCTTCCAGGTGCTGTCGCCACTGGTGCGGGAGCGCAAGGGAGAGTTCGTCGACCTCTTCGCCGACCTCCAGACCAAGGGGTACAGCCGTGCCCGGGTGGACGGCGAGACGATCCAGCTGACAAATCCTCCCACGCTGAAGAAGCAGGAGAAGCACACCATCGAGGTGGTCGTCGACCGCCTCACGGTCAAGGACTCCGCCAAGCGCCGTCTCACCGACTCCGTGGAGACCGCGCTCGGACTGTCCGGCGGCATGGTCGTGCTCGACTTCGTCGACCTCCCCGAGGACGACCCCGAGCGCGAGCGCATGTACTCGGAGCACCTGTACTGCCCGTACGACGACCTATCCTTCGAGGAGCT
Source organism: Streptomyces sp. NPDC002573 (assembly GCF_042889625.1). Lineage (NCBI taxonomy): Bacteria > Bacillati > Actinomycetota > Actinomycetes > Kitasatosporales > Streptomycetaceae > Streptomyces > Streptomyces sp. NPDC002573. Next base: position 63,533 of record NZ_JBIARC010000002.1, on the reverse strand, counting down.
GGAGCCCCGCTCCTTCTCCTTCAACTCGCCCTTCGGCGCCTGCCCCGAGTGCACCGGCATCGGCACGCGCATGGAGGTCGACCCGGAGCTGATCGTCCCGGACGAGGAGAAGACCCTCGACGAGGGCGCCATCCACCCCTGGTCGCACGGGCACACCAAGGACTACTTCGGCCGTCTCATCGGCGCCCTCGCGGACGCGCTCGGCTTCCGGACCGACATCCCCTTCGCGGGCCTGCCGCAGCGCGCCAAGAAGGCCCTGCTCTACGGCCACAAGACGCAGATCGAGGTCCGCTACCGCAACCGGTACGGCCGCGAGCGCGTGTACACGACGCCCTTCGAAGGTGCCGTCCCCTTTGTAAAGCGCCGCCACAGCGAGGCCGAGAGCGACGCCAGCCGGGAGCGCTTCGAGGGCTATATGCGCGAGGTGCCCTGCCCCACCTGTAAGGGAACCCGGCTCAAGCCGGTCGTCCTCGCGGTCACGATCATGGACAAGTCGATCGCCGAGATCTCCGCGATGTCGATCAGCGACTGCGCGGACTTCCTGGGCGAGCTCAAGCTCGACGCCCGTGACAAGAAGATCGCCGAGCGGGTCCTCAAGGAGGTCAACGAACGGCTGCGGTTCCTGGTCGACGTCGGCCTGGACTATCTGTCGCTGAACCGCGCGGCCGGCACCCTCTCCGGCGGTGAGGCCCAGCGCATCCGCCTGGCCACCCAGATCGGCTCCGGACTCGTCGGCGTCCTGTACGTCCTCGACGAGCCCTCGATCGGCCTGCACCAGCGCGACAACCACCGGCTGATCGAGACCCTGGTCCGCCTCCGCGACATGGGCAACACGCTCATCGTCGTCGAGCACGACGAGGACACCATCAAGGTCGCCGACTGGGTCGTCGACATCGGCCCCGGCGCGGGCGAGCACGGCGGTAAGGTCGTGCACAGCGGCTCCCTGAAGGAGCTGCTGGCCAACGACGAGTCGCAGACCGGACAGTACCTCTCGGGCAAGAAGTCGATCCCGCTGCCCGACATCCGGCGCCCGCGCGACCCGTCGCGTCGTCTCACGGTGCACGGCGCCCGGGAGAACAACCTCCAGGACATCGACGTGTCCTTCCCGCTGGGCGTGTTCACGGCCGTCACCGGTGTGTCCGGCTCCGGAAAGTCGACCCTGGTCAACGACATCCTCTACACCCACCTCGCCCGCGAGCTGAACGGCGCGAGGAACGTCCCCGGGCGGCACACGCGCGTGGACGGCGACGATCTCGTCGACAAGGTCGTGCATGTCGACCAGTCGCCCATCGGCCGCACCCCGCGGTCGAACCCGGCGACGTACACCGGAGTCTTCGACCACATCCGCAAGCTGTTCGCCGAGACCACCGAGGCGAAGGTCCGGGGCTACCAGCCGGGCCGCTTCTCCTTCAACGTCAAGGGCGGCCGCTGCGAGAACTGCGCGGGCGACGGCACCATCAAGATCGAGATGAACTTCCTCCCGGACGTCTACGTCCCGTGCGAGGTCTGCCACGGTGCCCGGTACAACCGGGAGACCCTGGAGGTCCACTACAAGGGCAAGTCCATCTCCGAGGTCCTGAACATGCCGATCGAGGAGGCCATGCACTTCTTCGAGGCGGTGCCCGCAATCTCCCGCCATCTGAAGACGCTGCACGACGTCGGTCTCGGCTATGTCCGCCTCGGTCAGTCCGCGACCACCCTGTCCGGTGGTGAGGCCCAGCGGGTGAAGCTCGCCAGCGAGCTGCAGAAGCGGTCCACCGGACGCACGGTCTACGTGCTGGACGAGCCGACCACCGGTCTGCACTTCGAGGACATCAGCAAGCTGCTCACGGTGCTCGGCGGACTGGTCGACAAGGGCAACACGGTCATCGTCATCGAGCACAACCTCGACGTCATCAAGACCGCCGACTGGGTCGTCGACATGGGCCCCGAGGGCGGCGCCGGCGGCGGTCTCGTGGTCGCCGAGGGCACGCCCGAAGAGGTCGCGGGGGAGCCGGCCAGCCACACCGGCAAGTTCCTGCGCGAGATCCTCGGCGCGGACCGCGTCAGCGACGCGGCCTCGGTCAAGGCGCCGCGCAAGGCGGCGGCCAAGGCGGTCGCGGCCACGTCGACGGCCAGGAAGACGGCGACGGCCCGGACGGCGAAGAAGACCGCGCCGGCCAAGACCGTCAACAACACGGCGACCAAGAAGGCCGTGGGCGCCACGAAGAAGGCGGCACCCGCGAAGAAGACCACGCGGGCACGCAAGGCCTGAACCCGCCTGAACCCTGTGTGACCCGGCGCCCCGCGGAACTCCCCGCGGGGCGCCGCGCGTGGGACGGGCGGGCTACGAGGCGGTCAGCTCGGACGCGTACGGCGGTTCCGCGCCGGCCTGCGAGCAGGTGATCGCCGCGGCACGGGCCGCGAAGCGCAGCAGCTCACGCCAGTCGTCGGGGTCCAGGGCGGCGGCCGCCTCCGGGGAGAGGGCGTAGTGCGCGGCCAGGCCGTGCAGCAGCGCCGCGTTCACCGTGTCCCCGGCCCCGATGGTGTCCACGACCTCGACCGGCACCCCTGGCACGGAATGCTGCGCCCCGTCGCGGGTGAAGACCGTCATCCCGTCGCTCCCGTGGGTGATCACCACCGCGGTGGGACCGGAGGTCAGCCATTCCTGCGGGGTGCCGCCCAGCCACTGAGCGTCCTCGGCGGAGAGCTTGAGCAGGGACACCGACGGCAGCCAGCTCTTGAAGCGGGCCCGGTAGGCGTCGGGGTCCGGGATCAGGCCCGCGCGGATGTTCGGGTCGAGGGCGGTGAACACGCCCTGGGCGGCGGCGCGGCGCATCAGCTCCTCGTAGGCGCTCGCCCCCGGTTCCAGGACGAGGGAGCAGGTGCCGAACGAGACCGCCCGCGTGCCCGGCGGCAGGCGTTCCGGTGCCGTGAACAGCCGGTCGGCGCTGCCGTCGACGTAGAAGGAGTACGCGGCCGAGCCGTGGTCGTCGATGGTGGCGACGGCCAGGGTGGTCGGCTCGGGGCCCCGCTGCACCGCCGACACGTCCACGCCCGCCGCGCGCAGCCCGTCGAGCAGGGCCTCTCCGAAGGAGTCGGAGGACAGACGGGAGCAGAAGGCCGTCGGGGAGCCGAGCCGGCCGAGGGCCACGGCGGTGTTGTAGGGGCCGCCGCCGAGCGCCGGCCGCAACGGTGCGAGGGCGCCCGCATCCTGCGGGACCAGGTCGATCAGGGCCTCACCGGCGACGACGATCACGAGACGGTTCCCTTCTCGGAATGGGTGTCGGGGCAGCCGCACGAGGTGCGGTGGACGAAGGTGCAGGGGAGCCGCACGGTGCGGGAGGGACGGTCCGGCGCGTCGAGACGCTCCAGGAGCAGCCGCACGGCCTCCGCGCCGATCTCCTTGCTGGGCTGGGCGACGGCGGTGAGCCGGGGCGAGAACAGTTCGGCCCAGGCGAAGTCGTCGAAACAGACGAGTGCCAGGTCGTCCGGTACGGACAGTCCGTGATCGCGCAGCGCCCGCAGCGCTCCGATGGTCATCGCGTTGTTGGCGGTGACCAGGGCCGTGGGCCGTGCGGCGAGCGACAGCAGGGCGGCCGTGGCGCGCCGGGCGCCCTCCGCCGCGGAGTCACCGTGAACGACCAGCCGCTCGTCGTGGGGGAGCCCGGCGGCCGCGAGACCGTGCCGGTACCCGTTGATCCGCTCGGTCGTGGTGCTGAACCCGGGCAGACCCGCGACCAGGCCGATCCGCCGGTGGCCGAGTCCGGCGAGATGGGTGACCAGGCTAGCCATGGGGGCGGCGTTCTCGGCGCAGATCTGGTCGAAGCGGAAGGGGGCGCGGGTGTCCTCGTCCTCGGCGGGGGCGCCCGCGGTGTCCTCAAGCGCAGGGGCAGGGGAGACCAGGCGGTCGAGGAACACCGTCGGGACGCGGTGGCGCGCGAGGAGGGCGAGGAGCCCGCGCGGGTCCGCGGAGGGGGCGACGATCACGCCGTCGACCCGGCGCTCGTGCAGGAGCCGGACGACCTCGCGCTCGTGCTCCGGGTCGTCGTGCGGATCGGCGATGAGCAGGCCGTAGCCGTGCTCCCGGGCGCGGGCCTCGACACCCTGGAGGATCTCGGTGAAGTACGGATTGCTGATGGCCGACACGGCGAGCCCGATGGACCGGGTGCGCGAGGTCACCAGGGAGCGGGCGAGCGTGTTCGGGGTGTAGCCGAGCTCGTCGATGGCGTCCAGGACGGCCTGGCGGGTGTGGGGCAGCACCGGGCGGGTGTCGTTCAGCACATGGGAGACGGTCGCGACGGACACACCCGCGCTCCGTGCGACATCGGCCATCGTTGCCAAGCTGTCCCCCTTCTCGGGCCGTCAGGGCGGGAACGTATCCCATTCCGCGGCCGACGTAAACGCTTACGCGAGCGTTTACGTCCGGGTCCGATGCCGAGCACCGTCCAGGTCCGACCCCGGGCACTGTCCGCGCCCGACGCCGAGCACCGCCGCCCCGGTCGTGGGCGGAATGTCCGCCACCGGTATCGTCGGCGTGTCACCCATCCGGCGGGCACCGCCCCCTGACCAGTGGAGATCTCATGTCCGCGCGTCCCTCCGCGAGCCGTCGTACCGTTCTGCGCGGGGCGGCGCTCACCCCGGTCGCCGGGCTGGGAATCGCGGCCTGTTCGCCCGGCGGTGACTCCGGCGCGACGCAGGCCACGCCCACCGCCCCGGTCGCGCTCGGACCCGAGAGCGAGGTTCCCGCGGGGAGCGCGAAGCTGTACCGGGACGAGAACGTCGTCGTGAGCCGCGCTGCGAACGGCTCCATGAAGGCGTACAGCACCATCTGCACGCACGCGGGATGCGCCATCAACAAGCTGGCGGGCACGACGCTGATCTGCCCCTGCCACGGAAGCCGGTTCGACGCCGTCACGGGCAAGGTGGTGCAGGACCCGGCCACCGAGCCGCTGCACGAGCTGTCCGTAGAGGTGAAGAACGGCCGGATCGTGGCGGGCCCGACGGCTTGACCACCCTGCGGGCACGACCGGCAGAAGGCCCGGCGAGCCCGGCGACCTGGCCACGGACGCGCCCGCCTTCGACCGGCGCTCCAACGTCCGCCCTCGGCCGACGTCTCAACGCGCCCGCGCGCCCGCGCGCCTGAGCCCGCCCGCCCGACGGCGCGGCGCACCCGCCCACCTGGCGGCCGACCAGGCTCACCGGGCCCGACGGCTCGCCGGCCTCGGATCACTCCCAGTCCCACCCGATCCCCACCATCCCCGACCGCACCCTCGGCTCCACCAGGTGCACCGAGCGGTGGCTCCCGCTCAGCCGCAGGTCCTGGCGGCCGCTGCGGGGAGCGGCGGGGTTGTGCTGGCTGAACCGGTGGCAGCGCACCGGCAGTGCCTCCTCGTCGAAGCGCACCTGAAGCGCGTACTGGCCGCCCGCCAGGGCGAACCCGCGGACGTATTCACAGGACGCGCCGGCGGTGCCGTCCTCGAAGGCGTAGCGGAAGAGAAACGTATCTCCAGCGTGCAGCCGGGTGTCGAAGAGCAGTTCGGCGACGAGGATGCCGGTGTCGCGGTGCCAGCGCACCCGGCCGGTGCGGCAGTTCTCCAGCGCGTGCACCGCGATCCGCTCGGGGGCGCACCCCGGGTCCCCGTGGTGGACGGCGAGATAGCGGTCCACCCCGACCGTGTGGGCACGCACGATGTGCTGGGACTCCCTGGCCAGCAGCTCACGGCGCGCGCCGATACGGACGTGGTCCTGATGGCCGATGGTGTGCAGTCCGCTGTCGAGCGGCGCCTCCAGCTCCGAGAGGAGCCGCTCCAGCACGTCCGAGGCCTCCACCAGGGAGCGGTAGGACCGGCCCGTCGGACGGTCGGGGCCGGACGGCGCGGCGGTCTCGGCGAGCAGCCGGATGAGGGACTCGTCGGGCAGCTGGAGGATCTCCTCCAGGGCCCGTACGGCGCGCAGGGACTCGGGGCGCTGGGGGCGGCGCGCCCCTTGCTGCCAGTAGCTCAGGCTCGTCACCCCGACCCTGACCCCATACCGCGACAGATGGTGCTGCACGCGCTGCAGCGGCAGCCCGCGGGCGGTGATCGCGGCGCGCAGAGCGACATGGAAGGGGCCGCCGCGCAGGGCTGCCGCCAACTCCGCCGGAACGACCCGGACGACGTCCGCGTGCTGTGTGCCGTGCCGCATACAGGGGCCTTTCTGTGAAGGTGCGCGGCGGCTGGTCGGACCGCGCGCGGGGTCGTACCGGGCCACGCCGGAGGCGTGTGAGGTCCGTTCACAAGCGAACCTCTCCGGCGGCGGCCCGAAGTTTTCCCGCATTGAAGCGTGTTGACCAAGCCCCGACAACACCTGAGTTCCGACGGACGGTGGACCATGGCCGAAGGCTGTACCCGCTGCTGTGGGGCGATCACCGACTGCTGTGCGCAGGTGCCGAAACCGGACAGCCGAGGGCTCGCCGCGGTGTGGCCGACAAGACCGCCCCCGCGATCCGGCCGGACGGCGGCTCCGCGTCGGCGCGCCGCCTTGAAGAGGGCGACCGGGCGGGCCGGACGGCCCCGCGGGGCCGGGGCGGGATCCCGCCGGAGGTTGTCCACAGGGACGCCGCGCTGTCGGCCCCCGCCAGTAGGGTGTGAGACATGGCCGACCCCTCCAGCTACCGACCCAAGCCGGGCGAGATCCCGGACTCTCCCGGGGTCTACAGGTTCCGGGACGAGCACCGCCGGGTGATCTACGTCGGAAAGGCGAAGAGCCTGCGCCAGCGCCTGGCGAACTACTTCCAGGACCTGGCGGGCCTCCACCCGCGCACCCGCACCATGGTCACCACGGCCGCGTCCGTGGAGTGGACCGTGGTGTCCACCGAGGTCGAGGCCCTGCAGCTGGAGTACACCTGGATCAAGGAGTTCGACCCCCGGTTCAACGTCAAGTACCGCGACGACAAGAGCTACCCCTACCTCGCGGTGACGATGAACGAGGAGTTCCCGCGCGTGCAGGTGATGCGCGGCCAGAAGCGCAAGGGCGTGCGCTACTTCGGGCCGTACTCCCACGCGTGGGCGATCCGCGACACCGTGGACCTGCTGCTGCGTGTGTTCCCCGTGCGCACCTGCTCGGCGGGCGTCTTCAAGAACGCCGCCCGTACCGGCCGCCCCTGTCTGCTCGGCTACATCGGCAAGTGCTCCGCGCCCTGCGTCGGCCGGATCTCGCCCGAGGACCACACCGAACTGGCCGAGGAGTTCTGCGACTTCATGGCCGGCCGCACGGGCGCGTACCTCCGTCGTCTGGAGAGGCAGATGATGGAGGCCGCCGAGGACATGGAGTACGAGCGGGCCGGCCGTCTGCGCGACGACATCGAGGCCCTGAAGAAGGCCATGGAGAAGAACGCGGTCGTGCTCACCGACGCGACCGACGCTGATCTCATCGCGGTCGCCGAGGACGAGCTGGAGGCGGCCGTGCAGATCTTCCACGTGCGCGGCGGGCGGGTGCGCGGTCAGCGCGGCTGGGTCACCGACAAGGTGGAGGACGTCACCACCGGCGCCCTCGTCGAGCACGCCCTCCAGCAGCTCTACGGTGAGGAGACGGGCGACTCCGTGCCCAAGGAGGTCCTCGTCCCCGCGCTGCCCAACCCCATAGAGCCGGTCCAGGACTGGCTCACCGGCCGCCGCGGGTCCAACGTGTCGCTGCGCATCCCCCAGCGCGGCGACAAGAAGGCGCTCATGGAGACCGTGGAGCGCAACGCCCTGCAGGCGCTCGCCCTGCACAAGACCAAGCGCGCCTCCGACCTGACCACCCGCTCCCGCGCCCTGGAGGAGATCGCCGAGGCCCTGGACCTGGACAGCGCCCCGCTGCGCATCGAGTGCTACGACATCTCGCATCTCCAGGGCGAGGACGTGGTGGCCTCCATGGTCGTCTTCGAGGACGGACTGCAGCGCAAGAGCGAGTACCGCCGCTTCCAGATCAAGGGCTTCGAGGGCCAGGACGACGTCCGCTCCATGCACGAGGTGATCACCCGCCGCTTCCGGCGCTACCTCGCGGAGAAGGAGAAGACCGGTGAGTGGGCGGACGGGGAGATCGCCCTGACCGAGGACGACGGGCGGCCCAAGCGGTTCGCCTACCCGCCGCAGCTCGTGGTGGTCGACGGCGGGCAGCCGCAGGTCGCCGCCGCCCGGCGGGCCCTGGACGACCTGGGCATCGACGACATCGCCGTGTGCGGTCTCGCCAAGCGCCTGGAGGAGGTCTGGCTGCCGGAGGAGGACGACCCGGTGGTCCTGCCCCGTTCCAGCGAGGGGCTGTATCTGCTCCAGCGCGTCCGGGACGAGGCCCACCGCTTCGCGATCACCTATCAGCGCACGAAGCGGGCCAAACGCATCAGGTCGAGCCCCCTTGACGAGGTGCCGGGCCTCGGCGACACCCGTAAACAGGCGCTCGTGAAGCATTTCGGCTCGGTGAAAAAGCTGCGATCCGCGACAATCGACCAGATTCAGGAGGTCCCCGGGATCGGCCGCAAGACGGCCGAGACGATCGCCGTGGCCCTCGCCCAGGCGGCTCCGGCCGCACCCGCCGTGAACACGGCGACTGGAGAGATCATGGAAGAGGAAGAATCCGGGACGATCCCGGATTCCCCCGGGGAGCCCGTGTCCGCGGGTGCCCCGGACGAGCGACGGGGGCAGGAGACATGACCGAGCACGACCAGAGCGCAGAAGAACGCTCAGCCCAGGGGCGGGCCGCCCCGAGCGATGCGGGCGAGGACCGGACGCAGGCGACGGTCCAGGAAAACGGAGAACAGGTGAGTACGGGCAGTGAGACAGCCGGGGCCGCCGACGCGGGCATCCCCGAGCTGGTGATCATCTCCGGCATGTCCGGTGCCGGCCGTTCGACGGCCGCCAAGTGTCTGGAGGACCTCGGCTGGTTCGTCGTCGACAACCTGCCGCCCGCACTGATCCCCACCATGGTGGAGCTGGGCGCCCGCTCCCAGGGCAACGTCGCCCGGATCGCGGTCGTCGTGGACGTCCGCGGCCGGCGCTTCTTCGACAACCTCCGCGAGTCCCTGGCCGATCTGGAGGCCAAGCACGTCACCCGGCGGATCGTCTTCCTGGAGTCCTCCGACGACGCCCTGGTCCGCCGCTTCGAGTCGGTGCGCAGGCCGCATCCGTTGCAGGGCGACGGCCGCATCGTCGACGGGATCGCCGCCGAGCGCGAGCTGCTCCGCGAGCTGCGCGGCGACGCCGACCTGGTGATAGACACCTCCAGCCTGAACGTTCACGAGCTGCGCGCCAAGATGGACGCCCAGTTCGCCGGCGAGGAGGAGCCCGAGCTCCGGGCCACCGTCATGTCCTTCGGGTTCAAGTACGGCCTGCCGGTCGACGCCGACCTGGTCGCGGACATGCGCTTCCTGCCCAACCCGCACTGGGTCCCGGAGCTGCGCCCCTACACCGGCCTCAACGAGGAGGTCGCCGCGTATGTCTTCAACCAGCCCGGCGCCAAGGAGTTCCTCGACCGGTACGCCGAGCTGCTCCGGCTCATCGCGGCCGGGTACCGCCGCGAGGGCAAGCGCTATGTGACCATCGCCATCGGCTGCACGGGGGGCAAGCACCGTTCCGTCGCCATGTCCGAGAAGCTGGCCGCCCGCCTGGCCTCCGAGGGAGTGGAGACCGTGGTCGTGCACCGGGACATGGGGCGCGAGTGACCGGACGTACTCTGCGGCTGAGCAGGCTGCGCCGAGTGGTGCCCGAGGGACGTGGCGGCCGGCCGCGCCGCCGCGGCACCCAGCCCAAGGTGGTCGCCCTCGGCGGAGGCATGGGCCTGTCCGCCTCGCTCGCCGCTCTGCGCCGGATCACCGGCGACCTCACCGCCGTCGTCACCGTCGCCGACGACGGCGGCTCCAGCGGGCGCCTGCGCGACGAGCTGGGGGTGCTGCCGCCCGGCGATCTGCGCAAGGCGCTGGCCGCGCTGTGCGGCGACGACGACTGGGGCCAGACCTGGGCCCGTGTCATCCAGCACCGCTTCCACTCCCGGGGCGATCTGCACGACCACGCGGTCGGCAATCTGCTGATCGTGGCCCTGTGGGAGCAGCTCGGCGACCACGTCCAGGCCCTCGACCTGGTGGGCAGGCTGCTGGGTGCCCACGGCCGGGTGCTGCCCATGTCCGCCGTCCCACTGGAACTCCAGGCCCTGGTCAAGGGCCACGACCCGGAGCACCCGGACGAGGTCGGCACCGTACGGGGACAGGCGACCGTCGCGCTCACCCGGGGAGAGGTGCAGTCGGTGCACCTCGTGCCGCCCGACCCGCCGGCCGTGCCGGAGGCCGTCGCCGCGGTCCTGGACGCCGACTGGGTGGTGCTCGGGCCCGGCTCCTGGTTCTCCTCCGTGATCCCGCATCTGCTCGTGCCCGAGCTCCTGGACGCGCTCATGGAGACCAAGGCCCGCCGGGTGCTCTCGCTGAACCTCGCGCCGCAGCCGGGAGAGACCGAAGGGTTCTCACCGCAGCGTCATTTGGAGGTTTTGGGACGACACGCCCCTAAACTCGCCCTGGACGTGGTGCTGGCCGACCAGGCCGCGGTGCCTGACCGCGCCTCGTTGACCGAGGCCGCCAAGCGGTTCGGCGCAGCGGTCGAGCTGGCGCCGGTGGCTCGTACCGACGGAACCCCGCGGCACGACCCGGAGCTGCTGGCCGCCGCGTACGACCGTATTTTTCGGATGCATGGAAGGATCGGCCCATGGCGATGACGGCAGCGGTGAAGGACGAGATCTCCCGGCTTCCCGTCACCCGGACCTGCTGCAGAAAGGCGGAGGTCTCGGCGATCCTGCGGTTCGCGGGCGGACTGCACCTGGTCAGCGGGCGCATCGTGATCGAGGCGGAGCTGGACACGGCGATGGCGGCCCGGCGTCTCAAGCGGGACATCCTGGAGATCTTCGGCCACAGCTCCGAACTGATCGTGATGGCTCCCGGTGGTCTGCGCCGCGGCTCCCGCTATGTGGTGCGCGTGGTGGGCGGCGGCGACCAGCTGGCCCGGCAGACCGGCCTGGTGGACGGCCGTGGCCGCCCGATCCGCGGCCTGCCCCCGCAGGTGGTCTCGGGGGCCACCTGTGACGCCGAGGCGGCCTGGCGCGGCGCGTTCCTGGCGCACGGCTCGCTGACGGAGCCCGGCCGCTCGTCCTCCCTGGAGGTGACCTGCCCCGGCCCGGAGGCCGCGCTCGCACTGGTCGGCGCCGCCCGCCGCCTGTCGATCGCCGCCAAGGCCCGGGAGGTGCGCGGCGTGGACCGTGTCGTCGTCCGGGACGGTGACGCGATCGGTGCGCTGCTGACGCGGCTCGGCGCGCACGAGTCCGTGCTGGCCTGGGAGGAGCGGCGGATGCGCCGCGAGGTCAGGGCCACGGCGAACCGCCTCGCCAACTTCGACGACGCCAATCTGCGCCGCTCGGCCCGTGCCGCCGTCGCCGCCGGCGCGCGTGTCGCCCGTGCTCTGGAGATCCTCGGCGAGGAGGTCCCCGAGCACCTCGCGGCGGCGGGGCGGCTGCGCATGGAGCACAAGCAGGCCTCCCTGGAGGAGCTGGGCGCCCTCGCCGACCCGCCGCTGACCAAGGACGCGGTCGCGGGGCGTATCCGCCGGCTGCTGGCGATGGCCGACAAGCGCGCCGCGGACCTGGGCATCCCGGGGACGGAGTCCAACCTCAGCGAAGAGATGGCGGACAACCTGGCGGGCTGACGAACACGCCCCCCGACAGGCCGGTGCCGACGCCCGCTCGGGCGTCGGCACCGGCCTGTTTATGTGTCCTTGGGGCGCTCTTGACTCGATCATGAATTGTCATGAGCCTGGCACGTGCTCGCCGCCGTGGCGAGCCACTGCTAGGGGGTCCATGAGACACAGAGCGAGATCGATCCTCGCCGTCGGCGCACTCCTGCTCGGCGGAGCGGGTCTCGCACCCGCAACCCAGGCGCAGACCGGCACGTCCCCGGCGCCCGATCCGGACGAGGTCGGCGTCTACCGGGCCGACATCACCCAGAAGCAGATACCCCTGCTGCTCAAGGCCGGACAGGACGGCCGGGAGCTCGGGCAGCAGGCGACCGGGAACGGGCGGAGCACCGTCGAGGTCTACCTCACTCACCGGTCGGCAGGCGCGAAAGCTCAGGAAACAGGGCGTGTCGCTCACCGAGCACACCCTGTCCGCCAAGGCGGAGAAGCGGGTCGAGGACGCGTCCCAGGGCGTGTTCCGCCCGTACAGCGGCAAGGGCGGCCTGGAGGAGGAGGTCGTCGCGACCGCCCGGGCCCATCCCGGTCTGGCGAAGGTCGTCTCCATCGGCAAGACCGTACGAGGACAGGACATCCTCGCGCTCAAGCTGACCAAGAACGCCAAGACCTCCCGGGACGGCTCCCGGCCCTCCGTGCTCTACCTGGCGAACCAGCACGCGCGCGAGTGGATCACTCCGGAGATGACCCGCCGGTTGATGCACTACTACCTGGACCACTACGCCACCGACCGGCGCATCAAGAAGATCGTCGACTCCACGGAGCTGTGGTTCGTGCTCTCCGCCAACCCCGACGGCTACGACTACACCTTCAAGGACCCCGGCACGCGCCTGTGGCGCAAGAATCTGCGGGACGCCAACGGAGACGGCGTCATCGGGGTCGGCGACGGGGTCGACCTCAACCGCAACTTCGCCTACAAGTGGGGCTACGACGACGAGGGTTCGTCCCCCAACCCCACCAGCCAGACCTAGCCCGAGACCCGGGCGCTGGATGCCTTCGAGAAGCGCGTCGGGTTCACCTACGGCGTCAACTACCACTCCGCGGCCGAACTGCTCCTGTACGGAGTGGGCTGGCAGGTGGCCACACCGACCCCGGACGACGTCCTGTACAAGGCGCTCGCCGGCACCCCGGACAACCCGGCGATTCCCGGCTATCACTCCCAGGTCTCCTCGGAGTTGTACACCACCAACGGCGAGGCGGACGGCCAGGCCGCCAACGTCAACGGCATGGCGATGTTCACCCCCGAGATGTCGACCTGCCAGACCGCCTCGAACGCCGACCCGAACGACGCCTGGAACGCGGCCGACTGCGCGTCGGTCTTCAACTTCCCCGACGACGAAAAGCTGATCCGGCAGGAGTTCGAGAAGAACGTCCCGTTCGCGCTCTCCGTCGCCGAGACCGCCACCCACCCCGACCGGCCGTCCTCGTCGGTCGGCCTCGACGCGCCGGACTTCACCCCGGCCCCGTTCCCGACGTCGTACGCGCGCGGAGGCGACCAGGAGGTCTCCGTCGTCGTCCGCAGGTCGGTGCGCGACAAGGAACTGAAGTACCGCGTCAACGGCGGCCGTACCCGGGACATGGCGCTCCGGCCCTGGAAGGGCGGCGAGAGGTACGGCGGTGAGGACAACCTCTACTTCGACGAGTACCGGGCCGAGGTGAAGGACGGCGGCCCGGGCGACCGGGTCGAGGTGTGGTTCACCGGCGAGACCGCGAACGGCAGGAGGACATCCAGCCCGTACTTCACCTACACCGTGGCCGCCCGGCCGAAGGCGGACGTCCTCGTGGTCGCCGAGGAGGGCGCCAAGGCCACCCAGGCGCGAACCTACGTCGACGCGCTCAGGGCGAGCGGCCGCACGGCGCTCGTCTGGGACGCCGCCACCCAGGGTGCCCCCGACGCGCTCGGCGTACTGAGTCACTTCGGCACGGTCGTCCACTACACGGGCGCGGGCATCCCGGGCAACGCCACCCAGCTCCAACTGCGCGCCTTCCTCAACGAGGGCGGCAGGCTGATCGAGGCGGGCGAGCAGGCGGGCGGCGCCGTCGACCTCGGTGACGGCACCCTCTCGGACGACTTCAGCCAGTACTACCTGGGCGCCTACTCGCGCACCTCGACCCGGGAGCCACCGGATTCACCGGTTCCGGCGCGCTCGACGGGGTCACCGGGACGCTCGGCGAAGCGCCCGGCAACCCCCTGGACAGGGCGGGCTCCTACGGCGTCACCTCGGACCAATTGCCCGCCGGGACCTACCCCCAGTTCGCGAGCGCCGGGGCGGGCCAGTTCGCCGGCACCGTCAACCCGTACGGGCCCTACGCCGGCTCGGCCATGGCGGCGGCCGTCCACACCGACGACGCGTACAAGCGGCTCACCCGCACCCTCGACCTCACCAGGGTGACCGCCGCCGACCGGCCCGCGCTGCGCACCCGGCTGCTGTGGGACACCGAGCCCGGCTACGACCACGCCGTGGCCGAAATCCACACCCTCGGGGCCGACGACTGGACCACGCTGCCGGAGGCCGGGGGCGCCACGAGCGACGCCGTCCCGGCGGACTGCGGGGCCGGGTTCCTCGTCGGCGAGCACCCCTGGCTCAAGCACTATCTGACCGTGACGGCGGGCGGTTGCGCCACGACCGGCACCACCGGCGCCTGGCACAGCCTCACCGGCGCCTCCAGCGGCTGGCAGCAGGTGACCTTCGACCTGAGCGCCTACGCCGGGAGGACGGTCGAGGTCTCGCTGAGCTACATCACTGACCCGAGCACCGGCGGCCTAGGCGTTCTCGCCGACGACGCCTCGCTCGTCGTCGGTGGCAGCGCCGCCGACACCGAGGGCTTCGAGACCTCCCTCGGTGCCTGGAACATGCCCGGCCCGCCCGCGGGCAGCCCCGCCGTCCTCAAGGGCTGGGCGCGCACCGGGGCGCTGTTCCGCACCTACGGCGCGGTCACCACGGACCGCACCGTGCTCCTCGGTTTCGGCCTGGAACACATCGCCTCGGCGGCCGACCGGACCGCGCTGATGGGCAAGGCACTCGCCGCGCTCGACGGCTGACCTCCTGTAGTCAACGGCAGTTGGTTCCGTATCGCCGGAAGGGGTGACGGGGCCTTCGGGGCAGGGCGGTCCGTACCCCTACTGGCGGGTACGGACCACACTGCCGTGTATGAGCCATCTCGATGTCACTCCGGGGGCCTCAGGGAGGTAGGGTCGTAGGCGGTCGGGGACATCCCAAACAAAGCTCGCCGGCGTCGAAAGCCGGCGTACCACGAGGAGATCGGTTCGTGACGATCCGCGTAGGCATCAACGGCTTCGGCCGCATCGGTCGTAACTACTTCCGCGCGCTGCTGGAGCAGGGTGCAGACATCGAGATCGTGGCTGTCAACGACCTGGGTGACACCGCGACCACCGCTCACCTGCTGAAGTACGACACCATCCTTGGCCGCCTCAAGGAGGAGGTGTCCCACACCGAGGACACCATCACCGTGGGCGGGCGGACCATCAAGGTCCTGTCCGAGCGCAACCCGGCCGACATCCCCTGGGGTGAGCTGGGCGTCGACATCGTCATCGAGTCGACCGGCATCTTCACCAAGAAGGAAGACGCCGAGAAGCACATCGCCGGTGGCGCGAAGAAGGTCATCATCTCGGCCCCGGCCAAGAATGAGGACGTCACCATCGTCATGGGCGTCAACCAGGACGTCTACGACCCGGCGAACCACCACGTCATCTCCAACGCCTCCTGCACCACCAACTGTGTGGCGCCGATGGCGAAGGTCCTCGACGAGAACTTCGGCATCGTCAAGGGTCTGATGACCACGGTGCACGCGTACACGAACGACCAGCGCATCCTGGACTTCCCGCACAAGGACCTGCGCCGCGCCCGTGCCGCCGCCGAGAACATCATCCCGACCACCACCGGTGCCGCGAAGGCCACCGCCCTGGTCCTGCCGCAGCTCAAGGGCAAGCTGGACGGCATCGCCATGCGCGTCCCGGTCCCGACCGGCTCGGTCACCGACCTGGTCATCGAGCTCTCCCGCGAGGTCACCAAGGAAGAGGTCAACGCCGCCTTCCAGAAGGCCGCGGAGGGTGAGCTGAAGGGTCTGCTCGAGTACACGGAGGACCCGATCGTCTCCTCCGACATCGTCAACGCCCCGGCGTCCTGCACCTTCGACTCCTCCCTGACCATGGTCCAGGACGGGAAGAACGTGAAGGTCATCGGTTGGTACGACAACGAGTGGGGCTACTCCAACCGCCTCGTCGACCTGACGGTCTTCGTCGGCAACCAGCTCTGATCGCCGAAGCAGGCACCTTGATGTGAGAACAGGGCTCGGGCAGCGCGCGCTGCCCGAGCCCTGACTCACGTGCAGCGAGCGGCTCCGCCCACGGCGGGGCCCCTTGTGTGCAGAACGATCAGCCCTCGTACGATCAAGAGCCCTCTCCATGGAGTCCCTATGAAGACGATCGACGAACTTCTCGCCGAAGGCGTGGACGGCAAGCGGGTCTTCGTCCGCGCCGACCTGAACGTCCCGCTGGCCGACGGCCTCATCACCGACGACGGCCGTATCCGCGCCGTGCTGCCCACCGTCAAGGCCCTCGCCGAGGCGGGCGCCAAGGTGGTCGTCGCCTCGCACCTGGGCCGCCCCAAGGGCGCCCCGGACCCGGCGTTCTCCCTGCTGCCCGCCGCCGAGCGCCTCGCCGAACTGCTGGGCGCGCCCGTGGCCTTCGCCCAGGACACCGTAGGCCCCGCCGCCCACGACGCGGTGAACGGCCTTCAGCCGGGCCAGGTCGCGGTCATCGAGAACCTGCGCTTCAACCCCGGCGAGACCGCCAAGGACGACACCGAGCGCGGCGAGTTCGCCGACCGTCTCGCCGCCCTCGCCGATGTGTACGTGGGTGACGGCTTCGGCGCGGTGCACCGCAAGCACGCCTCCGTCTACGACCTCCCGGCCCGGCTGCCGCACTACGCCGGCTACCTCATCGCCACCGAGGTCAACGTCCTGCAGAAGCTCACCGAGGACGTCAAGCGCCCGTACGTCGTCGTCCTGGGCGGCGCCAAGGTCTCGGACAAGCTGGCCGTGATCGACCAGCTGCTCGACAAGGCCGACCGGCTGCTCATCGGCGGCGGCATGGCGTACACCTTCCTCAAGGCCAAGGGCTACGAGGTCGGCATCTCCCTCCTCCAGGAGGACCAGATCCCGACCGTCACCGAGTACATCGAGCGTGCGGAGAAGCGTGGCGTGGAGCTGCTCCTCCCCGTCGACGTGCTGGTCTCGCCGGACTTCCCGGACCTGAAGACCAAGGCCCCGGCCAACCCCACCGTCGTCGCCGCGGACGCGATCCCGGCGGACCAGGAGGGCCTGGACATCGGTCCGGAGACCCGCAAGCTGTACGCATCGAAGCTCGCCGACGCCGCCACCGTCTTCTGGAACGGTCCCATGGGCGTCTTCGAGCACCCCGACTACGCCGAGGGCACCAAGGCGGTCGCCCAGGCCCTCGTCGAGTCCCCGGGCTTCACCGTGGTCGGTGGCGGCGACTCCGCCGCGGCCGTCCGCACCCTGGGCTTCGACGAGTCCGCATTCGGCCACATCTCGACCGGTGGCGGCGCCTCTCTCGAGTACCTCGAGGGCAAGACGCTCCCCGGCCTCGCCGCACTGGAGGACTGAACCTCGATGAGTACCCGCACGCCGCTGATGGCGGGCAACTGGAAGATGAACCTCAACCACCTCGAGGCCATCGCCCACGTCCAGAAGCTCGCCTTCGCCCTGGCCGACAAGGACTACGAGGCCGTCGAGGTCGCCGTCCTGCCGCCCTTCACCGACCTGCGCTCCGTGCAGACGCTGGTCGACGGCGACAAGCTCAAGATCAAGTACGGTGCCCAGGACGTCTCGGCGCACGACTCCGGCGCCTACACCGGCGAGATCTCGGGCCTGATGCTGGCCAAGCTGAAGTGCACCTACGTGGCGATCGGCCACTCCGAGCGTCGGCAGTACCACCACGAGAGCGACGAGCTGGTGAACGCGAAGGCCAAGGCGGCCTTCAAGCACGGTCTGACCCCGATCCTGTGCGTCGGCGAGGAGCTGGAGATCCGCGAGGCGGGCGACCATGTCGGGCACACGCTCGCGCAGGTCGAGGGCGGTCTGAAGGACCTCCCGGCCGAGCAGGTCGAGTCCCTCGTGATCGCCTACGAGCCCGTCTGGGCCATCGGTACCGGCAAGGTCTGCGGTGCCGACGACGCCCAGGAGGTCTGCGCGGCGATCCGCGGCAAGATCGCCGAGCTGTACTCGCAGGACGTGGCCGACAAGGTCCGCATCCAGTACGGCGGCTCCGTGAAGTCGGGCAATGTGGCCGAAATCATGTCAAAGCCGGACATTGACGGCGCTCTGATCGGCGGTGCCTCGCTGGACGCCGACGAGTTCGTCAAGATCGTGCGCTTCCGCGACCAGTGATCGGCGCCCCACGGGCGAACCGAGCAGGCGTGAGTGTGTCCTAGGGGCGATCCGTCGTACCCTTGCGGGGGCATGGTGGCTGTCCACCGTGCCCCCGTCGTCCATCCGAGTCCGAGGAAGTTGGTCCAGCCGTGGTTTTGGGGTTCTCGATCGCCCTGATCATCTTCAGCCTGCTGCTGATGCTGCTGGTGCTGATGCACAAGGGGAAGGGCGGCGGCCTCTCCGACATGTTCGGTGGCGGCATGCAGTCCTCCGTCGGCGGCTCCTCGGTCGCCGAGCGCAACCTCGACCGGATCACCATCGTGGTCGGTCTGCTCTGGTTGGCGTGCATCGTGGTGCTCGGCATCCTGATGAAGGTCAAGAGCTGAAGCTCGAGAGGGTGCGCGGGCCGGTGTCGGCAGACCGCGCATGAAGAAGTACGTAACGCCCCATGTCCGGTGCGCGTCTTCGGACGCGGCCTATCATGGGGCGTGCGTCTAGGGGCGGGGGTAACTCCCATCACTGGACGCGCGTTGGGCCTTACGTAGACTGAGGCGCTCGCGGCGAAGCGAAACGCCGACTCGCTTCGCGGCACCATCACGCAGGGAGTTACGACGTGGCAAGTGGCAACGCGATCCGAGGAAGCCGGGTCGGGGCGGGGCCGATGGGCGAGGCCGAGCGCGGCGAATCCGCGCCGCGTCTGCGCGTCTCCTTCTGGTGCTCCAACGGGCACGAGACCCAGCCGAGCTTCGCCAGCGACGCGCAGGTTCCCGACACCTGGGACTGCCCGCGCTGCGGCTTTCCGGCCGGTCAGGACCGGGACAACCCGCCGGCTCCGCCGCGTACCGAGCCCTACAAGACGCACCTCGCCTACGTGCGAGAGCGCCGCAGCGACGCGGACGGCGAGGCGATCCTCGCCGAGGCGCTCGCCAAACTGCGGGGCGAGATCTAGTAGCTGAGTCCGGCCGGGCACCGTGTGGTGCCCGGCCGGAGCCGGTTTTCCTCACCGGTGGCGGGCGTCGGTGGTGCCCTCCGGTGTGCGCTGCTGCGCGCCCGCGGCCGTCGTCCGCTGCCTCCCTGCCGGGCCTGGCCCCTCGCCGCCGCCTTCTTCTGTCCGTCGCCGTGCTGACACCCCGGCGCAAGCCGGACGTACCTGTTGTTGCGCCGGACGACGGCGCGACCCCCGGTCATCGCACCCCCTGATCAACTAGGTTGGGACCGGCAGCGGGGGTGAGGCATTTGCGCAGCAGCACAGGTAAGGAAGAAGGCGGAAGTCCGAGATGAACGCAGACAGCCGTACCAGGCTCAATCAGACGCCCGAGTGGACCGCTCTGGCCAAGCACCGCGAGGAACTCGGCGAGGTGCGGCTGCGCGAGCTGTTCGCGGCGGAACCCGGGCGCGGCAGCGGGTACACCCTGGAGGTCGGCGATCTCTACGTCGACTACTCCAAGCACCTGGTCACCGACGAGACGCTCCGGCTGCTGCGTGAGCTGGCCGCCGCCCGGGACGTGTTCGGCCTCAGGGACGCCATGTTCCGCGGCGAGAAGATCAACACCACCGAGAACCGCGCGGTCCTGCACACCGCGCTGCGTGCCCCCCGGGACGCCGTCGTCGAGGTCGACGGGGAGAACGTCGTCCCCAAGGTCCACGCGGTGCTGGACAAGATGAGCGCCTTCTCCGACCGGGTCCGCTCGGGCGAGTGGACCGGCCACACCGGCAAGCGCATCAAGAACGTCGTCAACATCGGCATCGGCGGTTCCGACCTGGGCCCGGCGATGGCGTACGAGGCCCTGCGCGCCTACACCGACCGCGGTCTGACGGTCCGCTTCGTCTCCAACGTGGACGGCGCCGATCTGCACGAGGCCGTCCGGGACCTGGACGCGGCCGAGACGCTGTTCGTCATCGCCTCCAAGACGTTCACCACCATCGAGACGATCACCAACGCGACCTCGGCGCGCGGCTGGCTGCTGGACGAGCTGAAGGCCGGTCAGGAGGCCGTCGCCAAGCACTTCGTCGCCCTGTCGACGAACGCCGAGAAGGTCGAGGAGTTCGGCATCGACACGGCCAACATGTTCGAGTTCTGGGACTGGGTGGGCGGCCGTTACTCCTACGACTCGGCGATCGGCCTGTCCCTGATGATCGCCATCGGCCCGGACCGCTTCCGCGAGATGCTCGACGGCTTCCACACCGTCGACGAGCACTTCCGCACCGCGCCCGCGGAGTCGAACGTCCCGCTGCTGCTCGGCCTGCTGGGCATCTGGTACGACAACTTCCACGACGCCCAGTCGCACGCCGTGCTGCCGTACGCGCACTACCTGTCCCGCTTCACCGCCTACCTCCAGCAGCTGGACATGGAGTCCAACGGCAAGTCCGTGGACCGGGACGGCAAGGAGGTCGACTGGCAGACCGGTCCCGTCGTGTGGGGTACGCCGGGCACCAACGGCCAGCACGCCTACTACCAGCTCATCCACCAGGGCACCAAGCTGATCCCGGCGGACTTCGTCGGCTTCGCCCGGCCCGTCGACGAGCTGAGCGGTGACCTCAAGGCCCAGCACGACCTGCTGATGGCGAACTTCTTCGCCCAGACGCAGGCGCTGGCGTTCGGCAAGACCCCGGACGAGGTGCGCGCGGAGGGTGTCCCGGAGGAGCTCGTGGCGCACAGGACGTTCAAGGGCAACCACCCCACCACCACGATCCTCGGCGGGCAGCTCACCCCGTCGGTGCTCGGGCAGCTCGTCGCGCTCTACGAGCACAAGGTGTTCGTCCAGGGCGCGATCTGGAACATCGACTCCTTCGACCAGTGGGGCGTCGAACTCGGCAAGGTCCTCGCCAAGCGTGTGGAGCCCGCGCTGACCGAGGGCGCCGAGGTCCCGGGCCTGGACGAGTCCACCAAGACCCTGGTCGCCAAGTACCGGGAGCTGCGCGGCCACTAGGGCCGGACCTTCGTGACACGTCCTGGTTCGCGGACCGGGAGGCGGGCGGCGCGTCCGCGGACCGGGAGGCGGGCGGCGCGCTGCCGTCCGCCTCCCGTGGACTCCCGGGTGGTCGCGCCGGTCGGTGCGCTCCCCGCTCAGGCCACCGCGCTCAAGGTGTCCGCGAGCCGCCGGTGTGCCGCGCGCGACGCGGGCAGCGCGGCGAGAGCGCCGGCCCCGAGCACGGCGACCGCCCCGAACGGGACCAGCAGGAAGGGGGAGGGCCCCTGGGCGAGCCCGGCGCCGATACCGCTGGACCGGCCCTGGGCGTCGATCAGCCAGTGGGCCAGGGGAATGCCGAGCGCCGTGGCGACGCAGACCGCGGCCAGGGCGGTGCAGACCATGGCCGTGACCGTGATCCCGGTGATCTGCCGCGGGGACAGTCCGATCGCCTTGAGCGCCAGCAGATCCCGCTCGCCCTCCCGGACGGTGCCGCCGATCGCGGTCAGCAGCTCGGTGATCCCGATGAGCGCGAGCACGGCGATCAGAGCGAGGACCACGCCGCGCAGCGGCGAGAGCCCGTCCGCGGGATTGGCCACCGGATGCACGTCCAGGTGCCCGTGCGCGGCCCGGGACAGCTCGTCGGCGACCTGGTGGGGATCGGCGCCGGGACGGAGCCGCAGCTGGTAGAGGGTGGGGTGCAGCCGCGGGTCGTTGTCGCGCAGGGTGTCGAGCGAGGTGGAGATGACCCGTCCGGCGTTCTCCGGCTCGATGCTGCGGCCCACGATGTGCAGGATCTGCGGCTGGTCGCCCACCGTCATCCGCACCCAGTCGCCGACGCGCACGTCCAGCAGATCGAGCAGCCCCTGGCCGGCCACCGCCTCGTCGGGGCCGTGCGCGCGGCGGCCCTCGGCCAGGGCGTAGGGGTAGGGATCCTGCCGGGTGCCGAGACCGCGCAGGGCGATCGTCGCGGTCTGGCCCGGCACCAGGGCGGCCACCTCCACGCCGGGGTAGGCGGCGGCGATCCGGGGGTTGCCCGCCAGCAGGGCGCGGGTGGCCGTGTCGTCGAGACCGGCGTCGGGGCGGACGGTGAGGGCGGCGGCGAGGCCGATGTCCGCGGGCCGTGAGTGGAAGCGGTCGATGGTGCTCCACGCGCTCATGGCCACCACGATCAGCAGCAGCGGCAGCGCGAGCCGTACGACCGTCGCCAGCGACCGGGCACGGCGGGTGAACGCCTGGCGCCAGCCCAGGACCAGCGCGGGCGGCAGCCGCAGGCCGAGCGCCGCCCGCGCCACCCCCGTCAGACGGCCGCCTGCCGATGCCGCGGGCCGTGGCACCGGCACCGGAGGCACCCGCCCCGCGCGCCAGGCCGCGAGCCCGGTGGTGGCGGCGATGAACAGCACCGCGGCGACGGGCACGGCGAGCAGGGCCACGGTGTGCCCGGGCAGTCCGTGCCACACCCCGACCGCGTCCCCGAGGCGTCCCGGGATCCGGCCGCCGAGCCCCTGGGTGAGCGCGGCCGCGACCACCGCACCCAGCAGGGCGTACGCCACATGCTGGAGCAGAAAGACGCGGACGACCTGGCCGGGGGTGAAACCGATCGCCTTCAGGACCGATATGTCCCGCAGATGTCCCCGGACACGGGTGCCGATCGCCCCGTGCACCGCGCATCCGGCGGCGACGAGCGCGCCCAGCCCGAACAGGCCGAGGACCTGTCCCAGCAGCCGGTTCTCGCCCTGAGCCTCGGCCCGCGCCTGCTGCCAGGTGGAGACCTCGCTGATCGCACCGGCACCCAGCACGGTGACGGCCCGCTGGACGGCGTAGTCCGTGTCCTCGGGGTCCGTCAGGCGCAACCCGGTGACCTGGCCGTCGGCGCTGCGCAGGGCGGACGGCAGCGCCCAGACGAGCCCCGGCTGCTCACCCGGGCTGTAGCGGGGTTCGGCGCTGTCGGCGATGCCGACGACGGTCAGGGACCGGGCCGTGCCGGGGATGCTCAGGGTGTCGCCGGGCTCGGCCAGCAGCGCCCGGGCGAGCCGGCTCTCCAGCACCACACCGGCGGGGTCCGACGGATCCAGCCAGTGGCCCGCGGTGAGCAGCGGCCGGCCGACGGAGGGCGGCCGGAGCGTGCCGCGCAGTTGGACCGAGGCCCGGGTGCCGCGGGAGGTGACGGTCACGGACTCGGTGGGGTAGGGGCCGGCGACGGACTCGACACCGTCCAGCCGGGCCAGTTTCGAGGCGTCGGACGAGCGGCCGGAGTGGATCCACACATGGGCGCCGTGGGCCTGGGTGAAGACCCGCTGCCAGGGGTTGGTCGCATACCCGAACAGGGCGGTGGCCAGGAGCAGCGAGGCGACGATGCCGGCGGAGACGAGCACCAGGAACAGCGCCTCGCCGCGGTGCGAGCGCAGATCGGAGTGCGCCCAGCGCAGGGTGGCCCGCACGGCGTCAGCCCCTCTGCCCGCGGCGGGGGGAACGGGTCGGCGTCGGACGGTCGGGCACCGCGATCAGTCCTTCAGTTCCAGCACACCGGAGGTCCCGCTGCGCGGGGAGGGCGCCCCGTCCAGCTCCGCGTCGTCGACGATCCGGCCGTCGAAGAAGCTGATCACCCGGTCGGCGGCGCTCGCCAGCCGGGCGTCATGGGTGACCAGCACGATGGTCTGGCCGCGCTGGTGGAAGCGGGTGAGCAGGCGCATCACCTCGCGGGTGCCCTTGCTGTCGAGGCTGCCCGCGGGTTCGTCGGCGAGCAGCAGCGGCGGATGGTTGACCAGGGCCCGGGCCAGCGCGACCCGTTGCTGCTCACCGCCGGACAGTTCGCCGGGCATGCTGCGTTCCTTGCCGGTCAGCCCCAGCTCCGCCAGCAGCTCCTCCCGGCCGGCGCGCGCCTGCTTCGGCGGCACCCCGGCGAGCAGCGCGGGCAGCTCGACGTTGTCCGCGACCGACAGTCCGGAGACCAGGTTGAAGAACTGGAAGACGATCCCGATGCGCTTTCTGCGCTCGATGGCCCAGCGCGCCTCGGTGTAGGAGTCCGTACGCTCGCCGTCCAGCCAGATGCGCCCGGCGTCCGGCCGCTGCAACCCGCCCAGCAGATGCAGCAGCGTCGACTTGCCGGCGCCGGAGGGACCGGTGACGGCCACGAACTCGCCCCGGGTGACGCGCAGATCGACCCCGCGCACCGCATGGGCGGGCGCGCCCTCGCCGTGATGGGTCTTGACGAGGCCCTCGGCTCGCAGCAGAGGTGGGGAGCCCTCGGTCACTGCAGCCCCTCCAGTTCCTCCTGGCACCGCTCCAGCCAGTCGAGGTCGGCCTGCAGATGCAGCATCGCGCCCTCGATCAGCAGCTGGGCGATCCGGTTGTCACGGTCTTCGGCGGCGGCCAGTCTCGACAGGCTGCGCATGGTGTTGAGGTACTGGCGCCGCTGCTTGTTGATCAGGGCGATCTGGTCGGCGAGACCGGTCTGCGGAGCGAGTGCCAGCTTCATGAAGAACTCGTCCCGTACCCGCGGTTCGTCCTCGGTCTCCTCGAACCAGGCAGCCAGTGCCTCCCGCCCGGCGTCGGTGAGGTGGTAGATCTTCTTGTTGGGCCGGCTGGACTGCTCGACCTCCTCGCCCTCGATCAGCCCCGACTTCTCCAGGCGGCCGAGGGTGACGTAGATCTGGCCGACGTTCGGCTGAGGGTACGCGGAGCCCAGCAGTTGCTCAAGGTCCTGTTTGAGCTCGTAGCCATGGGCGGGGCCGCGGGCGAGGAGTGCCAGGAGAGGCAGGCGCACGCGTGCAGTCCTCCTCGCGTCTTCGTAAAGTGCTCCAGGCCCTAGTGCCCCGACAGACAATGTTCGCCCCGTCGCGACGCCCGGCACGCCCTCTCGCCGCACCGGCCGAAAGCCCAAGTACATCCAGTACGAGGACTTCCGGCCGGCCGGCCGAGAGCACGCACCGGACGCCGCTCCTCGAAAGGCGAACGTTACCTGCCGGGGCACTAGTATCGCCCATACCTAACAGGTATACATGGCCTCTGACCCGGGCGAGGGTGCCCGGTGCCGGTGTACAGGGAGGAACCTATGCGGTGGATGCGCGCCGCCGGTAGGGGCCTCCTCGTCCTCGCCGTGGTCCTGACCGGCTATGTCGCCTCGGGGGCCCGCGCCGACGACGGGAGCGGCAGCGGCCGCGGGCCGATCACCCTGGCCACCGCGGGCGATCTCACCGGCTATCTCGGCCCGCTCCTCCAGGGCTGGAACCGCACCCACCCCGGCGAGAAGGTCACCCTGGTCGAGCTGCCGGACTCCGCCGACGAGACCCATGCGCAGATGACGACGGACCTGCGCGGCGGCGACCGCAGCCGGTTCGACGTCCTCAACATCGATGTCGCCTGGACCTCCGAGTTCGCGGCGGCCGGCTGGATCCGCCCGCTGCCGCGCGACCGGTTCCCGCTGAAGAGCTTCCTGCCGCCGGTCGTCGGCACGGCGACCTACGACGGGCAGTTGTACGCGGTCCCGTACGTCACCAACGCCGGTCTGCTGCTGTACCGCAAGGACATCCTCGCCAAGGAGGGCGTGGCGCCGCCGCGCACCTGGGCGGAACTGGAGCGGGACGCCAAGTCCATCGCCCCGAAGTACGGACTGGGCGGCTACGCGGGCCAGTTCCTGCCGTACGAGGGCCTCACGGTCAACGCGGCCGAGGCCGTGTACTCGGCGGGCGGCTCGATCCTCGGCGACGAGGGCGAGCGCGTCACCGTGGACTCGGCCGCGGCCCGCGAGGGCATCGGGTTCCTGGCCCGCGGAGTGCGCGAGGGCTGGATTCCCAAAGCGGCGCTGACGTACAAGGAGGAGGAGTCCAAGCAGGCCTTCCAGGACGGCCGGCTGCTCTTCCTGCGCAACTGGCCCTACGCGTATGTCGCCGCCTCCGCCAAGGGATCGCGGGTCGCGGGCGAGGTGGGCGCCGTACCGCTGCCGGGACCGCACGGGCCGGGGACCAGCGTCCTCGGCGGCTCCAACCTGGCCGTCAACACACATGCGCGGCACCCGGATTCCGCCGAGCGCCTGATCGCCTATCTGACCGGCGAGCGGGTCCAGCGCCAGGTCCTCACCCGCGGCGCCCTGCCGCCCGTACGGGCCGCGCTCTACGACGACCCGGAGCTGATACGGCGGTTTCCGTATCTGCCGACCCTGCGCGCGAGCGTGCTGGCCGCCGCGCCGCGCCCCAAGAGCCCGCGCTACGACCAGGTGAGCCTGGCCGTGCAGGCGGTCGTCCATGACGCGCTGACCGGGCACGAGACGCCCGAGAGCGCGGTGCGACGGCTGGCGCGGGAACTGGCCGCCGTCTCCGGCCACTGAGCCGTCCCGGTCCCGATTCCAGGGCCATCTAGTTACTTGTTAGGTAACGCGAGGGTCTCACCTGTGCCGTGAGTGGGTTGATATATCCCTTTATAGCTTCCCAACTGCTCGGTATCTTCTGCGGGTTCGTTGACACCCTTATGACACGCCTACTTAACATGCATGCATAACCACTGGGCCCCTCGCCGGTCATCGTCATGGGCCCTCCCGCACGCACAGACAGGTCGACGGGGTGAGTCTCGAGCGCATCCGCACCCACCGCTGGTGGCGCGACGCAGTGATCTACCAGGTGTACGTCCGCAGCTTCCTGGACAGCACCGGCGACGGCATCGGCGATCTCGCCGGGGTCAGGGCAGGGCTGCCGTACCTGAGGAAGCTCGGCGTCGACGGGATCTGGCTGAGCCCCTTCTACCCCTCACCGCAGCACGACCACGGCTACGACGTCGCCGACTACTGCGACGTGGACCCGCTCTTCGGCGATCTCACCGAGTTCGACCGGCTGACGGCGGCCGCCCACCGGCTCGGCCTCAAGGTCCTTCTCGACGTCGTCCCCAACCACTGCTCCAGCGAGCACCGGTGGTTCCGCGAGGCGCTTGCCGCCGTGCCCGGCAGCCCGGCCCGCGCCCGCTTCCACTTCGCCGACGGCCGGGGACCGGACGGCGCACAGCCGCCCAACAACTGGCACGCCATGTTCGGCGGCCCGGCCTGGACCCGCGTCACCGAGGCGGACGGCCGCCCCGGCCAGTGGTACCTGCACATGTTCACGCCCGAGCAACCCGACTGGAACTGGCGCACCCCCGAGGTCGCCGCCGAGTTCGACCGGGTGCTGCGCTTCTGGCTGGACCGGGGCGTCGACGGTTTCCGTATCGACGTCGCCGCCGGCCTCTTCAAGCACCCCGCACTGCCGGACTCCCCGGACCCGGAGGCCGACGCCCGGACTCGCGACTCGGTCAACCCGCTCGCCTGGAACCAGCCCGAGGTGCACGAGGTCTGGCGGCACTGGCGGGCGGTGTGCGAGGAGTACACCGCACGGGACGGCCGCGAACGCCTGCTGGTCGGCGAGGTCTCCGTGCCGACCGCCCGGGACCACGCCCGATACGTCCGCCCGGACGAGCTGCACCAGGCGTTCTTCTTCGACCTGCTCAGCGCCCCCTGGGACACCGACGCCTTCCGCAAGGTGATCTCGGAGGCCATGCAGGACATCGCCGGCACAGGCTCCACGGTCACCTGGGTGCTCAACAACCACGACCAGGTCCGCACCGTCACCCGCTACGGAGAACCCGCCACCGAGGGCAGCGGCCTGGGAACCGCCCGGGCGCGCGCCGCCGCGCTGCTGATGCTGGCGCTGCCCGGGGCCGCGTACATCTACCAGGGGGAGGAGCTGGGCCTGCCGGAGGTCGTCGATCTGCCCGACGACGTCCTCACCGACCCGATCTTCCGCCGCACCGGCAGTCGCGCCAAGATCCGCGACGGCTGCCGGGTGCCGCTGCCGTGGTCGGGGCAGGCCTCCCCGTTCGGCTTCACCTCCGGCACCGAGAGCGCCAAGCCCTGGCTGCCGCAGCCCGAGTGGTTCGCCGAGCACGCCACCGACCGGGCGCTCGCCGACACCCGCTCCTTCTGGCACCTGTACCGCGACGGTCTGCAACTTCGGGCCACGCTGCCCCAGTTGGGCGAGGGCGATCTGCGCTGGCTGGACACACCGCCCGGCGTCCTCGGCTTCGTCCGCGGCGACGGCCTGGTCTGCGCCGTCAACTTCGGCACCGCCCCCACCCCGGCCCCCGTCCCCGGCACCCCGCTGCTGGCCAGCGGTCCCTGCCCGCCCGGTGTGCTGCCCGGCTCCACCGCCGCCTGGTGGATCGGCGACGAGGCCCTCGCTCTCTGAACCCCTCAGTTTCCCACTCCCCGAAGGGACATCGACGATGATGCGACGACGTACCACCCTGCTCACCGGCTGCACCGCCCTGGCGCTGGCGATCGGCGCGACGGCCTGCGGCGGCGGACCGGTCTCCGCCGGCGGCGGCGACAAGGCGCTCAGCGGCCAGACGGTCACCGTGGCCGGCGTCTGGTCGGGCAGCGAACAGAAGAACTTCCAGAAGGTGCTGGACGCGTTCACCGCGAAGACCGGCGCCAAGACGCAGTTCGTGTCCACCGGCGACAACGTCTCCACGGTTGTCGGCAGCAAGATCGAGGGCGGCAACGCCCCCGACGTGGTGATGGTCCCGCAGGTCGGCGTACTCCAGCAGTTCGCGAAGAAGGGCTGGCTCAAGCCGCTGTCGGCGACCACGCAGGGGACCGTCGACGCCGACTACGCCTCCGTCTGGAAGAAGTACGGCAGCGTCGACGGCACCCTCTACGGCCTGTACTTCAAGGCCGCCCACAAGTCGACCGTCTGGTACAGCCCTGAGGCCCTCAACCAGGCCGGCGTCAAGGCGCCGAAGACGTACGACGAGATGCTCAAGGCCGGGCACACCGTCTCCGACTCCGGGCTCGCAGCCTTCGCCGTCGCCGGGCAGGACGGCTGGACGCTCACCGACTGGTTCGAGAACGTCTACCTCTCCCAGGCCGGACCCGAGAAGTACGACGCCCTCGCCGCCCACCGGCTGAAGTGGACCGACCCGAGCGTGGTCAGGGCGCTCACCACGCTCGGCGCGCTCTTCAAGGACAAGCAGCTGATCGCGGGCGGCCAGAAGGAGGCCCTCGACACCGACTTCCCGGGCTCCGTCGAGAAGGTCTTCGGACCCAAGCCCGAGGCGGGCATGGTCTACGAGGGCGACTTCGTCGCCGGGGTCGCCCACGACCAGTTCGGGAAGACGATCGGCAAGGACGCGGACTTCTTCCCGTTCCCGGCGGTCGACGGCGGCACCGCGCCGGTGGTCAGCGGCGGTGACGCGGCGGTCGTCCTCAAGGACGGCAAGAACGCCAAGGCCGGCATGAAGCTCCTGGAGTACCTGGCGACCCCGGAGGCGGCGGCCGTGTGGGCGAAGGCGGGCGGCTTCCTCTCCCCGAACAAGAAGCTCGACCTCGCCTCCTACGGCGACGACGTCACCCGCGCCACCGCCAAGTCCCTCGTCGGCGCCGGGGACTCGGTCCGCTTCGACATGTCCGACCAGGCGCCCGCGGCCTTCGGCGGCACCAAGGGCACGGGCGAGTGGAAGCTGCTCCAGGACTTCCTGCGCGACCCGTCGAACCCGAAGGCGACCGCCGCGGCGCTGGAGGCCGCCGCGGCCAAGGCCTACCAGGGCTGACCGGTCATGACCGCCACCACGCTCGCGAAAGAGGCGAGCCCCCCGCCCGTCGCGTCCGCCGCCCGCACGCGGCGCACGCGACGGCGCGGCCGGACCGTCGCCCTGCTGTTCGTTCTCCCCGCGCTGATGCTGCTCGGCGCGCTCGTCGTCTACCCGGTGCTGTTCTCCGTCGGCCGCAGCTTCTTCGACGCCTCCGGCACCCGCTTCGTCGGCGGCGACAACTACACCGAGATGTTCCGTGACCCGGCGACGCTGAAGGCCATCCGCAACACTGCGATCTGGGTCGTCGTCGCCCCCGCGCTGCTGACCGGGCTGGGCCTGATCCTGGCCGTCCTGGTCGAGAAGGTCCGCTGGGCCACCGCGTTCAAACTGCTGCTCTTCATGCCGATGGCCGTGTCCTTCCTCGCCGCGGGCATCATCTTCCGGCTCGC
The DNA here is from genome assembly GCF_042889625.1 of Streptomyces sp. NPDC002573. Taxonomy (NCBI): domain Bacteria; kingdom Bacillati; phylum Actinomycetota; class Actinomycetes; order Kitasatosporales; family Streptomycetaceae; genus Streptomyces; species Streptomyces sp. NPDC002573. Next base: position 33,488 of record NZ_JBIARC010000002.1, on the reverse strand, counting down.
CTACGACGAGGACCCGCACAAGGGCGTGCTGAACGCCGCCGTGGTCTCGGTCCACGACGCCTTCGAGGGCACCTCCTCGTATCCGACCGCCCGCGCCCGCCAGGGGCAGGGACTGACCCAGGGCCCGGACGGCTCCTACGCCACGAGCGAGGCCGTCTCACCAGGTGCCTCGGTGACGCTCCCGATGGTCGGCGTGCTGCCCAAGGACCTGCCCCGAGGCGCCGCTCCCGCCGCCGCCGCGGCGGCCGGGCGCCGGCCCGCCCCCGGCGAGCTGCGCGGAGTCGTCTATCTGGACTTCACACCCGGTGGCGGCGGACGGCAGGGCAAGGTCGACCCGCGGGAGAGCGGCCTGCCGGGGATGAAGGTCGAGGCGGTGCGCGACGGGCGGACCGTGGCGCGTGCGACGACCGCGTCCGACGGCTCCTTCCGCTTCCCGAAGCTGGCCTCCGGCACCTACACGGTGAAGCTGCCCGCGGCGAACTTCGCGCCGCCGTACCAGGGCGTCTCCTGGCTCGGGCCGGCCCTGGTCACCCCCGCGATCATCGGGGCGTATCTGTGGATCTGGACCGGCTTCGCGATGGTGCTGATCGGCGCGGGCCTGTCCACCTTGCCGCGGGACGCGCTGGAGGCGGCGCGGATGGACGGGGCGAACGAGTGGCAGATCTTCCGGCGCATCACCGTGCCGCTGCTCGCCCCCGTGCTGACCGTCGTCTTCGTGACCCTCGTCATCAACGTGATGAAGGTCTTCGACCTCGTCTACATCATCGCGCCCGGCCCGGTGCAGGAGGACGCGACCGTCCTCGCCACCCAGATGTGGCTGGTCTCGTTCGGCGGCGGCAACAACCAGGGCCTCGGCAGCGCGCTCGGTGTGCTGCTTCTGCTGCTGGTCGTCCCCGCGATGGTGTTCAACGTCCGCCGCTTCCGAAGGAGTCAGCGATGAACGCGGTCAGGCGTGGCCTGGGCAACGGGCTGGTGCAGGCCTTCCTCGTGGTGATCGGACTGATCTGGCTCACCCCGCTGGCCGGGCTGTTCGTCTCGTCGCTGCGGTCGGCCCAGGACACCGCGAAGGGCGGCTGGTGGACCGCGCTGGCCAGCCCCGGGCAGCTGTCCTTCGGCAACTACTCGGCGCTGCTGAAGAACGCCGGGATCACCCGGGCGTTCTGGAACACGGTGCTGATCTCCGTGCCGACCACCGCGCTGGTCGTGGTCATCGCGGCGCTCGCCGGATACGCCTTCGCCTGGCTGGACTTCCCCGGGCGCGAGCCGCTCTTCCTGCTGGTGGTCGCGCTGCTGGTGGTGCCGGTGCAGATCGGTCTGCTGCCGGTGGCCAAGCTCTTCGGGCAACTGGGGCTGTTCGGCACGATCCCCGGGGTCGTCCTGTTCCATGTGGCCTACGGTCTGCCGTTCGCCGTGTTCCTGCTGCGGAACTACTTCGCCGAGATGCCGAAGGAGATGCTGGAGGCGGCGCGGATGGACGGCGGGAGCGAATGGCGCATCTTCATCCGGCTCGTGCTGCCGGTGGGGCGGCCCGCCATCGCCAGCCTCGCGATCTTCCAGTTCCTGTGGGTGTGGAACGACATGCTGGTGGCCCTGCTGTTCGCCGACAGCTCCTCCCAGCCGCTGACCGTCGAACTTCAGTCACAGATACGGCAGTTCGGCAGCAATATCGACGTGCTCGCGCCGGGCGCGTTTCTGTCCCTGATCGTGCCGGTGGTGGTCTTCTTCGCCTTCCAGCGGCACTTTGTGCAGGGGGTCATGGCGGGCTCGGTCAAGTAGCCCCGCCACCCGGAACGGCGAACGCCGGACGGACCGTGATGCGGCCCGTCCGGCGTTCGATCCCGTCCGTGTCTCAGGCGGACGCCGGCGGATACAACGAGCGCGGCAGCCGGGCGGCCGCCGCCGCGTCCAGCAGCCACAGCGTGCGGGACCTGCCGTACGCGCCGGCCGCCGGAGCCTGGATCTCGCCCGTGCCCGACAACGCCATCGCCACGGCCTGCGCCTTGTCCTCGCCCGCCGCCAGCAGCCACACCTCACGCGCCGCGCGGATCGCCGGCAGCGTCAGGGAGACCCGGGTCGGCGGTGGCTTCGGCGCGCCGTGCACCCCGACCACCGTCCGCTCCGTCTCCCGCACGGCGGGCAGCTCCGGGAAGAGCGAGGCCACATGGGTGTCCGGGCCGACGCCCAGCATCAGGACGTCGAAGGTGGGCACCGAGCCGTGGTTCTCGGGCCCCGCGGCCCGGGCCAGCTCCGCCGCGTACGCCTCGGCCGCCGCCTCCACGTCGGCCCCGTACGGCCCGTCGGACGCGGGCATGGCGTGCACGCGCTTCGGGTCGAGCGGGACGGCGTCGAGCAGCGCCTCGCGCGCCTGGGTGTGGTTGCGCTCCGGGTCGCCCTCCGGCAGGTAGCGCTCGTCGCCCCACCACAGGTCGAGCCGGCCCCAGTCGATGGCGTCCCGGGCGGGTGCGGCGGCGAGCGCGGCGAGCAGCCCGTTGCCGTTGCGCCCGCCGGTGAGCACCACCGAGGCGGAGCCCCGCGAGGCCTGCGCGTCCACGATCTTGGTGATCAGCCGGGCCGCCGCGGCCTGGGCCATCAGTTCCTTGTCGCGGTGGACCACGAGCTGGGGGGTACTCACTTCGCCGCCGCCTTCTTCTCCGGGGCCTTCGGGGCGGTCGGCTTCGGGGCCGGCTTCGCGGCGGTCTGCCCGGGTGCCTCCGCCGCGGACTTCTCCGCTGCGGGTGCCCCGGCCGAGGCCGGTGCGGCCGCGGTGGTCAGCCGGTCCACGCCGTAGCGCAGCGCCGACGCATAGGTGTCGTCCGGGTCCAGCCGGCGCAGCTCCTCCGCGATCAGCTCGGAGGTGTCGCGGCGCTTGAGCGCCACCGCCCGGTCCGGCTGTCCCTCGATCGAGAGCGTGGCCAGCGCGCCGTCCGCCCGGTCCAGGACGATCGGGCCGCAGTTCGTGTCCATCCGGACGGCCGTGAGACCGGGGCCGGCGGACAGGGAGCGCTTGACCGGGACGTCCAGCCGGTTCGCGAGCCACATCGCGAGCAGCTCACAGCTCGGGTTGAACTCCTCGCCCTCCACCTCGACGGCCTTGACCTTGCAGGTGACCTGGTCGAGGGCGGCGGCCAGCATCGAGCGCCAGGGCGTGATGCGGGTCCACGACAGGTCGGTGTCGCCGGGCGTGTAGGCGTCGGCGCGGGCGCTCAGCTCCCGCACCGGCGCCTCGGCCGTGTAGGTGTCGGTGACCCGGCGCTGGGCGAGCGCGCCCAGCGGGTCGTTGGCCGGGTCGAGCGGGGCGTTCACCGGCCACCACACGACCACGGGCGCGTCGGGCAGCAGCAGCGGCAGCACCACCGAGTCGGCGTGGTTGACCACCTCGCCGTACAGCCGCAGGACGACCGTCTCGCCGGTGCCCGCCTCGGCACCCACCCGCACCTCGGCGTCCAGCCGCGAGGACGTGCGGTCGCGCGGGGAACGCGACACGCGCTTGATGACCACCAGGGTCCGCGAGGGGTGCTCGCGGGACGCGTCATTGGCGGCCCGCAGGGCGTCGTAGGCGTTCTCCTCGTCGGTGACGATGACCAGCGTGAGCACCATGCCGACGGCGGGGGTGCCGATGGCACGGCGGCCCTCCACCAGCGCCTTGTTGATCTTGCTGGCCGTGGTGTCCGTCAGGTCTATCTTCATGGGCGGCGCCAGCTCCGTCCGTCTCGTTCCAGCATCTTGTCGGCCTGGACGGGCCCCCAGGTGCCGGCCGGATACTGCGCGGGCTTGCCGTGCCTGTCCCAGTACTCCTCGATCGGGTCGAGGATCTTCCAGGACAGCTCGACCTCCTCGGTGCGCGGGAAGAGGTTGGAGTCGCCGAGCAGGACGTCCAGGATCAGCCGCTCGTACGCCTCCGGGCTGGACTCCGTGAACGACTCGCCGTAGGCGAAGTCCATGGACACGTCCCGGATCTCCATCGACGTGCCCGGCACTTTGGAGCCGAAGCGCACGGTGACGCCCTCGTCCGGCTGGACGCGGATGACGACCGCGTTCTGCCCGAGTTCCTCGGTGGCGGTGGTGTCGAAGGGGGAGTGCGGGGCGCGCTGGAAGACCACCGCGATCTCGGTGACCCGGCGGCCCAGCCGCTTGCCGGCGCGCAGGTAGAAGGGAACGCCCGCCCAGCGGCGGTTGTCGATCGCCAGCTTCACCGCGGCGTAGGTGTCGGTCTTCGACTGCGGGTCGATGCCCTCCTCCTGGAGGTAGCCGATGACCTTCTCGCCGCCCTGCCAGCCGGACGTGTACTGGGCGAACACCGTGTCGCGGCCCAGGTCCTTGGGCAGCCGGACGGCCCCGAGCACCTTGGTCTTCTCGGCCGCGAGCGCGTCCGCGCCGAAGGAGGAGGGCTCCTCCATGGCCGTCAGCGCCATCAGCTGGAGCAGGTGGTTCTGGATGACGTCACGGGCCGCGCCGATGCCGTCGTAGTAGCCCGCCCGGCCGCCGATGCCGATGTCCTCGGCCATGGTGATCTGCACATGGTCCACGAAGGACCGGTTCCAGACCGGCTCGAACAGCTGGTTGGCGAAGCGCAGCGCCAGGATGTTCTGGACGGTCTCCTTGCCCAGGTAGTGGTCGATGCGGAAGACCTGGTCCGGGGCGAAGACCTCGTGCACGATCGCGTTGAGCTCCTCGGCCGACCTCAGATCGTGACCGAAGGGCTTCTCGATGACCGCCCGGCGCCAGGAGTCCTCCGTCTGGTCGGCCAGACCGTGCTTCTTCAGCTGCTGGATGACCACCGGGAAGGAGCGCGGCGGCACCGAGAGATAGAAGGCGAAGTTGCCTCCCGTGCCCTGTGCCTTGTCCAGCTCGTCGATGGTGGCGCGCAGCCGCTCGAACGCGTCGTCGTCGTCGAAGGTGCCCTGGACGAAGCGCATGCCCTGGATGAGCTGCTGCCAGACCTCCTCGCGGAAGGGGGTACGGGCATGCTCCTTGACCGCGTCGTGGACCTCCTTCGCGAAGTCCTCGTCCTGCCATTCGCGGCGGGCGAAGCCGACGAGCGAGAAGCCCGGCGGCAGCAGGCCGCGGTTGGCCAGGTCGTATACCGCAGGCATCAGCTTTTTACGTGACAAATCGCCCGTAACGCCGAAAATCACCAGGCCCGACGGACCCGCGATACGCGGGAGCCGTCGGTCCGCGGCGTCACGAAGCGGATTCGCTCCGTGTACGGATGTCAAGGTGTCAGCCTTCCGAGGGGGCGAGGCGCTTGAGTTCCGCCTCGGTCGACTTCAGGAGGTCGATCCAGGACGCCTCGAACTTCTCGACGCCCTCGTCCTCCAGGAGCTGGACCACGTCGTCGTACGAGATCCCGAGCTTCTCGACGGCGTCCAGGTCGGCGCGCGCCTGCTCGTAGGTGCCGGCGATGGTGTTGCCGGTGATCTCGCCGTGGTCCTCGGTGGCCACCATGGTGGCCTCCGGCATGGTGTTCACCGTGTTCGGCGCCACCAGGTCCTCGACGTACATGGTGTCCTTGTACGCCGGGTCCTTGACGCCCGTGGACGCCCACAGCGGGCGCTGCTTGTTGGCCCGCGCCTTGTCCAGGGCGAGCCAGCGGTCGCTGGTGAACACCTCTTCGTAGGCCTCGTAGGCGAGGCGGGCGTTGGCGATGGCCGCCTTGCCGCGCAGCGCCTTGGCCTCGGGGGTGCCGAGCGCGTCGATCCGCTTGTCGATCTCGGTGTCCACACGGGACACGAAGAAGGACGCCACCGAGTGGATCTTGGACAGGTCCAGGCCGCGCTCCTTGGCCTTCTCCAGGCCGGTCAGGTAGGCGTCCATGACCTTGCGGTAGCGGTCGAGCGAGAAGATCAGCGTGACGTTGACGCTGATGCCGTTGCCGATCGTCTCTGCGATCGCCGGAAGACCCGCCTCGGTGGCCGGGATCTTGATGAGCGTGTTCGGCCGGTCGACCAGCCAGGCCAGCTGCCTGGCCTCGGCGACGGTGGCCCGGGTGTTGTGCGCCAGACGCGGGTCGACCTCGATCGACACGCGGCCGTCCTGGCCCTGCGTGGCGTCGAACACCGGACGCAGGATGTCGGCGGCGTCCCGGACGTCCGCCGTGGTGATCATGCGGATCGCCTCGTCGACGGTGACCTTGCGGGCGGCGAGGTCGGCGAGCTGCTGCTCGTAGCCGTCGCCCGACGAGATCGCCTTCTGGAAGATCGTCGGGTTGGTGGTGACGCCCACGACGTGCTGCTGGTCGATCAGTTCGGCGAGATTGCCGGACGTGATCCGCTTGCGCGACAGGTCGTCCAGCCAGATCGCGACGCCCTCCTCGGAGAGGCGCTTGAGTGCGTCTGTCATGGAAAATGCATCTCCTACGTGTCGTGTATCAGCGTCAGCGCTGGGCTGCGGCGATCGATTCCCGGGCGGCGGATGCGACGTTCTCGGCAGTGAAGCCGAACTCGCGGAAAAGCACCTTGCCGTCGGCCGAAGCACCGAAGTGCTCCAGGGAAACGATGCGGCCCGCATCCCCGACGAACCGGTGCCAGGTGAGGCCGATCCCGGCCTCGACCGCGACCCGGGCCTTCACCGACGGCGGCAGGACGCTGTCCCGGTACCCCTGGTCCTGCTCCTCGAACCACTCCACCGAGGGCATCGACACGACCCGGGTCGGAACGCCCTCGGCCTGGAGCTGCTCACGGGCCTCGACGGCGAGGTGCACCTCGGAGCCGGTGGCGATCAGGATCACCTGCGGCTCCGCGCTCTGCCCTTCGGGCCCTTCCGCCTCGAACATCACATAACCGCCGCGGACGGTGTCCTCGTTGGGCGCGTACGTCGGCACGCCCTGACGGGTCAGCGCCAGACCGTGCGGAGCGCCCTTGCCGAACTCCTTGGTCCAGCGGCGCTGGATCTCGCGCCAGGCGATCGCGGTCTCGTTGGCGTCGGCCGGACGGACGACGTTGAGGCCCGGGATGGCGCGCAGGCTGGCCAGGTGCTCGACGGGCTGGTGGGTCGGGCCGTCCTCGCCCAGACCGATGGAGTCGTGCGTCCACACGTACGTCACCGGCACGTGCATCAGGGCCGACAGGCGCACGGCGTTGCGCATGTAGTCGGAGAAGACGAGGAAGGTGCCGCCGTAGACGCGGGTGTTGCCGTGCAGCGTGATGCCGTTCATCTCCGCGGCCATGGAGTGCTCGCGGATACCGAAGTGGATCGTGCGCCCGTACGGGTTCGCCTCCGGCAGCGGGTTGTCCGCCGGCAGGAACGAGCTGTTCTTGTCGATGGTGGTGTTGTTCGAGCCGGCCAGGTCGGCAGAGCCGCCCCACAGCTCGGGCAGGACCGCGCCGAGCGCCTGCAGCACCTTGCCGGAGGCGGCACGGGTGGCCACCGCCTTGCCCTCCTCGAAGACCGGCAGCACGTCCTCCCAGCCGAGGGGGAGCTCGCCCTTGCTGATGCGGTCGAACTCGGCGGCGCGCTCCGGGTTGCCGGTCCGCCACTCCTCGAAGGTCTTCTCCCACTCGGCCTTGGCCTCACGCCCGCGCTCCAGCGCCTTGCGGGTGTGCGCCAGGACCTCGTCGGTGACCTCGAAGGACTTCTCGGGGTCGAAGCCGAGGACGCGCTTGGTGGCCGCGACCTCCTCCTCGCCCAGCGCCGAGCCGTGCGCGGCCTCGGTGTTCTGGGCGTTCGGGGCGGGCCAGGCGATGATCGAGCGCATCGCGATGAAGGACGGCCGGTCGGTGACCTTCTTGGCCGCCTCGATCGCGTCGTAGAGCGCGTGCGGGTCCAGGTCGCCGTCCGGCTTCGGCGCCACGCGCTGCACGTGCCAGCCGTAGGCCTCGTAGCGCTTGACCGTGTCCTCGGAGATCGCGGTCTCGGTGTCGCCCTCGATCGAGATGTGGTTGTCGTCCCACAGCAGGATCAGGTTGCCGAGTTCCTGGTGACCGGCCAGCGAGGACGCCTCCGCGGAGATGCCCTCCTGCAGACAGCCGTCACCGGCGATGCAGTAGATGAAGTGGTCGAAGGGCGAAGCGCCCTGCGCGGCGTCCGGGTCGAACAGGCCGCGCTCGTACCGGGAGGCCATCGCCATGCCCACCGCGTTGGCGACACCCTGGCCCAGCGGGCCGGTCGTCGTCTCCACGCCCGTGGTGTGCCCGTACTCCGGGTGGCCGGGGGTCTTCGAGCCCCAGGTGCGGAACGCCTTCAGATCGTCCAGCTCCAGGCCGAAACCGGCCAGGTAGAGCTGGGTGTAGAGGGTCAGGGACGAGTGACCGGCGGACAGTACGAAGCGGTCGCGCCCCACCCAGTCGGCGTCCGCCGGGTCATGGCGCATCACCTTCTGGAAGAGGGTGTAGGCGGCCGGAGCCAGGCTCATCGCCGTACCCGGATGGCCGTTGCCGACCTTCTGTACGGCATCGGCGGCCAGGACGCGGGCGGTGTCCACGGCCCGCTGGTCCAACTCGGTCCACTCGAGGTCTGTGGTGGTCGGCTTGGTGCTCACCCTGAGTCAGGGCTCCTCTCCACATGTCGAATGCCGGTGCACTGAACGCCCACCGGCCGCTGCTGAGCCTACCCCTGTGTGTACGTGCGTCTTTTCGAGTCATTCCAGACTGCCGGGAGTCGCTCCGATCCGCCTCCCGACCGGCTGGAACGCTATGCGACACATGAATACGGAGCCGCTCATCCGTCTGCTCAATCGAGCGGTTCGCGGCTCGTGCATTTCCGCCTTTCCGTCGTCATTCCGTCCGCTCAATGGAGGGATGCCGCTGCTCACCCGCGCACCGGGCGGCGCTCCCAACACGACCGACCCCCGCGAAGGGCGGGCTGGGGGCAACGTCTAAAGTTGCGTGGGTACGCGCGAGCCTTTACCGCAAGTTCACAGCCCGGGCTCGCTGGGATGTCTCTGTCAGGGGTGTACGTGACGGCCGTCGAATCCCGTCCGCCGGGAGTGCTCGGGACGAGCAGCAGCCGGGGCCAGCGGCCGTTTGGGGCCCGTGTCAAGGCGTTCGTGGCGCTGACCAAGCCGCGGATCATCGAACTGCTTCTGATCACCACCGTTCCGGTGATGTTCCTCGCCCAGCAGGGCGTGCCGAGCCTCAGACTCGTGGTGCTCACCTGCCTCGGCGGCTACCTCTCCGCGGGCGGCGCCAACGCGCTGAACATGTACATCGACCGTGACATCGACGCGCTCATGGAGCGCACGTCGCAGCGTCCGCTGGTCACCGGCATGGTCAGTCCCCGTGAGTGCCTCGCCTTCGGCATCACGCTGGCGGTCGTCTCGACGCTGCTGTTCGGATTTACCGTCAACTGGCTGTCCGCCTGGCTGTCGCTCGGAGCGCTGCTCTTCTACGTCGTCGTCTACACGATGATCCTCAAACGACGTACGTCGCAGAACATCGTGTGGGGCGGCATCGCCGGCTGCCTCCCGGTCCTCATCGGCTGGTCCTCCGTCACCGACTCCCTGTCGTGGGCGCCGGTCATCCTGTTCCTCGTCATGTTCTTCTGGACGCCGCCGCACTACTGGCCGCTGTCCATGAAGGTCAAGGAGGACTACGCGCGCGTGGGCGTGCCGATGCTGCCGGTCATCGCCTCCAACAAGGTGGTCGCCCGGCAGATCGTGATCTACAGCTGGGTGATGGTCGTGGTCTCGCTGCTGCTCACGCCGCTCGGCTACACGGGATGGTTCTACACGGCGGTCGCACTCGCGGCCGGCGGCTGGTGGCTGTGGGAGGCGCACGCGCTGCAGAACCGCGCGAAGGCGGAGGCGACCGGCGTGAAGCTGAAGGAGATGCGCCTCTTCCACTGGAGCATCACCTATGTCTCGCTGCTGTTCGTCGCGGTGGCCGTGGACCCGTTCCTTCGGTAACGGCCGTACGGAGACCTGACGGGAGTGGGGGTCCCCCTGCTCGAGCGAAGCCGAGAGCTTGGGGGTGCGTGGTCAAGGCCACGCACCCCTCCCGTCGCCCTTCGTTCTACTCGTCGGTAGCATCCTGGCCATGGCAGACACGCAGCAGGTTGACGAGGGCACCGACGCCAAGCAGGCCGCGAAGGCCGAGCGCCGGGCGGCCCGGCTCGCCAAGGAGATCGACGCCTTCGCCAAGGCGCACGGCGGCGCCGAGGGTCAGGTGGCGTACATCGGGGAGCGCGGCGCCCGGATCGTGCTCGTCGGCGAGGACGGCGGGTGGGGTGACCTCGTCGCACCTACGTACGACATCGCCGAGAAGGCGGTACAGAAGGCGGGAATCACCGTCCACGAGGCCTTCGACGGCGAGTTCGCGGGCAAGGTCAGGACCGGTCCGTACGAGTGGACGCGGATGGCCGGGATCCAGTTGGGCGGCAAGCGCACCGCCTGAGAGCAACACCTCCCGCCGGTTCACCCGTTAGGACCTTTGGAGGCACGGTCCAGTCGCGGGGAGTCCGGATGATCGAAACGCCGTCCCTGGTGGACCAGTACTGCCACGGCGTGCTCCGTACCGAGCTGGGCCTCGGCACGTTCGAGGCCCACCTGGCCCGCACCGAGGGCCCACCGGCCGCGGGCACCACCCTCTTCGACACCCAGACCGGTTTCGCCGTACGCCGCTGGTGCCCGCCGCTGCTCGGCCTGGAGCCGCACTGCCCGCCCGCCCGCTATCTCGCGCGGCGCCGCGAACTCGGCGTCCTGGAGACGGACCGCCGACTGCTGCGGGGCAGCGGCATCACCACCTATCTCGTCGACGCCGGGCTGCCCGGCGATCTGACCGGGCCGTCCGAGATGGCCTCCGCGGGCGACGCCGAGGCCCACGAGATCGTCCGTCTGGAGCTGCTCGCCGAACAGGTGGCCGACACCTCCGGCACGGTGGAGGCGTTCCTCGCAAATCTGGCCGAGTCGATCCACGGGGCGGCGGCCCACGCGGTGGCGTTCACGTCCCTGGCCGGCGTACGGCACGGTCTGGCGCTCGCGCCGGAGCCGCCGGGGCCGGGGGAGGTGCGAGGCGCCGCAGGCCGCTGGCTCGCCGGACGCCGGGTGGGCGGCGCCCTGTCGGATCCGGTCCTGCTCCGCCATCTGCTGTGGAGCGCGGTGGCCTCGGGCCGCCCCCTCCAGCTCCACGCGGGCCTCGGCGAACCGGGTCTGCGCATCGACCGCACCGATCCGGTGCTGCTCACCGACTTCGTGCGCGCCACGGCCGGGCTCGGCACGGACCTGGTGCTGCTGCACGGCTATCCGTACCACCGGCACGCAGCGCATCTGGCGGGGGTGTTCCCGCATGTCTACGCGGACCTGGGCGCGGTGCTCGCCCGTACCGGTGCCCGGGCCGCCGCCGTCCTGGCCGAACTGCTGGAACTGGCCCCCTTCGGCAAGCTCCTCTTCTCCAGCGGCGCCCACGGCCTGCCCGAGCTGCATGTGATCGGCGCCCGTCTGTTCCGGGAGGCGCTCTCCCGGGTGCTGGGCGGCTGGGTCGCCGAGGGCGCCTGGTCGCTGGAGGACGCGCAGCGGGTGGCGGGGATGATCGCCGCGGGGAACGCACGACGGGTGTACGGGCTGACCTGACCGTACGTCCGCCGTGCGACCCGGATCAGCGGTGCCGTACGGGGCCCGTGGTCACGCGGTGGTGAGCGCCGACTCCGCCGAAGGGCCCGGAAGATCCGCCGTCAGGGAGGGGCGCTCACGCAGCGACAGCAGCACGCGCAGCGTTCCGATCCACACCAGGCAGGAGCCGAACATGTGGACGCCGACCAGTGTCTCGGGGAGGTGCGTGAAGTACTGCACATAGCCCACCACTCCCTGGGCCAGCAGCACCACGAACAGATCGCGGGTGCGGTGCAGCGGTCCCGTGGGCGCGTCGACCGCCTTGAGGACGAACCACAGCGCGAAGGTCAGCGTCACCACGATCCAGGCGAACACGGCGTGCAGCTTGCTGACCGTCTCCCAGTCGATCGGGATGCGCTTGACGTCGCTGGAGTCACCGGCGTGCGGTCCGGCACCCGTGACCACCGTGCCGACCGTGATCAGCAGCGCCGAGGCGACGACCAGGAACCACACCAGCTGCTGCACGGCCTTGCCGACCAGCGGGCGCGGTGCCGCGTCGCCCTCGCGGGTGCGCTGCCACATGACCGCGGCCACCGTGATGAGCGCGGTGGTGAGCAGGAAGTGGGCGGCGACGGTGTACGGGTTGAGACCGACGAGGACGACGATGCCGCCGAGGATCGCGTTGCTCATCACGATCCAGAACTGCGCCCAGCCGAGCCGGGTGAGGCTGCGCCGCCGCGGCTTCTCCGAGCGCGCCGCGATGATCGCCCAGCCGACCGCCGCGCACAGCACGTACGTCAGCATGCGGTTGCCGAACTCGATGGCGCCGTGCAGGCCCATCGCGCTGGTCGTGGTCAGCGAGTCGTTCGTGCACTCCGGCCAGGTCGGGCAGCCGAGCCCCGAGCCGGTCAGGCGCACGGCACCACCGGTGACCACGAGGACCACCGACATGGCGAGCGCGGCGAACGCCGCCCGCTGCACCGTCCGGGGTTCCGGGGTCCAGCGTGCGGCGATGAAGGCGAGCGGGTTGCGCACGGCCGCTACGGCATCGGCGCGGGTCACGTTTGGCACGCCCCTCATCGTAGGGGGCCGCTTGTGCATGAATTCACGTGGGTCGGGCCCATGGCCGGCCACTCACTCCCAGCGGAAGAACCGGCCGGCCACGGCCAGTCCCACGACCGCCCACACCGCGAGGATCCCCAGGTCGCCGACGGGCATGCCGGCACCGTGCTGGAGGACGCTCCTGAGGCCGTCCGAGAGCGCGGAGATCGGCAGCAGGCCGAGGACGTCCTGCGCGCCGGAGGGGAACTTGTCCAGCGGCACGATCACACCGCCGCCGACGAGCAGCAGCAGAAAGACCAGGTTCGCCGCGGCCAGGGTGGCCTCCGCCTTCAGCGTGCCCGCCATCAGCAGACCGAGCCCGGAGAACGCCGCCGTCCCCAGGACCAGCAGGAGCAGCACGGCGAACGGGTTGCCGTGCGGCGACCAGCCCAGCGCGAAGGCGATGACCGTCAGCAGGATCACCTGGAGGATCTCGGTGACCAGGACGGAGGCCGTCTTCGCGGTCATCAGGGCCCAGCGGGGCAGCGGCGAGGACGCGAGCCGCTTCAGCACGCCGTAGCGGCGCTCGAAGCCCGTCCCGATGGCCTGCCCGGTGAACGCGGTCGACATCACTGCGAGCGCGAGGATGCCGGGGGTGAGGAAGTCCACCGCCTTGCCCGCGCCGGTGTCCACGATGTCGACCGAGCTGAAGAGGACCAGCAGCAGCGTCGGGATGACGACCGTCAGCAGCAGCTGCTCGCCGTTGCGCAGCAGCATCTTCGTCTCGAGCACGGCCTGCGCCGCGATCATCCGCGCCAGCGGCGCGGCGCCGGGCTCGGGGGTGTACGTACCGGCGGTGGTCATGAGCGCAGCTCCTTGCCGGTCATTTCCAGGAAGACGTCTTCGAGGGTGTGCCGTTCGACGGAGATCCGGTCCGGCATCACCCCGTGCTGGGCGCACCAGGAGGTGACCGTGGCGAGCAGCTGAGGATCGACCTTGCCGACGACGCGGTACGCGCCCGGCGTCAGTTCCGCCGCCGTGCAGTCCGCCGGCAGGGCCTTGAGCAGGGACCCCACGTCGAGGCCCGGCCGGCCCGTGAAGCGCAGCGTGTTCTCGGCGCCGCCGCGGCACAGCTCCTCGGGGGAGCCCTGGACGATGACCCGGCCCGCGTCGATGATCGCGACATCGTCGGCGAGCTGCTCGGCCTCGTCCATGAAGTGGGTCGTCAGGATCACGGAGACGCCGTCGGCACGCAGATCGCGCACCAGGTCCCAGGTGGCGCGGCGGGCCTGCGGGTCCAGGCCGGCGGTGGGCTCGTCCAGGAAGACCAGCTCCGGGCGGCCGACTATGGCCATCGCGAGCGCCAGCCGCTGCTGCTGGCCGCCGGACAGCCGCCGGTAGGGCGTCCGTCCGCAGCTGCCGAGCCCGAGCCGCTCCATGAGCGTGTCCACGTCCAGCGGGTGGGCGTGCAGCTTCGCCACGTGCCGGAGCATCTCCTCGGCGCGGGCGCTCGCGTACACACCGCCGGACTGGAGCATCACGCCGATGCGGGGGCGCAGCGCGGCGGCGTCGCGGACCGGGTCGAGGCCGAGGACGCGCACCGTGCCGGAGTCCGGCCTCCGGTATCCCTCGCAGGTCTCGACGGTGGTCGTCTTGCCCGCCCCGTTGGGGCCGAGTACGGCGGTGACACCCGCTTCGGCCACCAGGTCGAGGCCGTCCACAGCGGTCTTCGTGCCGTACCGCTGCACCAGGGACTGCACCTGGATGACCGGCTCACTTCGCATGGGCCAGAGTCTAGGTAGGCGCGCCGCGCGCCGGACGAGGGGGTCCGAAAACTACTCGTCTCGTGGCCGGTGCAGGCCCAGCCACCGCTGCGCGTAGGCCACCGCGTCCGCCACCGGGAAGAGCCGTGCGCGGGCCGCGCCCACCGTTGCGCGGATCACCGCACGGTCCCGCTCGAAGTCATGGCCCAGCTCGTCGAACCGGTCGGAGGTGATCGAGACCTCGGTCACCACCTCCCAGCCGTCCGGTCCGGGCCGTCCCACCCGGACCAGAGGGGAGGGGATCCGGTACTCGGCGAGATGGAAGCTCGTACAGGTGTCGTAGCCCGTGCCCAGCAGGAGCACCCGGGCTCCCATCGTCTCCAGCCGCGCCAGCGGGCTGTGCTCGCCGAGCCGGCAGTCGGTCGCGTGCCCCGCGACCACCTCCGCCGCCCGGGCTCCGACGGCCGCGAAGGAGGTCTGCGGGTGCGCGCTGCGCAGGGCACCCGGCCATCGCCGGACGGTCTCCGGTATCACCCCGACCCCGAGCGAGGGGGTGACGAGCGGGTCGTAGGCGGGCATCGTGGCGCGGATCGTGCCCCACCACTCCCGGGGCACCGGGGGACGGGACCACACCGCCGGGTCCGAGAGATGCCCGGTCTGGGTGGGGACCACCAGGGTGCCGTCCGGGCCGAGCGCGTCGAGCAGCCCCTGGACGACCGCGACGGCGCCTCCGCAGACCCAGCCGAGCGCGCTGAGCGAGGAGTGCACGAGGAGGGTCTCGCCGGGCTGGACGCCGAGCGTGCGCAGCTGCGCGAAGACCGTGTCCCGGGTGACAAGAGGGCCGGTCGGAGGGGGTGTGGACATGGTCCGGGAGTCTCGCGCAGACCATCGCGGACCGCCACCCGTTTGATCGATCAGAGATCGTTTGCGCAGGTCAGTTTAGGTATGCCTAAGTGATGTACCGCACCGGCGGCCCACTCCGACGCCGCTTGTCAGTCTTCGAGGAATTACGCAACAATGGCGTTGTGAAAAACGTCGGCGAGGCCCAGGAGGCACCTACGGGGGCCCCTCAGGAGGAACTCGGGACCGGGGAGCGCTCCACGCGCAACCGGGTCGCGCGCTCCATCCTGGACCACGGCCCGTCGACCGTCGCCGAGCTGGCCGGACGGCTGGGACTCACCCAGGCGGCCGTACGCCGGCATCTGGACGCCCTGGTCGCGGACACCGTGGTCCAGGCGCGCGAGCAGCGGGTGTACGGGGCGCGTACGCGCGGCCGTCCCGCCAAGGTCTTCGCGCTCACCGACTGCGGCCGGGACGCCTTCGACCAGTCGTACGACAAGCTGGCCGTGGACGCGCTGCGCTGGATCCAGGAGCGGTTCGGCGGGGACGAGGCCGTCGTCGCTTTCGCGCGCGCGAGGATCGCCGAGCAGGCCACCGCCTACCGCCGGGCCATCGAGGCCGCCGACCCCGAACGGCGGACCGAAGCCCTGGCCAAGGCGCTGAGCGCGGACGGGTACGCTGCCACGGCGCGCAGCGCGCCGGTCGGCGAACAGCTCTGCCAGCACCACTGCCCGGTCGCCCACGCCGCGGAACAGTTCCCCCAGCTGTGCGAGGCCGAGACGGAGATCTTCTCCGAGCTGCTCGGCACGCATGTCCAGCGACTGGCGACGATCGCGCACGGTGACGGCGTCTGCACGACGTTCATCCCCAAGACGCCCCCGGCGACCAAAGCCCCAAAGATTTCCGAGACCACCCACAACGCATCTGCCAGCACGGCCGGGAGGAACCCCGCATGACTCTCCCCACGGAGACTGCCCACCCCGAACTCGAGGGCCTGGGCAAGTACGAATACGGCTGGGCCGACTCCGACGAGGCCGGTGCCGCGGCGAAGCGCGGTCTGAACGAGGACGTCGTCCGTGACATCTCCGGCAAGAAGTCCGAGCCGGAGTGGATGACCAAGCTGCGCCTCAAGGGTCTGAAGCTCTTCGAGAAGAAGCCCATGCCGAACTGGGGCTCGGACCTGTCGGGCATCGACTTCGACAACATCAAGTACTTCGTGCGCTCCACGGAGAAGCAGGCGGAGTCCTGGGAGGACCTGCCCGAGGACATCAAGAACACGTACGACAAGCTCGGCATCCCCGAGGCGGAGAAGCAGCGCCTCGTGGCCGGTGTCGCGGCCCAGTACGAGTCGGAGGTCGTCTACCACCAGATCCGCGAGGACCTGGAGGAGCAGGGCGTCATCTTCCTGGACACCGACACGGCGCTCAAGGAGCACCCGGAGCTGTTCAAGGAGTACTTCGGCACGGTCATCCCGGCGGGTGACAACAAGTTCGCCGCGCTGAACACCGCCGTGTGGTCCGGCGGCTCCTTCATCTACGTGCCGCCGGGCGTGCACGTGGAGATCCCGCTTCAGGCCTACTTCCGTATCAACACGGAGAACATGGGCCAGTTCGAGCGGACCCTGATCATCGTCGACGAGGGTGCCTACGTGCACTACGTCGAGGGCTGCACGGCCCCGATCTACAAGTCGGACTCGCTGCACTCCGCGGTCGTCGAGATCATCGTCAAGAAGAACGCCCGCTGCCGTTACACGACCATCCAGAACTGGTCGAACAACGTCTACAACCTGGTCACCAAGCGCGCCGTGGCCTACGAGGGCGCCACCATGGAGTGGATCGACGGCAACATCGGCTCCAAGGTGACGATGAAGTACCCGGCCGTCTACCTGATGGGCGAGCACGCCAAGGGCGAGACACTCTCCATCGCCTTCGCCGGCGAGGGCCAGCACCAGGACGCCGGCTCCAAGATGGTCCACATGGCGCCGAACACCTCGTCCAACATCGTGTCGAAGTCCGTGGCGCGTGGCGGCGGCCGTACGTCCTACCGAGGTCTGGTCGAGATCGGCGAGGGCGCGCACGGCTCCAAGTCGAACGTGCTGTGCGACGCGCTGCTCGTCGACACCATCTCCCGCTCGGACACGTACCCGTACGTCGACGTCCGCGAGGACGACGTGTCCATGGGCCACGAGGCGACCGTCTCCAAGGTCTCCGAGGACCAGCTCTTCTACCTGATGAGCCGCGGCCTCTCCGAGTTCGAGGCGATGGCGATGATCGTGCGCGGCTTCGTCGAGCCGATCGCCAAGGAGCTGCCCATGGAGTACGCGCTCGAACTCAACCGGCTGATCGAGCTGCAGATGGAAGGCGCGGTCGGCTGAGACCCGGCCCCCGACAGCAGCACGCAGATTTCTGACGTAGGAAGAGAGCAGACCGACAGCCATGGCTGAGGCTCAGAACATCCCCGTGGGCTCCACCACCGCGGGCCAGATCGCGGTCGCCGCCGAGTCGACCGTCGCCACGCGCATGAGTGCGCCGCCGTCCTTCGACGTGGCGGACTTCCCGGTGCCGCACGGCCGCGAGGAGGAATGGCGGTTCACGCCGCTGGAGCGCCTGCGTGGTCTGCACGACGGCACCGCCGTCGCGAACGGCGACGGCGTGAAGGTGACCGTCGAGGCCCCCGAGGGCGTCACCGTCGAGACCGTCGGCCGTGACGACGCCCGGCTCGGCAAGGCGGGCACCCCGGTGGACCGCGTCGCCGCCCAGGCGTACTCCGTCTTCGAGCAGGCCTCGGTCGTCACCGTGCCGAAGGAGACCGTCCTCACCGAGCCGATCCGTATCGCCGTGCACGGCCAGGGCGGCACCGCCTTCGGCCACCAGGTGATCGAGCTCGGCGCCTTCGCCGAGGCCGTCGTGGTCATCGACCACACCGGTGACGCGGTGCTCTCCGCCAACGTCGACTACCTGCTGGGCGACGGCGCCAAGCTGACCGTCGTCTCCGTCCAGGACTGGGACGACAAGGCGGTGCACGCGGCCCAGCACAACGCGCTGATCGGCCGGGACGCCTCCTTCAAGTCGGTCGTCGTGACCTTCGGCGGCGACGTGGTGCGCATCAACCCGCGTGTGACCTACGCGGGCACCGGCGGCGAGGCCGAGCTGTTCGGGCTCTACTTCACCGACAAGGGCCAGCACCAGGAGCACCGGCTCTTCGTCGACCACAACACCCCGCACTGCAAGTCGAACGTCGTCTACAAGGGCGCGCTCCAGGGCGACGACGCGCACGCCGTGTGGATCGGCGACGTGCTCATCGAGGCCAAGGCCGAGGGCACCGACACGTACGAGATGAACCGCAACCTCGTGCTGACCGACGGCGCCCGCGTCGACTCGGTCCCCAACCTGGAGATCGAGACCGGCGAGATCGTCGGCGCCGGCCACGCCAGCGCCACCGGCCGCTTCGACGACGAGCAGCTCTTCTACCTGATGGCCCGCGGTATCCCGGAGCACGAGGCCCGCCGTCTGGTGGTGCGCGGCTTCTTCGCCGAGCTGGTCCAGCAGATCGGCGTCGCGGACATCGAGGAGCGGCTGCTCGCCAAGATCGAAGAGGAGCTGGAGGCCTCGGTCGCATGACTGACTCGTCGAAGTTCGTACGCGTCTGTGGGCTCAGCGAGCTGGAGGAGGACACCCCGAAGCGGGTGGAACTCGACGGCACGCCGGTCTCCGTCGTGCGCACGGAGGGCGAGGTGTTCGCCATCAACGACATCTGCTCGCACGCCAACGTCTCGCTGTCCGAGGGCGAGGTCGACGACTGCCACATCGAGTGCTGGCTGCACGGCTCGCGCTTCGACCTGCGGTCCGGCAAGCCCGACGCTCTTCCCGCGACGCGCCCCGTCCCCGTATACCCCGTAAAGATCGAAGGGGACGACGTGCTCGTCTCCCTCACCCAGGAGTCCTGAGGCACCCATGGCAACGCTTGAAATCCGAGACCTGCACGTCACCGTCGAGGCCGACAACGCCACGAAGGAGATCCTCAAGGGCGTCGACCTCACCGTGAAGCAGGGCGAGACGCACGCCATCATGGGCCCCAACGGCTCCGGCAAGTCGACCCTCGCCTACTCGCTCGCGGGTCACCCCAAGTACACGATCACCAGCGGCACCGTGCTGCTCGACGGCGAGGACGTCCTGGAGATGTCCGTCGACGAGCGCGCCCGCGCGGGCCTGTTCCTGGCGATGCAGTACCCGGTCGAGGTCCCCGGCGTCTCGGTCTCCAACTTCCTCCGCACCTCCGCCACGGCCGTCCGCGGCGAGGCGCCGAAGCTGCGCACCTGGGTGAAGGAGGTCAAGGAGGCCATGGAGCGTCTCCACATGGACCCCTCCTTCGCCGAGCGCAACGTGAACGAGGGTTTCTCCGGCGGTGAGAAGAAGCGCCACGAGATCCTTCAGCTCGAACTGCTCAAGCCGAAGGTCGCGATCCTCGACGAGACCGACTCGGGTCTGGACGTCGACGCGCTCCGCATCGTCTCCGAGGGCGTCAACCGCGTCCGCGAGACCGGCGAGGTCGGCACCCTGCTGATCACGCACTACACGCGCATCCTGCGCTACATCAAGCCCGACTTCGTCCACGTCTTCTCCGGCGGGCGGATCGTCGAGTCCGGCGGTGCCGAGCTCGCCGACAAGCTGGAGGACGAGGGCTACGAGGCGTACACGAAGGGTGGCGTATCCGCGTGACACAGCTGCCGGGCCTCCTCGACACCGAGGCGATCCGCAAGGACTTCCCCGTCCTGGACCGTCTGGTCCACGACGGCAAGAAGCTCGTGTACCTGGACAACGCGGCGACCTCGCACAAGCCGCGCCAGGTGCTCGACGTCCTCAGCGAGTACTACGAGCGCTACAACGCCAACGTCCACCGCGGTGTGCATGTGCTCGCCGAGGAGGCCACGGCGCTGTACGAGGGCGCGCGTGACAAAGTCGCCGAGTTCATCAACGCGCCGAGTCGCGACGAGGTCATCTTCACCAAGAACGCCTCCGAGTCGCTCAACCTCGTGGCGAACATGCTGGGCTGGGCCGACGAGCCCTACCGCGTGGACCGCGACACCGAGATCGTCATCACGGAGATGGAGCACCACTCCAACATCGTCCCGTGGCAGCTGCTCTCGCAGCGCACCGGCGCGAAGCTGAAGTGGTTCGGTCTCACGGACGACGGCCGGCTGGACCTGTCGAACATCGACGAGATCATCACCGAGAAGACGAAGATCGTCTCCTTTGTGCTGGTGTCCAACATCCTGGGCACGGTCAACCCGGTCGAGGCGATAGTCCGCCGCGCCCAGGAGGTCGGTGCGCTGGTGTGCATCGACGCCTCCCAGGCCGCGCCGCACATGCCGCTGGACGTGCAGGCGCTGCAGGCCGACTTCGTGGCCTTCACCGGCCACAAGATGTGCGGCCCGACGGGTATCGGCGTTCTCTGGGGCCGCCAGGAGCTGCTGGAGGACCTTCCTCCGTTCCTGGGCGGCGGAGAGATGATCGAGACGGTGTCGATGCACTCGTCGACGTACGCCCCCGCCCCGCACAAGTTCGAGGCGGGCACCCCGCCGATCGCGCAGGCGGTCGGTCTGGGCGCGGCGATCGACTATCTGACCTCGATCGGCATGGACAAGATCCTCGCCCATGAGCACGCGCTCACCGAGTACGCGGTGAAGCGGCTGGGCGAGGTCCCCGACCTGAAGATCATCGGCCCCACCACGGCCGAGGACCGGGGCGCGGCGATCTCCTTCACGCTGGGTGACATCCACCCGCACGACGTGGGTCAGGTCCTGGACGAGCAGGGCATCGCGGTCCGGGTCGGGCACCACTGCGCCCGTCCCGTCTGCCTGCGGTACGGAATTCCTGCGACCACGCGAGCGTCGTTCTATCTGTACTCCACGCCGGCCGAGATCGACGCACTGGTCGAGGGGCTGGAGCACGTACGGAACTTCTTCGGCTGAAGGGCGTGCTGAGACCGTGCTGAGTTATCCCGGGGGGCAACCCCCGGCCCCCCGGCCGAATGACCACGCAACGGACGACAGGACGCGAGGTTGGTCGCTGTGAAACTGGATTCGATGTACCAGGAAGTCATCCTGGACCACTACAAGCACCCGCACGGGCGTGGTCTCCGGGACGGCGACGCCGAGGTGCACCATGTCAATCCGACCTGCGGCGACGAGATCACGCTGCGTGTGAAGTACGACGGCACGACGATCAAGGACGTTTCGTACGAGGGCCAGGGCTGCTCGATCAGCCAGGCCTCGGCCTCCGTGCTGAACGAACTCCTCGTCGGCAAGGACGTGGCGGAGGCGCAGAAGGTCCAGGAGACCTTCCTGGAGCTGATGCAGTCAAAGGGCAGGATCGAGCCCGACGACGCGATGGAGGACGTCCTGGAGGACGCGGTCGCGTTCGCGGGTGTCTCCAAGTACCCGGCACGGGTCAAGTGCGCCCTCCTGAGCTGGATGGCGTGGAAGGACGCGACGGCCCAGGCCCTGGGCGGGGCCGACGCCGAAAGGAAGACGGCATGAGCGACACCGTGGAGATGAAGCCGGTCTCGGAGGATGAGCTCCGCGAGGCCCTGATGGACGTCGTCGACCCCGAGCTGGGCATCGACGTCGTCAACCTCGGGCTGATCTACGGCATCCACATCGACGAGTCGGCCAACATCGCCACCGTCGACATGACCCTGACCTCGGCGGCCTGCCCGCTGACGGACGTCATCGAGGACCAGGCCAAGTCCGCCACGGACGGTCTGGTGAGCGAGCTGCGGATCAACTGGGTCTGGATGCCGCCGTGGGGTCCCGACAAGATCACGGACGATGGCCGTGAGCAGCTTCGGGCGCTCGGCTTCAACGTCTGAGCTCCCCCGACCTCTCCGAGGTCGCCCTGACCCCTGAGCTCCTTTCGGCCTTCCCGGCCGCGGAGAACGGCGACGCCCGACGGGCGTCGCCGTTTCCTGTTGTTCAGCTCAGGCCGTCCACCAGCCGGAACGCGGAGTCCGCCCGGTAGAGGTCGCTGTTCTGGTTCGGATCCAGCTTGAGCCGGAAGTTCCGGTGGCGCAGGAAACGACCCGGATAGTTCACCGACTCCAGCATGACCGCGCCGGGGTAGGACGAGACACGGGGACAGAAGGTGGCGTCCTGCGCGAAGAGCGCGGAGCGGTCGTCGGCCTCGGCCCGCAGCAGGAAGTCGCGGTGCCGCAGATAGGTGCCGTCGGCCGTGGCGAAGGAGTAGCACGAGTCATCGGCCAGCCCCTTCACCAGTTTGAAGGTCGCGGCACGCTGGGCGGAGGCGGAACCGGCCGGGTCCAGCCGCACGATGTCGCCGCTCACCTGCCAGTAGCGGTCCGGGTAGTTGACCGACCGGACCGAGCGCCAGGTGGCGGACGACGTGGACGTGCCGGGCTTGCCGGAGGAGGCCGGCGCGCCGCCCTTCGACGGATGGGTGGCGGACCCCGATCCGGCCGTGGGCGTCGCGGGCGACGCGGAGGCCGATCCGTCCACCGAGGCCGACGACCGGACGGAGGTCATGCCGCTCTTTCCGCTGGGGGCCGCCACGGGGGCGGCGGGCAGCGTGAAGCCGAGCCCGTCCGGGCCGCTCAGCGCGACCGCGGTGTCCCCGTCGCTGCCGGGTGACGGGCCGTCAGTGTTCCTGTCCAGCAAGGAGATCGCCAGCGTGCTGGAGGAGAAGACGGCCACGGCTATCAGGCCGGCCGCCCAGAGCCGGCGGCTCCCGGGCGTGCGGGGCTCGCCGGGGGCCACGCCTGTCTCCCAGACGGGGGGGTGGGCGGGGCGGTCAGGGGTGAGTGGGGGGTTCTGTTCTGGCATGCGCGGTTCCCTCGGCGTCGCCTGACGGCGTACGCGGAATCGTCGAGTGGGTGTGACCCAACAGGGGAGCAGGGGAAAGGCAGAGGCGACCCGGTCACGGGCGCGCGGAAGGGCGGCGGCCGTGGACACCGGGTGGGTAACCGGTGAAACAGTAGTGGACATGACCGGTCGGTAGCACCCTCTTAGAGAGCGGTTTCTCCATGCTGTGATCTGTGCGTCCGGGCAGTGGATGAACGGCTGTTGACGCTGTGTCAGACAATCCTGCGCGAGGCCGCGTCGGCCGCTGCTCTCGCGCGCCCACGGCTGCGCGCAGGGCCGAGGCGGGCTGCGCGTCGACCCGGGGTGGAAGGGCTGTGGACGGGGCTGCGGGCGGGTTCGTGGATGGGGCCGTGGACGGGGCCGTGGACGGGGGCCTGGGCGGGGGCGTTGATGGGGTGTGGATGGGGGTGTGACGGGATGTGTACGGCCGTACATATCGCGCGTACACTCGTACACATGGGATACGCGTTCCTCGCCGGGGCGATAGCTGCCGAAGTCGCCGCCACCACCGCCATGAAGTACAGCGAGGGCTTCAGCAAGCTGGGGCCGTCCCTGGTGACCCTCCTCGGGTACATCGTGTCCTTCGCGCTGCTCGCCCAGTGTCTGAAGACCCTGTCGATCGGCACGGCCTACGCGATCTGGGCAGGGGTCGGCACCGCGACCGTGGCCGCCCTCGGCCTGGTGCTCTTCGGGGAGGGGCTGGGTCTCGCGAAGATCGCCGGCATCGTGCTGATCGTCGGCGGGGTGGTGGTCCTGAACCTCGGAGGTGCTCACTGATGCCCCGGCGCTACGACCCCGAGCGGCGGCAGCGGATCGTGGACGCGGCGATCCGGGTGGTGGGGAAGAAGGGCCTGGCCGGACTGAGCCACCGCTCCGTCGCCGCCGAGGCCGACGTGCCGCTCGGCTCCACGACGTACCACTTCAAGACCCTCGACGAGCTGATGGTCGCCGCACTGCGGCAGACGAACGAGGGTTTCGCCAAGGCCCTCGCCGACAGCGGTCTGCCGCAGTCCACGGATAGCGATCTCGCGGCTGACCTCGCCCATGCCCTGGGGACGTGGCTGGGCGGCGACCGAACGGGCGTGGAGCTGGAGTACGAGCTGTACCTCGCGGCCCTGCGCCGGCCCGCCCTGCGCCCGGTCGCCGCGGAGTGGACGGAGGAGACGGCCGAGCGGCTGTCCCACCGCACCGACCCGGTCACCGCGCGGGCGCTGCTCGCGCTGATGGACGGGATCTGTCTCCAGGTGCTGCTGACGGGGGCGGAGTACGACGAGGAGTACGCGCGCGAGATGCTCCGACGGGTGCTGGAGGGCTGACTCTCGTGGGCGCCCGGTGCGCGGTGCCGGGCCCGGCTCGTGAGACGGCTCGTTCACCGGTTCGCCCGCGCGCCCCCCGCCACGTTAGGTTTCCCTCATGACCGACACGACTGCTCCTCGCACCACCGGTGCCGTGGCCGCCGGCCTCGCCACCATCGCCACCGACGGCACCGTTCTCGACACCTGGTTCCCCGCGCCCGAGCTGGCCGCCGAGCCCGGCCCGTCCGGCACCGAGCGGCTGTCGCCCGAGCATGCCGTGGAACTGCTCGGCGAAGGCGCCGCGCGGGCGATCGGCCCGGACGCCCGCCGGGGCGTCGAGGTGATCGCGGTCCGCACGGTCATCGCCTCCGTCGACGACAAGCCGATCGACGCGCACGACGTCTATCTGCGCCTGCACCTGCTCTCGCACCGCCTGGTCAAGCCGCACGGCCTGAGCCTGGACGGCATGTTCGGCTTCCTCGCCAACGTCGTCTGGACCTCGCTCGGCCCGGTCGCCGTCGACGACGTCGAGAAGGTGCGCCTCACCGCCCGCGCCGAGGGCCTGCACCTCCAGGTGACGTCCGTCGACAAGTTCCCGCGCATGACGGACTACGTCCTCCCGAAGGGCGTCCGGATCGCCGACGCCGACCGGGTGCGTCTCGGTGCCCACCTGGCCGAGGGCACGACGGTCATGCACGAGGGCTTTGTGAACTTCAACGCCGGCACGCTCGGCACCTCCATGGTCGAGGGCCGTATCTCCGCGGGCGTCGTGGTCGGCGACGGTTCGGACATCGGCGGCGGCGCGTCCACCATGGGCACGCTCTCCGGCGGCGGCAACGTGATCATCTCCATCGGGGAGCGCTGCCTGATCGGCGCGGAGGCGGGCGTCGGCATCGCCCTCGGCGACGAGTGCGTCGTCGAGGCCGGCCTGTACGTCACCGCCGGCACCCGGGTGACCATGCCCGACGGCCAGATCGTCAAGGCCCGTGAACTCTCCGGCGCCTCCAACATCCTCTTCCGCCGCAACTCGGTCACGGGCGCGGTCGAGGCCCGCCCGAACAACGCGGTCTGGGGCGGCCTGAACGAGATCCTGCACAGCCACAACTGACCATGGGCGGCCGTGACGTGCGGCCGCCTCATCGATCAGCGCTCTGACCTGCCGTTGAGCTGTCGGCAGTTGTCGACGTTGGTCATCGTTGAGCGCCCTTTCACGGCCCCAGGACGGCCCGGGAGGGCGCTCATGCGTTGGGAGATACACCGCCTTGTAAGTTCGTTCTCTGGGTCAGGCGACCTCCGGGAACGGATCCTCGCGGCTGCCCGATACTCCAGCCCGAGCCGCCGTCGTCCGCTCTGGTTCGGCGCCGTTGATGTCAGCTGGTGATGTCAGCCGGACGCTCTACGCGCTGATGGGCAGTGCTCTCGCCCGCTCACGCGCTCTGGCGCGCAGCTCCTTGAGACGGTCGTGGAAGCCGTTGTGGCGGTTCTGGTCGAGGTTCAGCGGCAGGTCGAGCTGGGAGATGAGCTCCGACTCCATCGTCCACGGCTCGTGGTGCTCCAGCCAGCACACTTGTGCGTTGTCGGCCATCCACTGACTGAGGACGGCCTCTCCGGCCTTGCCGAAGGTCAGGCGGGTCCCGTTGCCGACACGACGCAGCTCCAGGCCTAGGAGGCAACCGAGGGTGAGGCGAAGGGTTGAGCCGGCCGCGTTGCCCCGATAGTGGTAACGCACGCGCTTCCGCAGGTTCTGAGTGCTGGTCCGGTTCGACATGGGGCGCGGAGCTATACCGACGTAGAGCAGTCGTTCGGAGCCCAGGTCCGGGTGGGGCGACTCCTTGAAATGCCACCCGTAGACCCCGGCCGCGGCCGGCACCGGGCTCGGCCTCGCCAAGACCTCTCGGGCCGACCACAGTCGGTCAGGACGGGTAAGGGCGGTAGCGTCCACAGAGCCTCCAACGTCAAGCGCACCACGGCGCAGGCTACTGGCAGGCCAATCATCGTTGGGTGGCTTCGTGGAGCCTCGGACGGCTCAGAGACGGCCGTGGATTGCCCCGTGCACCTTTCCAGCTGCCCAACCGACTAATGTGCTGCCCCATGAGATGTCCCCGTTGCGGGAACCTGCTGGAGGGCTCCGACGGCGAGTTGGTCTGCCGGGTTGGAGGCATGGAACTGTCCCGGACCGTCCAGCAGGAGCTCGCCGAGTGGGTCACTTGCGATGGCGGTCCGGAACCCCCGTCATCCTTTCGATGGGGCGGACTCTGGCACTGCCCAGCCGACGGTACGCGTATGCACGAGGAACAGGGGCGGGTGAGCTGCCCGGAATGCGAACGCCATCTGTCGCGTCGTCTGCTGTACCAACTGATCGAGTTCCACGTGCACGGTCCAGTCGCGGAGAAGGACGACTCCTAAGGCTCCGCTCAGCCGGTCGCCCGGTCGCCGAGTTGGAACAGAAGCCGAAGAAGTGACGGGCCGGGTCTCTGACCTGCGGCCGTGCAATCGATCAACGCTGCGACCTGCGACTAACCGTCGGTGGTTGTCAGCGTTGGTCGTCGTCGGCCGCCCCCGGACGGCCCACAGACGGCCCAGCGCTCACAAGCGCCTGATGCAAGTTGGGCCGTCCGCGGCAACCAAAATCGGTGCAGCAAGGTCTCATGGATATGAGCCCTCGTTTCACGGTGCCGGGTGCGACACACGTCAGCATGGTCCGCCTGCTTGGGGCCAGCACGGTCATGATCGGTGCGCTTGCTGGGTGCACGACCCAGCCGACAGTATGTGCGGCCTCGGCGGTATATGCGTTTCCCTCCGTCCAACTAAACGTCTCGGCTTGGACGCGATCGCACCCGCAGGCGACAATGCGAGCCTGCGCCGGCACTCACTGCGTTTCGTACCCAGGCGGGGTTGTCGGAGCGCACCTGCACGTCCCGACTTCACCCGGCACCGACCCACGCCGCATAGTGCCAATCACCCTCACCGCGGACCAGGCCGGACAGCAGGTGCTCCGGACCAACACCTTGGTGCGGCTCGTGCACCACACCACGCATGATCCGTGTGGATCACGCGACTGGTGGACAGCGTCGGTCACCCTCACCGCGACGGGAAAGCTCCAGCCCGGCTGATTGTCGGCGCCTAGAGCCCCAGTTTGGAAGACGCCGTATGCGGGTGGCGGCTGACTTGCGAAGTCGCTGACCTGGGCCGGAGCGTGGTCGGCGCCGCTGTTCCCCGTGAGTCCCCGCTGCGTCCCGTCAGAACGGGCACGCAACGGGCACGGTCCGGGCTCGAACTACAAGTGCGGGGCAACGATCAGGACTGTGAAGAGCAGTGTTGGCCAGAAGACGGCCAGCAGACTAATGAGGCACCCGAAGGGAAGAGCCTTACGCGGTTGTGTCCCCTTGGACACTGCGAGCACCGTGGCTACGACCGCCAGGACAGCAGCGAGCATCAACAGCAAACAGATTGCGACGCCCCCACCCATAAGATTCCCCTCGCTCAAGATCGAAGCCTATGACTCACATGCGCCGCGTGGTGCCTCGGGGCCGTGCGCCGCCCATCAGTGAGGACGGCGCACCGCGCCCGATGCACGCTTTGAGGTCTGGCCTCATCCCTATCAGGTCGATCACGGGGACTCAGCGATGTCCATCAACTCGCGCTGAGCCTCGGCTGATCGTCCGGTGAAGTCCGGCGCTGATCGCTGCTGTACGCGCCTGTTGGTGTCAGCCGCTGATGTCAGCCACCGCATGTGGTCTTGACAGATGCGCCCCCCACTGCCGTACCGCCAGGGTGGAAACCGTCCAGGGCCTCTGGCTTGGGGTTTCCTCGACGGACGGGGTTGATGTGTCAGGTGGTGGGCTTGACGAGGTTGGTCACGTCGAGTGCTTGGCGGATGGCCTTGGCGAGGCGTGTGCCGTCGCCGGTGGCCCAGAAGTGCAGGTAGAACAGGCGTGGCTGGTCGTTCAGCATGTGGTTGTGGATCTCGACGATGTCGATGCCGCCGCGCCGTAGGGCGCGGATGACCTTGTTCACCTCGTCGGCGGTCATGACGAAGTCGCCGTTGATTGCGGCCTTGCGCTTGCCGAGGGGCTGGAAGTTGACCGCGGTGCTGATGCCCAGGGCTGGGGGCAGGATGTGCGTGCCGTCGGTGACGGCGTCCTGGCGGGGGATGGAGAACTTGTAGATGCCTCCGTCGGCGGTGCCCTTGCGGCCCATAGCGCTGTCGATGGCGGTGGTGTCCAGGTCGATGCGGGGCTGAGTAGGCTTTGTCGGCGAGGTGGCCGGGGTGCTCGTGGCCGCGAGGGCTTCCTTGAGGCCGCGGGCAAGGGTGACGGGGTCGCCCATCCCGTGGATGTGGGTCCACCAGACGGCGGGGGACTGCTGCAGGAGGTGCTTGTGGAGTCCTGTCTGCTCGATGCCGGCCTTCTGCAGGGCGTCCGTGACCCTTTGCAGTTCGTCCTCGGTGACCACAAGGTCGCCCATCACCATGGCGCCGTCGCGGTACTTGGCGAAGTTCGCGTACCCGCCGAGCGCGAGACCCGCTTTGATGGCCACGCCCTTGCTGGTGATTTTAAGGTCGGTGCGGGGCAGCGCGACGTGGTAGACGGTCCCGCCCATCAGCGATCCGGTACGACCGAGGGCGTCGGCGACCGGCTTCCAGTCGGACGCCTCGGTAAACAGGGGGGCGGCGGCCTGCGAGGTGGGACCTGTGTCTCCCCCGGACATGGCGGTCTGTAGGGCCTTTGCGGTGGCCGACGTCCCCATGAGGCTGGGACCGACCGAGATCAGCGTGGAGGTTGTCAGCAGAGCCAGTGCCAGCGTGCCGGGCTTGAGTGAACGCCATGTGCGAGACACGGAGCCTCCTTTCGAATACCACCCCCTTACTTAAAGTAACTGTGCGGCTGCAAGTCGTCGCAGTAGGTGTAGCGTTTGGGTGAATCGGGTGACTGCCGCCGACCTCAGCCAGGACGGCAGCAGCCAGTTCCGACCTGCGCGTTCACCACGCGGTCGGCTCCACGGCTTTTGGGCGGGAGCTGCCTTGGCGCGAGTGATCATGGCCCCTTACGCTGACCCGCGAATCGGGCAGGCTTGTGAACCTGCCCGTTAGTGCCCGATGTGGGGCCATGATCTTCGAGGCTCGCGCCAAGGTGGCTGCCTAAAAGCCGTGGAGCCGACCGCCCCAGCCACGACGTGTTCTGACCTCATGCTCCGTGTGCCTACCTGTTGGGCGGGAGCGGGCGGCCGGCGGTGCCGAGCGGGGCGGAGACATAAGCGCGGGCGCCGCCGGCCGCCCGCGCCCGCCCGGAGGAGCGAAGCGACGACGGGTGCTTGATGAAGTAGGGAAAGTCTTACCGCGCCCGTCGGTGATCGTCGGTGATCGCCGCGATCGGTTCGTGCCTACTCATGCGTGTAGCTACACGGCTAGGCTTGTGCTCGGCCGACCTAACAGGACGCAGGGGAGCGTGCGCGCGGGATGGGACCAAAGTCAGAGCGGGTCTACCGCACGATCCGTGAGTGGATCTCGACGGGGAAGTACCTGCCTGGTTCCAAGATCCCTTCGGAGCGAACGCTGTCCGAAGAGCTGGGCATTGGCCGCACAGCGCTGCGTCAGGTGCTCGCGAAGCTCGTCGCCGAGGGCGTCATCGAGGTGCACGGCCGCAGCTCCTACCGGGTGCCGGATCGGTCCGTGACCACGGAAGTGCCAGTGGACCTCGAGCCGTGGCAGATCCATGGTGAGCGCACCCTGTACGACAACCACTGGGTGAAACTCAGCCTCGTCGACGTCCAACCGCCCGGAGTCGAACGCTTCGAGCATCACGTCGTGAAGCTGCACCGTGTGGCGATCGCGGCCGTCCTCGACGACCAGGACCGTGTGCTCATGATGTGGCGCTACCGCTTCGTTCCTGACTCCTTCGGCTGGGAACTCCCGGGCGGCATCGTCGAGGACGGTGAAGAGCCCACGCAGACCGCGCTGCGTGAGGTCGAGGAAGAGACCGGCTGGCGGCCGGAGGGCCTTGAGCACGTGGTCACCTACCAACCCATGGTCGGCATGGTCGACTCGCCACACGAGATCTTCGTAGGCGAGGGCGCCAAGCTCGTCGGGGAGCCGACGGACCTCGAAGAGGCGGGGCACATCGCCTGGGTGCCTCTCTCGGACATCCCGGGGCTCATGGCACGCGGTGAACTCATGGGTTCGGGAACGCTCGTCGCTCTCCTGCATGTTCTGTCCTCGCGCGGCGCCGGCACTTCGCCTACAACTGCTGCGTGAGCTGCTCGATCCTCCGCCGCTGACGGACTGATCCCGTGCGGTTCGCTATCAAGCGGGCCTGGCGGAGGTGCTCGTGCGCCTGGTCGTACTCGCCGCGGGCCATGTGTGCCTGGGCGAGATCGCAGCGGAGTCCGGCGGACGCCCGTATGAACGTGGAGTCGGCGTTGTCGAGGGCCGTGTAGAGGCTGCCTACCGCCTCGTCGTTGCCGATCAGGGCGAGCGCGTTGCCGCGCCACCTGGTGAGGTGCCCTTCGTTCAGGAAGATGCTCAGCATGTCCGGATCGCGGGCTTCATCGCCTGGCGGGAGAGATCGCGCTGCTTTCTCCAGCGCGCGCTGGCAGTCGTCGGGAAGGCCTGCCCGGGCGCAGATTTCGGCTTCGGCTGCGTACAGCCAGGCGGTGAGGCGTGGGGACATGGTCTTGCCGCCGAGTCGCTGCGCGTCGTGTATCAGCTGCACTGCCATGGGCGCCCGGCCCGCGTCACAGAGCACGTATGCCTGCTCGGCGGTGGCGTGCGCCAGGTACATCGGCTCTTCGGCTTCTTGGGCAGCTCGTTTGCCTAACTCGTAGTGGCGCCAGGCCCGTTCAACGGCTCCGACGTCGAGTGCCTGCCAGGCCGCCAGCGTCGCCGCTCCGGCCAGTGCTCGGGCAACTGGACGTCGGGTTTCTGGCAGCACGGCGAAGGTGAGGGCGTCCTCAAGGGTCGCCAGGTGGGCCGTCATCTGATCGACGAGGCTCGCGGCACCCATCTGCCGGTCCATGGTCCTGAGCAGCTCGGTCTGGTCCATGAATGTGTTCACCATGGTCAGGCTGATACTGCGAGCCGCGTCTATCCGGCCCATGAGGTCGTCGTATCCGTCCGTCATGGTCATCGGCGTCAGCAGCTCGGCCCTGCCGCTGAGTTCGTCGTCAGTGATGCCGAGCAAGGCTCGCAGTATCTTCGCGTAGCGTGCCGAGATGGCGCGTCGGCTGTTCTCCCACTCCGAGACGTACACGCGCAGGCTGGCGGTGGATGCGACGTCGAGCATGTGCTGTCGCGCATAGCGCTCGATCTCTCGGACCAGCCGCTCTTGCGACCACTCCCGTGCGCTCCTTGCTGCCTTGAGTCCGTTCGTCACGTCATGCCGCCCAGCCTGGGTTACAGGGACCTCATTGCAGCATGCCTCACATCAGCGCAGGTCGGCAGGGGTTAACGCGTCAGGTGTTAACCCCTGTTGGCTACCGGGGTGTTGGCGGAGGCGCTTCCCTAGAACTGTCGCAGTAAGGCGAGTTGAGAAGCCATCGCGGCGACACTGCTTGACATCTGGTGCGCACCAGATGCAACCTACTGGTGCGCACCAGTTGGAAGCGCAAATCCCCGCAGCTTTGCTGCGGTCATCGGCCAACGCACGGAAGCGGCGACCCACCGCCAAGCAAGTACGCCGCTCCCGCCCCTCTTCAAGGGAGTTCCATCATGCGTCAGATTCCCGTCGACACCTCCGCCGCGACCGTGATGGTCGCCAAGACCCCGCAGCCGAAGGTCAAGGACCGCCGTACCGGCGAGATCGCCACCGACGTCGAGACCGGAGCGAAGCTGATGACGGTCGATGTGATGTTCGCGGCGAACGACGAGGTCGAGATCCTGTCCGTCACCGTCCCCGAGCCCGGTATCTCCGGTGAGCTGGCGATGGGCACGCCGGTCGCGCTCACGGGCCTGATCGCCCGGCCGTGGGAGAACGACTTCAACGGCCAGAAGCGGCACGGGATCGCGTTCCGCGCGGTCGCGGTCACCTCGCTCGCCGCTGCTGCGTCGAAGCCCAAGGCGGCCTGATCATGACCGCCATCATGGTCACGCTCGTGCTGGTCGTCGCCGCTGCGGGTCTCCTGCGGTGGCGGCGCCCCGCCTGGTACTGGCTGACCTTCGGGGTCACCCTCGCCACGCTGCGGGTCTTGTTCCGCTACGCCTCCGTCATGGATGCCTGCGGGCTGACCATGCCGCCCTCGCGCTGGCGCCTGGCGTTAGCCCGGGCCACCAACCGGCCCGTGCCTGACTCCCGCCCGCCGCGCATCCTGCGCCTCCGACCGACCAGGACCGGCCTGGTCCTGCGGCTCAAGCTCCGTCCGGGGCAGGACGCCTTCGACGTCGCCGCCGCCTCCGACCGGCTGCGCCACTCCTTTGCGATGTACGGCGTCACCTCGCGTGAGGTGCGCTCGGGTGTGGTCGAGGTGCGGATGACCGGCTACGACGTCCTCAAGCGGGTGCAGATGCCCGCCAAGACCGACACCCACCCGATGCGGGTCCCGGTCGCGCTGCGGGAGGACGGCTCGGTTCACTACCGCGACTACCGGGCGATACCGCACGCGCTGACCCTGGGCGCCACCGAGTCCGGGAAGTCGGTCTACCAGCGCAACCTGGTCGCCGGGCTGGCTGCGATGGACGTCGCCCTGGTGGGCATCGACTGCAAACAGGGGGTGGAGCTGTTCCCGCTGGCCCGCCGGTTCTCCGCGCTCGCCGACAACCCTGACACCGCCGCCGAACTCCTCGAAGCCCTCGTGGCCCGTATGGAAGGCGTCTACCAGCTCATCCGCACCGAGCAGCGCATCACCGCAGACGTCCCCGACGCCGAGATCGCCGCCGACATCTGGGACCTGCCCGATCACCTGCGCCCCACCCCGGTCGTGGTCCTGGTCGACGAGGTCGCCGAACTCGCCCTCTTCGCCACCAAGGAGGAGGAGAAGCGACGGGACCGCATCATCACCGCCCTGGTCCGGCTCGCCCAGCTCGGCCGCGCCGCCGGCATCTATCTGGAGATCTGCGGGCAGCGCTTCGGCTCCGAACTCGGCAAGGGCATCACCATGCTCCGCGCCCAGCTCACCGGCCGCACCGCCCACCGCGTCAACGACGAAACCTCAGCGAACATGGCCTTCGGCGACATCTCCCCGGACGCCGTCCTCGCCGC